>CAZWID010000160.1:0-1503 GCA_964634065.1 uncultured Oscillospiraceae bacterium | reverse complement strand
CCGGGCTTCATGAGCTCAAGCTTTATCTCGCTGACCGCACCGTCATTGCCGAGTATCTCGGCAGGAGAGCTCATGAAACGGAAGGTGATACCCTCCTCCTTTGCCTCCGCAAGCTCTTTTGCGTCGGCGGGCATATCCTTTTCACCGCGGCGATATATCACGCAGACCTCATCCGCACCGCAGCGGACAGCCGTGCGAGCGACATCGATAGCGACATTACCGCCGCCGATGACCGCAACCTTTTTGCCGAGTGATACACTCTTGCCGTCGTTAACATCTCTCAGGAAATCGACACCGCCGTAAACTCCACGGAGCTCTTCGCCCTTGACACGAAGCTTTGAGGACTTCTGCGCTCCGATGGCGATGAAGAAGCCGGCGTAACCGTCATGGCGAAGTGCATCAATGGTGATGTCCCGTCCGACCTCGACACCGCACTTAAACTCGACACCGAGCTTTTTCAGCACATCGACCTCGGCGGCGATGATGTCCTTTTCAAGACGGAATGCAGGGATGCCGTAGCGCAGCATACCGCCGACATCGGGGTTCTTGTCAAACACCGTGACAGAGTGCCCCTCAACGGCGAGGAAGTATGCACAGCTAAGACCGGCAGGACCTGCACCTATAACGGCGATCTTTTTGCCTTCCTCACGCTTTTTCTTCGGGACAAAACGATCTTCTTCGTTCAGCTCACGGTAAGCGATGAATTTCTTGACCTCGTCTATTGCCACTGCCTCGTCTATATTTCCTCTCGTGCAGACCTGCTCACAACGGCGGTTGCAGATGTTTCCGCAAACGGCAGGAAGGGGATTTTCCTGCTTTATGAGCTCAAGCGCATCACGGTAGCGACCCTGCGCAGCCATTTTGAGATAACCCTGAACGGCGATATGTGCAGGACAGTTGGTCTTGCAGGGGGAAGTGCCCGTTTCGGAACGAACATTTTCTCTGTGATCGAGAAAATCGGGATCCCAGTGCTCGGGTCCCCATGTGATGGCGTTGGTTTCGGGCGGAAATTCGCTGTCAATGTACTTAACATCAATCTTCTGCGGAAGCTTCTGACCGAGTGTTACCGCATTTGCAGGGCACTTTTCGACGCAGTTGCCGCAGGCAACGCACTTTTCGGTGTCGACCGTTGCAACGAAGTTCGACTTTTGGAGATTAGCGGCCTTGGTGTAGTTTGATGCTCTGATCGACATACAGCTCTTATAGTCGCAGTTGCATATGTATTCGATGGGGGAGGGACCGTCGTGATTGGAAACATTGTGGACATAGCCGAGATCCTCCGCCTCTTTCAGCTTTGCCATGTATTCCTCACGGGTCAGTCTGCGACCCTTACCGGTGCGTATCGCATACTCCGCATAGTCACCGAGCGGCATACACCATTCGATGACGGGATCGTCTGCAAGCTCATCGTATTCCTTACGGATCTTGCGGCAGATACATTCGCAGATCGCATAGCTGCCGTTTGCGCTTTCATCGATAAGCGTCTGGAGATTTTCCCAGCTT
>CAZWID010000159.1:0-1530 GCA_964634065.1 uncultured Oscillospiraceae bacterium | reverse complement strand
ACACTTTTTTGCAACTTTTTTGAGATAATTTTGCCGACACCGTGTCTTGTATTTTCGGCACGGCGTCGGCACAAAATGTAGTCACTTGAGCAGCTCTATACCCAGTTCTCCTACGAACGGGACCGGTTCGCACTTTTTCGCTACGGCGGCTCTTGCTCCGACGAACGCCAAACCGAACAGTGCAAGAGAAGCGATGCTTTTCAGCGGTTTTCCGAGTATCGGCGTCTTGCCTATAAATTCAGCCGCTATGTTCAGCAGAAAGAGTATGCAAGCCTGATTCGCATGATACCGCACTATGTCACTGTCCCCGTATTTAAAATAAGTATATATAAATGCGGGTCCGAGATAGCTTGCGGCGGCGATCCACCCCGTATTATCGTGCTCATGGAGATTCGAGTCGAGCTCTCCGCCTTCCTTGCCCGGAAATTCGTTGACAACGGTATCCATAATGCGCTGCAAATAGTTTATATAGGGATTGTCCTTGAGAAAAGCGTCATCCTCCTCGGGCTTCCATCCGCAGGCTATGCACATTCTGCCGCCGTCGGGGATATACTTTCCGCATTTAGGGCAATGGGTCATATGGAGTATCCTTTCTATGTACCGGCTGTCGCCGTTGATTTTTTCACATTATACACGACGACCGACATTTTTTCAAGTCATGCGCAAAATCTGTGGCTGCCTATCGTAACGATATGCGGTCGTGACCATATCCATTTGCTTGTTGCCGTTGCCGGATTGAAGTAATATATCGCACCGCCTGTCGGGTCGGAGCCGGACAGAGCCTCACGCGCCGCTCTGTATGCCGAGTCAGCTATCGGCTGATCGAACTGTCCGTCGTACATACAGGAGAAGGCTCCCGTCTGATATATGACACCGGAAAGGCTGTTCGGGAATGACGGATGCTTTATTCTGTTTAAGACTACTGCACCGACAGCGACCTGACCGATATAGGGCTCTCCTCTCGCCTCTGCCGATATCAGTCTCGCAAGCAGATAGACATCGCCCTCGCTGTACCCCGAACTGCCGCTTGACTTTTCGTATATGCCGAGTGCGGCAAGAGTCTGCGCTCCCACCTTGCCGTCGACGGTCAGTCCGTTTTTGCTTTGAAAGTATCTCACCGCTTTTTCGGTCTGACTTCCGAATATGCCGTCGACGCTGCCGTCGTAATATCCCCAGCTTTTGAGTCTCGTTTGTATCTCTTTCACCGTAGCACCCGTAGAGCCCTGCTTATAGCTGTCGGCTCTTGCGGACTGTGCAAGGGCGATTATGAACATATTGACGGCAAAGATCACAAACACCGCCAAAACTATCTTCTTATGCTTTACGCTCATATCCTCACTCCTGACGGCTATAGTTTGTGCTATCTTGCTATGGATATGCAAAAACCGCCGAACAATGGTTCGACGGTTTTCGATGAAAATAATGTTTAGTTGTGTACCGTTACTGCAACGGGAGCGTGGATCTTGATGATATGACGCGGGCAAATGTCTGCACAGTGACCGCACTGTACGCACTTGGAAACGTCGATCA
>CAZWID010000158.1:0-1609 GCA_964634065.1 uncultured Oscillospiraceae bacterium | reverse complement strand
TTTATCTGCCATAGTGTCTGTTTTTGTACTGTCCGCACAAATTGGAGCAGTTCACTCGTTCGGATGCCTGTCTGTTTTTTTGAAGTGTATCAGTAATATGCGGGGCTGTATATGCTCCAAAGGTTGGGATACCATTTCCCGTCGATCTTAAATACCTGAAGGCTGTCATAGAAGCCGTAGGTGTCGCCGTCGTCATTGGTGTAGTTTATCCATACCAGAACGACCACTCCTTCCTCAATCTCTATTCCCGCATCATCGAAATCCTCTTCCCAGTAATCGAGGCTCGAGGTAGGCACCTTTCTGCAATCGACGATCTCTATATCGGCAGTCCAATCGTCATCGAGTTCTTCTTCAACGTATTCGATTTCATCATCATAGTCGCTTTCTACGGCGTCTTTAAAGTCGTCGAGTTGATCGTCGTAATCGGCGTGAACATCGTATTCTTCGTTGCAGTATTCAAAATAGGTTTGCAAAACATCGTCGTTGATCTCGTCCAAAAGTGCGTCCGCATCGCCGGTGACGTAGTAGGCTTCAAAGTACATCTCGGCGATATCCTTCGCACCGCCGTTACCTATGCTGCCCTTGAATACAAAGAAATACAGCAGCAGTGCGACGGCGATGACAAGCACCGCGGCAGCGGCGATTATTATCGGCAGCTTGTTGGACTTTTTGGGCGGCGTCGGTGGAACGTAGCCGGAATAGGGGTTGGGGTTGTAGTCCGGCATCGGTGGAACGGCGGTGCCGATTTGACTGCCGCATACGGGGCAGGTTGTCGAACCTTCGGGAATGTTGCTTCCGCATTTTCCGCAAAACATCTTCTCTTTCTCTCCTTATTATTTACTTTTTGAAACGACACTTTGCCGTGAAATCCGAAACGGTGATTTTTTCGACGCAGGTCATGTCGACGACCTTTTGGGTGCATGGCATTGTGTCAAAGCCGCAGTGCCGACAAAGAAGCTCGAGAGCCTTTACCGCCTCCTCATCCGTGACGGTTTCGATTTCACCGACGCCGATGAAGCTCTCATAATCCGCCGTGAGTCCGCCGACACTCTTGACAAAGCCCTTGCAATTATCAAGCTCCACGCACACCTTGGCTGCCGCTTTCGCAAGCGTATGCCGTCTGCCCTCTTTTGCGCCGTGAATGTAGAAAATGAATGTGCCGTCGTGCTCCTCAAAGCCGAAGGACAGGGGAACGACATACGGCGTATCGCCGTCGCAAAAGCCGAGGCGCAGCGTATCGCAGCGGTCTATAAGCGAATGTATTTCCGAAATCTCTTTTATCTCCCTGTCATGCCGTCTCATCAAAACGAATACACCCTCATTTCGTACGGCTTTGTCGTAAAGCCGTCGGATATAATATAGCAGTTGTCGTAATTGCAAAACTCGAGCTTGCCCTTTTCGAGATCGAAGCCGTAGGGCGCGTCGAAGCGCACAGGCTCCTCCGTAAATGAGCAGATGACGAGCAGTCGCCTGTCCTCATAGCTGCGCTCATAGACGTAAAGCTCATCGCTGTCGGCGTAATGCTCGCGGTACTTGCCGTAAATAACGAGCTTGTTGTCGCGGCGGTATTCCAAAGCGGCGCGGTAGAAATTGAGCAGGGAATCGGGGT
>CAZWID010000157.1:0-1641 GCA_964634065.1 uncultured Oscillospiraceae bacterium | reverse complement strand
AGGATACCGCAAAGCTTCGCCGCTATATGTCCGAGCGCAGCAAGATCCTGCCCCGCCGCACCACCGGCACCTGCGCAATGCATCAGCGTCAGCTCACCGAGGCGATCAAGAGAGCCCGTGTTATCGCTCTTCTGCCCTACGTCACCGACTGAGCATAGTCTGAAGATTTAAGCCGTCCGAAAATTCGGACGGCTTTTTTCATTATCACTTTAAATATCCATGTACATCAGGATGCTCTCGAGCCCCGATATTTCTTCATCCATATCGACGTCAAAGGCTTCCTGAAAGGCGGTGTAGGCATCGATAAGCTCCCGAGCCTTATCCGTCGTCATCGTCGCATCACCGAAAACATAGGGCTCAAGCTCCAAGGTTATGCCGTTGAGTATTTCCGCGGGATCATCTCCGACGACATCCTCGTACTTGTCCTTCGTATAGTTCAAGCTGCCTTGCATCAGTCCGACAACCTTTGTGCTTGCACTGCGATATACCTGAAATAAGAGCATAATTTACCTCCGATTTTGCTTTTTTCATATTTTAGCACAGACAGTCGCATTTGCCAATACTTGACCTTGCTCTTTCTCTATGTTAAAATCAAACAAACGGAGGGATGCTTGCAATGTCAAAAAAGAACGAAAAAATTTCGCCCGAGATATACAGGAAGGGCACCGTGGGTGCTCTTATCATCGCCGTCGTCGTGATCGCGGTGTGGATAATCGTTTTCAGAGCCGGCTTTTTCGCTCCCGCTTTGGGCATCCTCGTGCCCTTTGGTCTGAAAAAAGGCTACGAATATGCAACCGACGGCAGCTCGACTTTCAAAAGGCAACGTTTTCTCATAATCCTTTCCTTTGTCGTCGCGGTAGTTGCGACCTTGGGCGGCTATTGGATACAGGGCATTGCAATGTATGACGTTCCGTTTTTGGCTGTTCCCGTCATTCTGTGGAAGGCGTTTACCGCCGAAACCTCTTACGGCATATTGTTTCTCGTTTACTTCGGAGTCGGACTTCTTGCGACGCTCATCGGCGTACTTGCGTTTTTGAGAAAACCGAAGGAGTCGTAATTAAAGCTTTTCCGCCGCAGAACTTTTGTTTTGCGGCGGTTTTTTCATATATTGCACAAAAAATATTGTAATTTAAAATAAACAGTGATAAAATAATTGTTTGTGTTGAATCGGATGCAGAGGAGTTGCTTTATTATGAATAAGCTCAGAAACATTGCAATAATCGCCCACGTCGACCACGGCAAGACCACGCTTGTCGACGAAATGCTCAAGCAGAGCGGCGTTTACAGAGAAAATCAGGAAATAGTCGACCGCGTCATGGACTCAAACGACCTCGAGCGTGAGCGCGGAATAACCATCATGGCAAAGAACACCGCCGTACAGTACGGAGACACGAAGATAAATATAGTCGACACACCGGGACACGCCGATTTCGGCGGTGAGGTCGAGCGTATACTTAAGATGGTCAACGGCGTCATTTTGCTTGTCGACGCTGCCGAAGGTCCCATGCCGCAGACTCGCTTTGTCCTCTCAAGAGCACTTGAGTTGGGTCACCGCGTCATAGTCGTCGTGAACAAGATAGACCGCCCCGACCAGCGCATCCACGAGGTCATCGACGAGGTTTTGGAGCTGCTTATGGATCT
>CAZWID010000156.1:0-1834 GCA_964634065.1 uncultured Oscillospiraceae bacterium | reverse complement strand
CGACGGATATAATCGTCGGCTTCCCCGGTGAGACGGAGGAGGATTTCGAGGACACTATAGCACTGTGCGAAAAGGTGCGGTATGACGCGATGTTCACCTTCATCTACTCGAAGCGTGTCGGTACTCCGGCGGCGGAAATGCCCGACCCGACGACGCGTGAGCAAAAGCAGGTACGGTTTGACAGACTGCTCGACACCGCAAACGGTATCTCGGCGGAAAAGCACGCCGAATACGAGGGCAGAACCGTCAAGGTGCTCGTAGACGGCGAAACGGGTAAGGCGGAGTATAATCTGTCGTCCAGAACAAACGGCGGCAGACTGGTGCATATAGCGGGCTCACCGTCGCTCATAGGAAGCTTTGCAAACGTAAAAATCACCGGCTCGAACACTTGGGCACTCTACGGTGAAATCATAACGGAGGACTGAAAAATGCCGAAAGAACCTATCAAAAAATTCAAAGTTACCAACAGTATGAGACTCAGCGGAAGTCTTATGAAGCTGCTGTTTTTCGTCGCGATAGGGCTTCTTGCCTTTGCGATCGTGGGGCTTGCGGTCTGCCTCATCGGCGGACTCGGGGACAACTATATCATCGGACTGCTTGTGATACTCGGCTGCGTGTCGGGTCTTTGGGTGTTCGGCTTCAAGCTGACCTCCGTCAACTCCTTCGGCTTTTCGATGGTGTCGTTCGGAGATAAGTGTATGCGCTTTTACCTCAACGAGCACACCGACGATCTGTTTTGGAGCAATGTCACCGATTGCGGCTTTATTAAAAATCTGTGGATAAAGTGGGTGTACATTTCAAATCATCCGCTCACCGCCGAGGAGATGAAGAACTTCCCCGATAATACAAACGGAGGCACCTTCTATTTTGAGTACGACGAAGCGGCGTTTGACGAATTTATGAAGTACCTCCCCGAAGAATTTCACGAAAAAATGCTCACGGAGCGCGATGCGATGATTAAGAAAAAATAAGCCCGGCAAATGAGGTAAAACACATGAATGTATGCATATTCGGAGCGTCCAGTGCGAAGCTCGACGAAATATTCTACACGGAGGCGCAAAGGCTCGGTGAGCTGCTTGCGATAAACGGGCACTCTCTCGTGTTCGGCGGCGGCAGAGAGGGTCTCATGGGCGCGGTCGCACGCGGCGTTTCGGCTCACGGCGGCAAGATAATAGGCATCGCACCGAGGTTTTTCGATGAGCCGGGCATACTGTATGAGGGCTGCACGGAGCTGATATTCACCGAGACCATGCGTGAGCGCAAGCAGCTCATGGAGGAGCGCAGCGACGCCTGTATTGTTCTCCCCGGCGGCATCGGTACGTATGAGGAGCTGTTCGAGATGCTGACGTTAAAGCAGCTCGGAAGGACTCGACGTGCGATAGTCTTTCTCGACACCGACGGCTATTATGCGCCGCTGATATCGCTTTTGGAGCACACCGCGTCCCGTCGGTTCATGTCGCAGGGCTGCCTTGCGCTGTACGATGTTGCGGCAAGTCCGGAGGACGCGATGGCGGCACTCGAAGGCTACACGCCCACCACCGGCGACCTCACCCGCCTCTCCGACTATAACAAGTGAAATGCATATGAAAAAGCCGAAGCTTTGCGCTTCGGCTTTTTGAGTTTAATTAAATTAAAGCTGCTTCTGGGCGTTGATCTTGACGCCGGGACCCATTGTGGAAGCGGTGACGCAGGACTTGATGTACTGACCCTTTGCCGCTGCGGGCTTTGCCTTGATGATTGCGCCGATGAGAGCCGCGTAGTTCTCAAACAGCTTCTGCTCGCCGAAGGAGACCTTGCCGATGGGGCAGTGGATGATGTTGGTCTTGTCCAGACG
>CAZWID010000155.1:0-1838 GCA_964634065.1 uncultured Oscillospiraceae bacterium | reverse complement strand
AAGGGATTTAACGCAGCATGAGCGGAAATCAGCATACCGAAACCGATATGGTTCGATTCCCCTCAGCTTACTGGAGGAATTATGAACAGCATAGTTGAAAAGATAGAGCGTTTTATGGATTTAGGCGGACTGAAAAAAGACATCATTCTGCTTGTGATTTCCGGTACCGCTCTTTTGATAAGTGTTTTTGACATTTTCGCCTTGCCCTTTGATGCCGCATGGATTGCCGTGGTGCTATGCGGTCTGCCGATAGTAACGGAGGCAATCATAGGGCTTATTACGAGATTTGACATTAAAGCCGATGTGCTTGTGTCTATGGCTCTTATCGCATCGCTTCTTATCGGTGAGGATTTCGCAGCCGGAGAAGTGGCGTTTATCATGCAGATAGGTTCATTGCTTGAGGAGCTCACCGTTGCCAAGGCAAATGAGGGCATCGAAAAGCTTGTGCGTCTCACTCCGCAAACGGCAAGACTCATATCAGGTGACGGCGAACGCATTGTTCCTGCCGAGGAGATAAAGGTCGGGGACATCATAAGAGTTTTGCAGGGTGAGACCGTTGCGGTCGACGGCGTTATAATATCGGGTCAAACCTCGATAAATCAGGCAATTGTCACAGGAGAAAGCCTCCCTGTCGACAAGTGTGTCGGTGACGAGGTGTCGTCCGGTACGGTGAATCAGTTCGGCGCATTCGAGATGCGTGCAAGCAGAGTAGGGGAGGACAGCTCGATACAGCGAATGATAGCACTTGTACGCTCTGCGGATGCAGGCAAGGCAAAAATCGTTCGCACGGCAGACAAATGGGCAACATGGATAGTTGTCATGGCTCTTGTTGCCGCAGCGGTATCGTGGTATATGTCGGGTGAAATCATCCGTGCCGTTACCGTTTTGGTCGTGTTCTGCCCCTGCGCCCTGGTGCTTGCCACGCCGACGGCTATTGTTGCGGCAATAGCAAATGCGGCAAAGCACGGTTTTTTGGTTCGTGAGGGCGACGCTTTGGAGCGACTTTCCGATGTCAATGTCATAACTTTTGATAAAACCGGAACGCTCACCTACGGTTTTCCGGAGGTCATAAAGGTGTGCAGCGTATCCGAGTATAGCGAGGACGAGATATATTCCTTTGCGGCTGCGGCGGAAAAGCTAAGCGAGCATCCGCTCGGTAAGGCGATAGTTCGCTGCTACGCCAAAGAACCGGAAGGCTGTGAGAATTTCGTTATGATACCGGGAGAGGGCGTTACGGCAAATGTCGGCGGACACCTTATATCGGCAGGAAATACAAAGCTCATAGGTCTGTCTCATCCGTCGGCGGAGAAGTATCTCGATGAGGGCTGCACCGTGATATATGTCTCGGTGGACAAAGCACTTTCGGGCTTTGTCGTTCTGTCAGATACGGTGAGAAGCGAAAGCACTGAGCTTATTTCGTCAATGAAAAATCTCGGCATACAATCGGTACTGCTTACGGGCGACAGCGTGTATTCTGCTTCGACCATTGCCGGACGACTGGGAATAAACAAGGTCAAAGCAAATTGCCTGCCGGAGGATAAACTCATCTTCATTGAGACGGAGATGAAGAAAGGCAGAGCGGTCTGCATGATCGGTGACGGCATAAATGATGCTCCGGCGTTGAAGAAAGCGACCGTCGGCATAGCGATGGGCGGTGTCGGAAGCGACATAGCTGTAGACGCTGCGGATATCGCACTTGTCGATGACGAGATAAAGGAGCTTCCGCATCTCTTTGCGCTGTCGAAAAAAATGATGCGGAAGATACGCTTCAATCTTTCTTTTTCGATGCTCTTAAACTTCGTTGCGGTCGTGCTTGCGATAACCGGAGCACTCGGTCC
>CAZWID010000154.1:0-1841 GCA_964634065.1 uncultured Oscillospiraceae bacterium | reverse complement strand
GGACGTCAACATCGCCGCCGTATGCCGCAGCATTATCAAAGAGGTCTGCTACAAGGTCAGCAAGGCCACAGGTGTTCCCGTCAAGAGCGTTGATGTCTTTGTCGACACCGTACTTCTTGACTGATTATGAAATCCTCCCGGAGGTGCTTTTGCATTGATAGACTATATAGACGCCGCTTTGTTTAAAGATATGATTCTTTGCGCCGATGCGGCACTTGCCGAAAACACAAGAGAAATAAACGAACTGAATGTATTTCCCGTTCCCGACGGCGATACCGGTACGAACATGGGACTGACCATGAATAACGCAGCAACGGAGCTTCGCAAAAAGAGCTTTCCTTCCGTTTCCGCCGCGGCGGACTGCGTTTCCGGTGCACTGCTTCGCGGCGCAAGAGGAAACTCGGGCGTTATCTTGTCGCTGCTGTTCCGCGGAATATCCAAGCGGCTCAAGGGCATGGATACCGTCGCCGTCAAGGAATTTGCCGAGGCGATGAACGACGGTGTCGACGCGGCATACAAGGCGGTCATGAAGCCCGCCGAGGGCACGATACTCACCGTCGCAAGACTTGCTTCCGCGGCGGCACTCGGCTGTGCGGGAGAGGGTGTCGGCTTCGAGGAAATGTTCGAGAAGGCTCTGCTTGCCGGATGGGACGCTCTTGACAACACCGTGAACCTCAATCCCGTTTTGAAAAAGGCGGGAGTCGTCGATGCGGGCGGCAAGGGCTACATCGTCATTTTGGAAGCGATGCTTGCCTGCTTAAAGGGTGAAATCAAGGTTCCCGAGGCGTCCGTTGCCGCCGCTGCGATAGCAAACGAAAACGGTGCTTTCGACGTGTTCTCGACGGAGGATATAACCTACGCCTTCGACACGGTGTATATAGTCCGCAAGGACGATCCCAATGTCGACCTTACGCCGCTTCGTGCTTACCTTAACAGCATCGGCGATTCGCTTGTCATCGGTGAGGACGATGAGGCGTTCAAGGTTCATGTGCACACCAACATCCCCGGTGAAGCACTTACCAAGTCTCAGCAGTACGGCACGCTCGAGCTTGCGAAGATCGAGAATATGCGCACTCAGCATGAGGACATTCTTGCCGGCAAAAAGGCGCAGAGCACCGACGATCTCGAGCAGATCGAGGCGGAGCTTGAAAATTCCGAGAATGTCAGTGCCGCTCCCGAAAAGAAGTACGGCATCGTCGCCATATGCGCAGGTGACGGTATGACGCAGCTCTTTACCGATCTCGGTGCCGATGCGGTCGTCACCGGCGGTCAGACGATGAATCCCTCCACGGAGGATATTTTCCGTGAGGTGCGGCGCACTCCGGCGGAGATCGTATTCGTTCTGCCGAACAACAAGAATATCATCATGGCGGCAGAGCAGTGCGTTCCCCTTGTCGAGGACAAGCAGGTAGTCGTCATCCCGACCAAGACCGTACCTCAGGGTGTCACCTCGATGCTGAGCTTCGATGAGTCGCTTGAGCTCGATGAGCTGTATGCTCAGATGGCGGATTCCGTGAACACGGTGCACACCGCACAGGTCACATATGCCGCGCGCAATTCCGATTTCGACGGGCACACGATCCATGAGGGCGAGTATCTTGCCCTGCTTGACGGAAAGCTTGTCGGAAGCTACACCGATATGACAAAGCTGCTCTCGGAGCTGGGAAGCGCACTGACGCAGTTTGAGCCCGAGCTCATCACCGTGTATTACGGGCAGGACGTAAATGAGCAGGATGCCGAAGCGGCAGCGGAGGCATTTACCGCCGCGCTGCCCGATGCCGAGGTCAGTGCGGTAAACGGCGGTCAGCCGGTTTACTACTACATGATATCGGCAGAATAAA
>CAZWID010000153.1:0-2032 GCA_964634065.1 uncultured Oscillospiraceae bacterium | reverse complement strand
CTTTACGGACAGAGGCTACTATGAGCAGTACGGAGTGCAATACGAAACGGACAATAATGTAGAGTATTAAGGAAAACGCCGCAATCGTATCGGTTGCGGCATTTTGCGTTTATAGCATTTGTATCACATAAACGGCACCGTAGAGTATGGGTTGGTGCAGAAGGTAGATGAAAAGGGACTGTCTGCCGCACCATGAGAGAAAGCGCAGCGGCACAACGGAGCTATTGACATTCGGCATAAGGCTCTGCTTTTCGGCGTACAGCGTTTTGCCGATGAACATTCCGGCGACGAAGTAGCCGAAATTCGGCAGCAGCGGAAAATAGTCCGAGGACGAAAAGCCGAAGTAGGTTATGCCCAAAGGATAGAGATATTCACAGTCGCTTTTCATTCCCTTGACATAGAAACCGAGGTATATGAGCACTGCGGCAAGTATAAGCAGGACCGTTTTCGGTGCTTTTTTTATCGCCGCGGCAAGTATCATGCAGATACCTAAGCAGTGAAGTATGCCGAAGCGGATTATTATGCTCTCGCCCTCCATGCCTACCTTATACATTCCCCATGTGACAAGCGTACACAGCATACCCGCTCCGAAAACTATGAGTCCCCGACGTACACTGCGACTACCCAGGGTCAGGCAAATGCCGGATATGAGGATAAACAGCAGGCTGCCCCACTCTCTGACAAAGTCAAACAGTGCATTGCCCGTAGAACCGAAGCCCTTTACGTCCAGCACCGCATGGACGACTATCATTCCGAGTATGCAGATCCCGCGAAAGGTGTCAAGCTCCCAAATTCTTTGCTTCTTCATTTTACTTTCCTTTAACAAATATAGTCACCGTTTCAATCGCACTCTCGGCAGATGCCGAAAGCACAGTCGCTCGCATTGTTCCTTACAGCAGTCCTCCGAGCAGATTCACTATCGGCGTATACAGAACGGGCAGGAGCACGGCAGGAAGCAAATCGTTTACTTTCAGCTTTTTCTGCGATATACCGAGAAGATTTATGCCGATACCTATAAACAGTGCTCCGCCTATTGCGGACATATTCGATATGACATCCGCTCCCAAATACGGCGATACGGCAGTCGCAAGCAAGGTTATGATGCTCTCTACGATCAACACGGTTATAAACGCAAGCGGAACCCCCAAGCCCATTGCCGCCGTAAAAGCTATCGTGCTGACCATATCGAGAACGCCTTTGGTTATAAGTATCGAATAATCGTGGTTGACTCCCGCTTCAATGCAGCCCATTATCGTCATACTGCCGACTGTAAAAAGCACGGATGCCATAACAAATCCGTCGGCAAAGCGTCCGCTTCCCAAGCGGGTGTTCTTTGTTATTTCGCTCAGCTTGTCTCCGAGTCCGTTAAAAAAGTCATCGATTTTCATTGCATGACCTATGATCGCGCCGAGTGCAAGACACACGACAACCGCGGTTATGTCGGTAACATTCGCCGCACCGTCGATGCCTATGACAAGTACGACAAGTCCCATTGCGGTCATCAGAGTATTCACAAGAGTTTCCTTGATTTTACTGCGAAACAGCACACCGATCACACCGCCGACGATCACCATCAGCGTATTTATGATAACGCCTAACACCGAAGCCCTTCTCTCTGCTTAAATTCAAATCTAACTTATAATAATTTTACGGTGCAAAAAAGTCAACAACAATGTTAGCTTGCGCGGTAAAAAAGCCTTGATTTTATTACTAACTGCTCTTATAATTAGAAGCTGTAAATTAAATATATCGTGCGGGTATGATGGAATTGGCAGACATGCAAGATTTAGGTTCTTGTGCGAAAGCGTGCAGGTTCGACCCCTGTTACCCGCACCACGTCGGAGTAAGCTCTATATCGCTTGCTCCGACTTATTTTATAAGCCAGAGCGCGCTCATATCTCTGCTCCTCCTTCCCAAATCGAACCCACCGCGTTGGGCTTCGATAAAGAGGCTTCTTTGTGTATCTACAAGCGACCAAACAGTGCGAAATTTAAGGCAAGAAACGTGAAAATATGCGTAAGTGAAATATCCT
>CAZWID010000152.1:0-2089 GCA_964634065.1 uncultured Oscillospiraceae bacterium | reverse complement strand
AAGGGCAAAATATCATTGCAAAGGCGGAGTTCGGATACTTCTCCAATGCTTAAGCATTTGAAGTATGACAATAATCGGTTGAATGCCGTTTTTGCAAAGCTGTCAAAATACAGCTTCGGAGCGTATCTGTTCCATCTATTCGTTATAAACTGGCTTGAATTAAGATTCGGCTTGAATACGCTCAGCTTTAACCCTGTGCTTTCTGTCACGCTTATTACGCTTATAGTATTTATTATTTCATTTGCGGTTTCGGCAGTTTTAAACAAGATTCCATTCGTTAAAAAGTACATAGTCTAAACCGCTGAAAGTTGAATTTAACGGAGAAAACCATATCTGCCGAGAACATGAAACTTAAGCTGAAAAGAATGTCGTGTCGGAGGCAGTCAACCATGATTTCGGCTTGGGATACTTCTCCAATGCTTATATTCGGTAGATTGAAAAAAGTTCACCTCAATTCTGAGGTGAACTTTTTTCAACGCATTTTATAGAGAACGATTTTCGGGTCGGAGCAGTTTTCGCCGTATTCGCAAATCAAGAGGAAGTTTTCTCTCGCGATAATGCCACGGCAGACCGCAACGCCGTCCTTCGGCGGCATTTCAATTTGCGCACCGAGGTACATTTCATCGTCACGGAGAAATTTTACCGCTTCACCGTTCGGCAGCGGATATTCCAAATTGACAAAGCTGCCGACTAAGGGATACAGCTCGGTGAGCTTCCCGTCACCGAGTATTCCGAGAGCATTCACCTCGTCGATAATACCGCGTTTGAGCTCAAGATAAGCGTCCATGCCGCCGTCGAGTATGTACTTTGCGACAAAGCACAGCTTACCGGAAGGACAGCCGTTTGTGTTTGAGCAGCCGAGACAGCCATTTTCGTAGGGACATTCGGCACAGTTAGCACCGCAAATAGATTCTTTCACTTGATATCGACACCTCCGAACATACAAAATCCGTTAATGACAAGGGTGACACGCTCACTGTCTGCACTCTGAACGGCTCTCTTGTCGCTGATGCCGCCGAACAGACAGAAACTGTTGTTCTTAATAATGACGTTTTCCGGCAGAAGAATATCCACACCGCCGAAAATGCACATAACATCTATCGTGCATCCGTCGACAATGGCGGCGTTTTTCAAATTACACTCGGCACCGCCGAAAATTGCACCGACCTTTGCGGCGGACATTTCTTTGTCGCCGTAGTTTGCCTTCTGCGAGGTAAAGACGGCGACGAGCTCATTGCGATTGTCAGCGTTATCGGTAGTGGGACGTTCCTTTGCCGTACCGAGTGACTTTGCGATAAACTTTATGCCGATGACGACGATTATTACGGGAACGATGAGCTTCCAAACGAGCGAAAAATCAAAGACGTCTCTTGCCGCAAGCAGCAGCAGAACGCCGATGCACAGTCCTGCAAAGCTGCCGAGCTTGTCATTGCCGGACAAAAGTCCGCTCAAACAGGGGATGATTATAAACAGAGTCCACCAACCGTCAAGCGAGAAGCTGATGTCCGCAACACCAAAAACGTTGAGCGCGTAAATTACACCGCCGGCTATCAAAAGAGCACCGACAACTATACCGAAAAGCTTTTTCATATGCATTAGCTCCTTTCAATGCACGCAGAACAGACGTTCTGCAACAGCAGTTACATTATATGCGATTTTGAATATAAGTCAATACCAAAACCGAAGCTTGCGGAATTTTTTCGTGTACCGCCGTGCCGATGACCGTCTTGACAAAGCAGAGTAAATGCGCTACAATGCAGTTAGCAAATGCTAACTACAAAAGGAGATATAAAAATGCTTGAAATATGCGTAAAAGTCGAGGGCATGGCGTGCGGAATGTGCGAGGCACATATAAATGACGCGGTACGAAAAGCCTTCAAGGTCAAAAAAGTCAAGTCATCGCATAAAAAAGGCGAGACGAGAATAGTTACCGAAAGCCCCATTGACCATGCCGAGCTCAAAGCGGCGATCGAGAATACGGGATACATCGTACACGACATAACGACGGCGGAGAAAAAAGCATCGCTGTTCGGGTAAGCATTGGAGGAGTATCCGAACCCGTTTTTAAGCGGATATAACCGCCGCAGGC
>CAZWID010000151.1:0-2123 GCA_964634065.1 uncultured Oscillospiraceae bacterium | reverse complement strand
ATAAGCTTTACGACAAGCAGAAGCGTGACGTAAAGCTGTAATTCTCCTTCATTTTCTAAAAAGCAACGGGTGCGGTCAAAAACCGCACCCGTTGTGATTTTATATATAATTAAGTAAGCACTGTTTCTTTGAACACACCGAAGGCTTCGCGAATGAAGTAATTGACTCTCACCGTTATATGCGTGGTCTCGGCGGGTATCCCGTGAATATCCACGCCCATCGAATGAGCGATTAGCTGTGCCCTGTAAATATGATACTCACTGGTGACGACGGCACAGTTTTCCGGATCGCCGCCTCTTTCCCTTATGATATCAAAAGAAAATTCGAGATTTTCACGGGTCGAGGTCGAGCGATCCTCTTTTATTATCCGCTCCGCCGCAATGCCCTTACCCTCGAGGTATATCCGCATTGCTTCCGCTTCGCTCATATTCTCGTTTTCACCCTGACCGCCGGAGACGACGGCAATGCAATCGGGATGCTCTGCAAGATAAGTATAGGCTGCATCCATCCTCTCGGTGAGCGACAGGGAAGGAGTGTCGCCGTGCACCGCCGCACCGAGGACGATGATATATTCCGCCTCGAAATCGGTGTCACCGTTTGAGGCTTGGATAATCGGCAGCTCAAGGAAAATAAAATAGCCGACTCCCAAAATAAGCAGCACCGAAACAATGACCTTGGCGATTCTGCCTATAAACTTAAATATAAGTATCAGAAACGCTATGAGATACAGCGTGTAGGCAATGAAATCATGCCCCGAAAAGACAAAGTTGAGCACAAGTCCAACGCCGACAAGGATAAGAATAAGTATGTTTGACTTTTTCATTCGGACAGCTCCTCCCATTTTTCGTACAGTGCAAGGAGAGCATCGTTTGTCTCCTGCTTTTCGGCATCAATCCGCATAAGCTGCTCATAATCGCTTGAGAAGCTTTCCGCCTCACCGTCAAGTGTTGACAGCCTTTCCTCCAACTTTTCGATCTCCTTTTCGAGCCTTTGAAGCTGCTTTTCCTTGTTTTGCGGCTGCTTTTTCGGAGCGGGAGAGCTTTTCTTTGCCGTGACCTTTGCCGTCTGAGCGAATACTTCCTGCCTGTCACGGTACTCCTTAAATTCCGAATATGTACCTCTGAAATCGGTGACGGTGCCGTTTTCAAGCAGCCATATACGGGTTGCGAATTTCTCGATAAAATATCTGTCGTGCGATACGAAAAGCAGTGCCTCGGGATAGTCCGACAATGCGTCCTCTATCCATTCACGGCTTGCGATGTCAAGATGGTTCGTCGGCTCGTCTAAGATGAGAAAATTTATGTCACTGCCCATGAGCATACAAAGCCGCAGTCTGCTCTTTTCGCCGCCGGAGAGTGCACCGACGGGAGTGAAAACGTTTTCGCCTCTGAAACCGAAGGCGGCAAGCCTGTCCCTTGCTTCTTGGGGTTGACAGCGACAGTCATAGAGCATTGTATCAACGAGACTTCGGCTTTCATCTGTGAAGTGTATTATCTGCGGCAGATACGCCGACCTCACCGACGGTCCCTTATAGAGATAACCGCCGTCGGGTACTTCCTCCTGCATGATAAGTTTTATAAGTGTTGACTTACCGGTGCCGTTGTCACCGATAAGTGCGATACGTTCCCTACCCTCGATGAGAAGCGACAGCTCGGAAAACAGTCGCTTTTCACCGTATGACTTGGAAAGATTTTCGCAGGCAAAAACCTCATCACCGGAAAAGTCTCTTGCGGAAAAGCCGACATTGAGCTTCCTCCGTTCCCTGGGTTTTTCCGTAGTACTGAGCTTTGCAATACGCTTTTCCATCGAAAACGCACGCTTGTGCAGCTTATCGTTGCCCATAAACGCCCAAAGGTGCATCTGATCCGCCGCTTTCTGAAGCTGCTCGATCTTAGCCTGATCCTTTTCGTACTTCTTGAGCTTTTCGTCAAAGCGTCTTTGCCGTTCCTCGGTGTAAAAGCTGTAGCCTCCGGAGTAAAACTCGGGCTTGCCGTCGCATATCTCTATGCACCGCTCAGCCACCTTGTCGAGGAAATAGCGGTCGTGGCTTATGATAAGCACCGTGCCCTTAAAGTGCAGCAGATAATCCTCAAGCCACTCCGTCGCCTTGAGGTCGAGATGGT
>CAZWID010000150.1:0-2137 GCA_964634065.1 uncultured Oscillospiraceae bacterium | reverse complement strand
TCTATCTCCCTGTCCTTTATCTTCTCGTTTAAAATACGCAGACTTTCGGCGTTTTTAGCCGCAATGACGATACCGCCCGTATTGCGGTCAATCCTGTTGCAAAGTGCCGGAGCGAAGGAGTTTTCCTCCTTGGGTCTCCACTCGCCCTTTTGCGCCATGTAAGCCTGAATGTTGGCAATCAGGGTATTGTAATCCCACTGTCCCGCACTGTGACACAAGACACCCGGTTTTTTATCGCACAAAATGATATTCTCATCCTCGTAAACGATATTGAGTCTCGGTGTGCCCACCTTGAGGTAGGAGTTTTCCTCCCTCGGCTTTTCGAAAAACTCGTCGTTTATGTAAAGGCTCAAAACGTCACCCGTGCTCAGTCTCGTATCGCGCTTTGCACCCCTTGAGTTCAGCTTTATGCGCTTTATGCGGATATACTTTTGCAGCAAAGCCTCCGGCAGTAGCGGCACCGCCTTGCCCACAAAGCGATCGAGTCTCTGCCCCGCATCGTTTTTACCGACCGTTATTTCCTTCATGGCTTATCTGCGGCGGCGGGACTTGCCCCTGTCGGCATACATGGGATTTCCCGCAATGCGGCTGTCCGACTCCTGCATAAACTTCTTGAGCTTATCCTCAAACACCTTGTCCGCGCTCGGCTCCGCCACCGCCGGCTGAGCCGCCTGAACGGGCTTCGGCTGAGGGCGGCTCTGCGGTCTGCGCTGCTCCGTCGGCGGCGGCAGAGCCTTTTTGACCGACAGATTGAGCTTGCCGTTATTCACGGCAATGAGCTTAACCTTCACGGTCTGCCCGACACTCAAAAACTCATTGATATCGCTCACATACGCATTTGCGACCTCGGAAATATGAACGAGTCCGCTCTGCCCGTCGGGCAGCGAAACGAACGCTCCGAACTTGGTTATCCCCGTGACCTTGCCTTCCAACACTTCTCCGATTTCATACTGCATGAATCATTATTCCCCGTCTTTATCTGTAGTTATCTATAAATATGATCTCGCCCTGCTTCACAAGACCGAAACGATCCCGTGCAAGCCGTTCATAGAACTCATCCGTTCCGCTAAGCTCAAGCAGCTCCTCGAGCTCATCCTCCTGCCGTCTTGCCTCCGCGATGTCGTTTTTCAAAAGCTCCGTCATCTCCGTCGCTTCTCTCATCGAATCCATCGTCTCCGCAAGACTCGTCACGGCTATCAGCAGCAGTGCGGTCATCAACAAGCCGCCTATCGGCAGCAGCTTTGATCTCAATTGCATCGTCTCCGGAACCTCGCTTTGATTTTCTCTTTATTTTAAACCATGTACGGCGATTTGAAAAGACATTTTTTAGAAGAACGGAAAATTTTTTTGCGACAAATTTCAATGGCGCAAAGATAAGCGACAACACTGCGGTAATATGTTCAAACAGCGGCAGCAAAAGTGCACTCGGTACGGCGATATACAGCGCAAAGCCCAAAGCCGCAAAGACTGCCGTGACAATGTTTTGCGCACCGCCGCCGACGCTCATCCCGAGGGTAAACAGGGCATACAGAGCCGCAAGCGAAAACACGATGTCGAAAACGGCGTCCAGTCCGAAGCTCCGCCGCAGCGCACGGAGCACATCATATAAAAGTCCCAAGGCAAGTCCCGCGCCGAAGGCGCAAAGGAGAGTCAACGCCTGATACTTCAGCTCAAGCTCCATTATCCGAAAAGCCTCGACCAAAAGCCGCCCCGTGAAGCGTGTTCGTCCTCATAGCATAGCTCGTTTATCAATCCCTCAACCTTCATCACGCTTTCGTCGAGACTTATCTTGCCTATGTGCAAGCCGCTTCCCCTGACAATGAGACTGCCCTGTGAGGTTAGCATGACAATCTCGTTTTCGTCGAAGCTCTCGACGTCCTCGACCCCCGACACCGTGAGTCTGCCCCTGTTTTCCATACTGAGTCCGTGCTCCTTTTGCACCGCCTTCGGCTTCTTTTCGTTGTCCATATTCCCGCTCCTTTGCGTTTTTATAAATCCTATGCCGCAGCTTATTTTAAAATGCCTATAACTTTCGCACATAAAAATATATAAATATTTCTCCGAGTTTAGGAATAAAAGCCTTGACAACGGCAAAAAATAATGCTATATTAGCACTCAGATAAAGAGAGTGCCAGCA
>CAZWID010000149.1:0-2190 GCA_964634065.1 uncultured Oscillospiraceae bacterium | reverse complement strand
CTCTTTTGGATATCATGTAGGTCGACACCGGACTGTCGATACCGCCGGAGAGCAGTGTCACCCCGACGCCGTTGCTTCCGAGCGGCATACCGCCTGCGCCCAAGGTCGGTGCGGAGTGGACATAGGCGGCAACGTCCCTGACCTCGACATGGACGGTTAGCTCCGGCGAATGAACGTCGACCCTGCAATCGGGGTAGGCATCGGCAAGGAGACCGCCGACGTGCTGACTGAGCCGGATGCTCGTCATGGGGAAAGACTTGTCGGCACGCTTTGCCTCGACCTTAAAGCTCTTTGCGCGGAGCATTTCGGAACGAAGATAGGTCTTTGCAAGCTCCGCTATCGCATCCGCATCCTTTTCACAGGCGGCGGCACGGCTGAGGGTCGCAATACCGAACACCTTTTGCAGTGCCTCGAATGCTTCGTCCATATCGGCGGTGTCGTCCTGTGCCTCGACGTAAACCGTCGACTGCATAAGACTGACCTTAAATTTGCCTATCCGCTCCAGACGGTAGCGGATATTGTTCATAAGCTTCTGCTCGAAGCTGCGGCGGTTTAAGCCCTTTAAGACTATTTCGCCCAGCTTGAGTAATATAACATCGTTCATGGCATTGTCCTCTTATATGTTGTTCTCACGGAAATCGTAGGTGCGGTACTGTATCGCCTCGGCAATGTGGGCGGCGGTGATATTTTCGCTGCCGTCAAGGTCGGCTATCGTCCTTGCGACACGGAGTATTCTGTCATAGCTTCTGGCTGTCAGTCCCATGCGGTCGAACGCCTGATGCATGAGCGTCTCGCAGCCGTCGTCAAGCACACAATATGTGTTGAGTGCCTTGGTGTCCATATCGGCATTTTTGTGTATACCGCTGTCGGAAAAGCGTTTTTGCTGAGCCGCTCTTGCAAGATCGACTCGCTTTTTGATATCGCTTGAGCTCTCCGACGGAGCGCGGCTTTTGAGCTCCTCATATTCGAGTGCCGGTGCCTCGACGATGATATCTATGCGGTCAAGGAGCGGACCGGATATGCGACCGTGATACGCTCTAACCTCGGCGGATGAGCAGCGGCAGCGTCCGGAAGGATGCCCGTACCAACCGCATTTGCAGGGGTTCATCGCACAAACAAGCATAAAATTCGCAGGGTATGTAACGCTTCCGGCGACACGGGATACCGTCACCTCACCGTCCTCAAGAGGCTGACGCAAGACCTCCAAAACGTCCTTGCGAAACTCCGGCAGCTCATCCAAGAACAGCACCGCATTGTGCGCAAGGCTGATCTCGCCCGGCTTCGGTATCGCGCCGCCGCCTGCCATTGCAGCGGGAGAAACGGTGTGATGCGGAGAACGGAACTGTCTTGAGGCGATGATGGGATTTCGCTTGCTCGTGAGTCCCGCGACGGAATATATCTCCGTGCACTCGAGCATTTCTTCCCTTGTCATATCGGGAAGTATACCCGGCAGTCGCTTGCTCATCATGCTTTTACCGGCTCCCGGAGGTCCTACAAGCAAAATATTGTGACCGCCTGCTGCGGCGATCTCCATCGCTCGCTTGACGTTCTCCTGACCCTTGACGTCGGCAAAATCGGGATATCGGTGCTCGATTTTTTCGGGATCGTCGGGCTTTGTCGGCGTTATCTCCGTATCGCCTCGCAGATGCGACACAAGCTCCGCGACGTTCTTGACGGGGTACACCGTGATGCCGTCGGCATAGGCAGCTTCGTCCGCATTGTCTGCCGGAACGAAAAGCTCGTGTATTCCGGCTCTTGCGGCTTCGAGTGCCATGGGCAGCGCACCGCTCACGGGACGCAGCTCACCGCCCAGAGACAGCTCACCGAAAAATGCCGTATCGTCCTTCGGCTGCTTTACAAGACCCTGAGCGCATAAAAGCCCCAAGAATATGGGCAGGTCATAGACCGTACCTGCTTTTTTGGTATCGGCGGGAGCAAGGTTCACGGTTATCTTTGACGCGGGAAGTCTGAAGCCGTTTGATTTTATGGCGGCTCTCACTCTTTCCCTTGCCTCCTTAACGGCGGCGTCGGGCAGACCGACAACGTCAAATGCAGGCAGACCGTTCGTTACATAGCACTCAACGGTCACCTCATAGCCGCCTATTCCCTTAACGCCGAGAGATCGTATTCTTGCAAGCATGGCTGTCCTCCAATGCTATAAATAGCTATCCACTGTCTGCTTTAAGCTAA
>CAZWID010000148.1:0-2215 GCA_964634065.1 uncultured Oscillospiraceae bacterium | reverse complement strand
CAAAGCTGCTTACTACAAAGCTGCTTGCATTGCAAAACTGCCCCTACAGCGATGAAGCGGTGGCGGATAAGGAATAAAAATATAAGCCGTCGGAAAATTTTTTTATTACCGACGGCTTTTCAATTCATTTTCAATAAAACTCCGTATGTTATTATAGGATAAATGGGGGTGCTTTTTTGCGTTTGCTGCTTGTTGAGGACGAAACGAGAATGGCTCAGGCTCTTTGTGAGCTTCTGCGGCTCGAAGGTTACGATGTCGACTGCGAAAGCTGCGGTTCGGAGGGCTTTGATGCCGCAATGAACGGAATATACGATGCCCTTATTTTAGATATAATGCTGCCGGAAATGGACGGCTATGAAATAACAAAGCGACTCCGTGCAAACGGCATTACAACGCCGATACTCATGCTCACGGCAAAGTCGGAGCTTGACGACAAAGTGGAGGGTCTCGACTGCGGTGCGGATGACTATCTGACAAAACCCTTTATGACAAGAGAGCTGCTTGCAAGACTTCGTGCGCTTTGCAGGCGCAGCAGCGGTGCAAGTGACGGTGTGCTCCGCTACGGCGATATTGAGCTCGACACCGGAACTCTCACGCTCTCTTGCCAAAGCAGCGGTCAGAGCGTCAGACTCGGTGAAAAGGAGTATCGCATTCTCGAATATATGATCGCAAACCGCGGCAGGATACTTACCCGTGAACAGCTTGCGCTGAAAATATGGGGCTATGACTGCGAAGCGGAGTACAACAATGTCGAGGTATATATGTCATTTACGCGAAAAAAGCTATCCTATATCGGTGCGAAAACCGAGATAAAGGCGGTGCGCGGCATAGGTTACGAATTGAGGTGCGGCAATGTTTAAACGCTCAAGGCGAAAAATAGTCGCCGCAATAATGTCCGTTTTGGTGCTGCTTTGGGTCGGCACATTGGCTGTCATCTACGCATCGAGCTACTATGATATGACACGGGAAAACGAACAAATGCTCAAGGCTCACGCAGATATGTATGAACCGCCGCAGGACATTACGCTCATACCGCCGGATATGCCACCGGAAAGCGATCACGGCTTTGCGCAGACGCCGATGTTCCGTCTCTCTACCTTCTATTCCGTTGCACTGTCTTACGACGGCAAGGTGATAGAGGTCAAAAACGAACAGCCGATGATACACGACGACAAGGAGCTAAAGGAGCTTGCACTTGATGTTGCAGACGGCGATCGCAGCTTCGGAGTCAAAAGCGGTCTTTCGTATTACATGACCGACAAGGGCGGCTACACTCTCGTCGTTTTCAAGGACAACACCGTTATGAACGAAAACGCATCGACGCTGTTTAAGTACACGCTCATATTCGGTGCCGTGACGCTTGTTGTGTTTTTCTTCCTGTCGAGGTATTTGGCTAAAAGAATAGTTTCGCCTCTCGAGGACAGCTACCTAAGGCAGCGTCAATTCATATCCGACGCAGGACATGAGCTGAAAACTCCGGTTTCGGTAATCGGTGCAAATGCGGAGCTTTTGGAAAGAGAGCTTGGTGACAATGTTTGGCTCTCCAATATCCGATACGAAAACGAACGCATGAGCAATCTTATTTCGCAGCTTCTTGAGCTTGCACGCTCCGAGAGTACGGCTCGAAAAACGGAGCGGATTGATCTCGGTCGTCTCGTTGCCGGCGAAGCACTGCCCTTTGAAAGCGTTGCCTTTGAGCATGGGCTTTGCCTTAAAAGCAGCATTGCCGAGGGAATATTCGTCGACGGCAACGCCGCATCGCTAAAACAGCTTGTGTCGATACTGCTTGACAATGCGATATCCCACGCAAACGGCGGCGATGTCACACTGACGCTGAAAAAAGAGCACGGCAATGCTTTGCTCACCGTCGTGAATCGCGGTGACGAGATACCGAAGGAGCAGCGCGAAAAGCTGTTTGAACGTTTTTACCGTGTCGATACCTCTCGAAGCGGCGACGGCGGGCACTACGGATTGGGGCTTGCAATAGCAAAGGCGGTTTGCGACGCTCATAAGGGGCGCATTGAGCTTAGCTGTCACGACGGTCTTGTTGAATTTTCCGTTCGTATTCCTTCAATATAATTTCAATCTTCCTCCCGTACAATCATTCGGTATTGTACGGGAGGTTTTTCTATGAAGTACAGACATGAAGTTAAACACGGTATATCCTACGGCGATATGCTCATTTTGAAAAGCAGGCTGTCTGCCGTTGCACAAA
>CAZWID010000147.1:0-2234 GCA_964634065.1 uncultured Oscillospiraceae bacterium | reverse complement strand
CCGAATGTCCATTTTTCCAGAAGAACATAAAAAAGCAGCGAATAGTAATCGGCGGTAACCTCACGAACATTCTCCGAAACGGTCATGCCGATGTCGTCTATAAAATTATCCAACATACGCACAATGTGCCGCTTGTACAGGTCGATGTAAAGCATACGCACCTCCGACCAGTATTTGGATGCCGATATCGCTTTTATGAGTGCCGCATTGTCTCTTGCATATTCGACGATTTTCACAAGCCCGTCATACCATGTCCCAAGCGTGTAATTGCTTCCCACAAGGCTGCGAAGCTCATCCTCGGTGTACCAGAGCACCATGTCGGGTATGCCGTGAAAGTGATAGTAAAATGTTTTAACATTCATACCGAGTGAGTTTACAAGCCCTCTGACGGTAATGGAATCGACTGCCTTTTGCAAAGCCTGCTTTTTAAACTCGTTTGCGATTGCCGCTTTCGTATACTGTACCATGAAAACCACCTCACGAACATTTTATGTTGTACTGCACAAAAATGCAACAGTGTACCGAAATTTAGACAGTGTTGCATTATTTCCGTTTACAGCTCTTTCGACAAAATGTAGGATTGTTAACAATCAAGGCAAAAAAGAAAGGACGGCAAACATGGAAATAAGAAAAGAAATTCTGATTGAAGCGGAGGCATTTTCCGATTACGGCGGTTGGGTCTTGGATTCGCAGTTTGAGGAGGAAATGGGCTCGCCCTATCTCCTTGCGCACGGCATGGGAAAGCCCGTTAAGGATGCGACAACGAAGATAAGCGTCGAGGCAGGAAATTACAATGTCTGGGTACGCACAAAGGACTGGGTGCCGCATTATCATCCCGGTCGCTTTACGTTGCTTGTTGACGGCGTACAGCTCGGCGGTGAGCTCGGTGCAAACGATGAGGATTGGGGCTGGCAGGCGGCGGGTACGGTGAAGCTGCAAGGCGGCGAGCATGAGATTTCGCTGCACGATCTCACGGGCTTTGAGGGTAGATGCGATGCGATATATTTGTCTACGGAGGAAGCGGCTCCGCCCGAAATCGGAAAGCAGGTCGACCGTAAATGGAGAAAGGCACTTCTGGGCTTGTCCGAAGAACCGATAGAAGCGGGAACATACGATGTCGTCGTTGTCGGCGGCGGTGTCGCCGGCTGCTCTGCGGCACTTGCGGCGGCAAAGACGGGAAGCCGTGTCGCGCTTATATCCGACCGTCCCGTGCTCGGCGGCAACGCAAGCACCGAGATAGGTCTCGGACCGAGAGGCTACAAGGGCGCATTTGTCGAGGAGCTTTGCCGCAGAACGGATAACGGCGATCTTGCCGCGGTGCAAATGCTCAAAGCCGAAAGCAATGTGACGGTGTTTTTGAACGAAAAGGTGTTCGGCGTTGTGATGGACGGCGACAAAATCAAAGCGGTCGATATGCGAAATTCCGTCACATCCGTCGAGAGTCGCCTCAAAGCCGAAGTGTTTATCGATGCATCGGGCAGAGCGGCAATCGCAAGACCTGCGGGAGCGGAGATACGCACCGGCAGAGAGGGTCAGTCGGAATACGGAGAAAGCCTTGCGCCCGAAACAGCCGACGAAAAGCACCACGGTCACACTGTGCTCTATCACCTGCGTGAGAGTGCCTACCCCGTCGACTTTCCCGATGTGCCGTGGGCAACTGCGGTCGCAAGGGACTTCGGCAGTCTCGACGGTCAGATGAACGGTTTGGGACAGGACAATTACTTCGGTGCGGACATCAGAGGTCGCCGCAAGCTTGCAAAGGAGCTCAAAAAGGTTGCCAATGTTCCGGGATTGGGCATAAGCGCATTGCTCTATCACCGCTTTGACGAAAATAAGATAATGGACTTCTTCCCCGGGACGCACTATTGGGAGTACGGACAGACGATGGATCTTTTCAGCGACGGTGAGGAGATAAGAGACCACCTGCTGTGCGCACTGTACGGCACAATGTCTAATGTAAAAAAAGCGCAGCCGAAGCTGCACGCAAACCTTGAGTTCGACTGGGTGAGATTCGTTCCCGCAAGCGGCGAATACTGCCGCATAATCGGTGACTATATCGTAAACGAAAACGAAATCCGTGAGCACAAAGAGTTTGAGGATGCCGTGGTACAACAGGACGGGGCGATCTGCGTCCACTGCATGGAAAACCCCGAATACGATTTCCGCCTCACCTCATGGATATGGGACACCAGAGACATGAAACCGTATTGGCTGCCGTTCAGAAGCCTGTATTC
>CAZWID010000146.1:0-2248 GCA_964634065.1 uncultured Oscillospiraceae bacterium | reverse complement strand
TTTTCGGCATACGCAGCGTGTCGGCACAGGATATTGCCGCTGCGGAAAGTCTCGGTCGCATCTGCAAGATGCTTGCCTTCGGCAAAAAGATAGACGGCTCCATTGCCGCATACGTCGAGCCCTGCTTCGTTAAAAGCGGTGAGCTTGAGGCGGCGGTGAGCACAAACCGCAACGTCATATCCTTCGAGACCGCGCTGACCGGCAAGGAGAGCTTTTACGGTCAGGGTGCAGGCAGAGAGCCGACCGCCTACAATGCGGTGCGGGACTGCCTTGACATCATGTCGGGAGCGAAAAGCTTTTACACCGACGGCATGACCGACGCTCATTCCGACAACTCCGTCGACGCTCACCGATATTATGTGCGCTGCTCTCTTGAGGATGCGTGGCTGTCCTCGGTGAAGGACTCCGATTGCGGCGACGGTATCGTAACTAAGCCCGTATCCGTTGCGGCAATGCACGATTGGGCAAACAAAGCAAAGGAGTCGGACCCCTCTGTGTTCATAGCGGGTCTTGTGTGAGACATGAAGGTTTCGAAATTCGGCGGATCGTCGATGGCGGACGCCGGACAGTATAAAAAGGTGCGTGACATCGTTTTGTCCGACCCCGCTCGGCAGGTCATCGTCGTGTCGGCGGCAGGCAAACGCTTTTCCGGCGACCATAAGCTGACCGATCTTTTGTATCTCTGCCATGCACATATAAAATACGGTGTCGACTGCGACAGCGTGTTTAACATGATTGCGGAGCGATACCGTGAGATATGCGATGAGCTCTCTCTTTCGGTCGATATCGATTCGGAGCTCAGTGCCTTGAGAAAAGAGCTTGGCGACGGCATGAGCCGTGACAAGCTCGTATCCAGGGGCGAATACTTCTCCGCCCTGCTGCTTGCCGATTACCTCGGCTACGATTTTTTGGACGCCGCCGATTGGCTGTACTTCTCCTTCGACGGCAGTATCGACAGAGACCGCTCATACGCCGCTCTCCGCGAAAGAGCGTCGGGACGCAGGGTCGTTATCCCCGGCTTTTACGGCTGTATGCCCGACGGCAGTATAAAGGTGCTGAGTCGTGGCGGAAGCGATGTCAGCGGTGCCTTGGCTGCCGCGGCACTGGACGCCGAGGTATACGAAAACTGGACGGATGTTTCGGGTATTCTGATGGCGGATCCCCGTATCATCGACAATCCCGATACTATATCGCACATAACCTACAATGAGCTCCGTGAGCTGAGTTATATGGGTGCTCAGGTGCTGCATGAGGGTGCGGTATTCCCCGTCAGGGAAAAGCAAATTCCGCTCAATATCCGCAATACCAACGATCCCTCGCATCCGGGCACGGTCATAATGGAGCGGTTCGACGATGAGGAGAAGGATTCTCGCATCATAACGGGCATCGCAGGTCGCAGAAATTTCACCATCATAACGGTGTCGAAGGCAGGCTTAAGCTCCGAGATAGGTTCGCTGCGAAAGATACTCGAAATATTCGAGCGTCACGGCGTTTGTGTCGAGTACACGCCGTCGGGAATCGACACTGTGTCGTTGGTCGTATCGGCGGACAGCGTTGCGTCCTGTCTTTATGTCCTTGTGGGTGAAATTCAGAAGTGTCTTTCGCCCGACAACATTCAGATAACGGACGGGATTTCCGTTGTCGCCGCAGTCGGCAGAAGGATGGCGGCAAAACCGGGATCGTCCGGCAAGCTCTTTGCGGCACTCGGTCAGAACGGCATAAACATAAGAATGATTTCTCAGGGACCCGATGAGCTGAATATAATAGTCGGTGTGAATAACGATGACTTTGAAAAAACGGTCAAGGTTCTGTATCACAGTTTTGTAAAGTGAGGTTTTGAAAATGAAAGGCTATAAAGTAGGTATACTCGGTGCCACCGGAGCGGTAGGCAGAGAAATGATGAAAATACTGACGGAGCGCGATTTCCCCGTATCGGAGCTCAGACCGCTTGCAAGTGCGTCCTCCGCAGGCAAAACCGTTGAGTTTAAGGGCGAAAGTATCGTGATATGCGAGGCAAAGACCGAAAACTTCAAGGGGCTTGACATCATTCTCGGTGCAGCCGAAAACGATATTGCGGAGAGGTTTATAGACGACATCAAAGCATCGGGAGCGGTGTTTATCGACAACTCCAGTGCCTTCAGGCTTTGCCCCGATGTGCCGCTCATAGTTCCCGAGATAAACGCCGAGGACATAAAGCTGCACAAGGGCGTTATTTCAAACCCCAACTGCACCACCGTCATATCCTGCA
>CAZWID010000145.1:0-2254 GCA_964634065.1 uncultured Oscillospiraceae bacterium | reverse complement strand
TGCCGGTGGCATATTTTTAGCAATCGACCGCAGGAGCGCAGCTCTACGGAGGGAAGTGGGTTAGAGAGGTCGCTTTGCTCACGCTTCGTTGTTCGCGCGGATTATGAGCCCGAATGTAATGTGCAGCTGATAGTTTTCCAAGCGAGTGACGGTACTTCGGTGCTGCAATCGGACCAGATTGCTTCGTCTAACACGCACCCATCAAGACACACGCCGAAGCTTAGTCCGGTAGGTGCCTTGTAAGAATCTACCGGCTTTGCGCTGAAAACAAACTCGTCTTTACCGTCGCCGTCAACATCTTTGATTGAACAGTTGTAGACAAAAGGAAATTCACTTACGCGTTCGATTACTTCGTCAAATATCGCATCGGGAATGTCGAGATATCTGTTAAAGCTCATTTCGCCGCCGGTCAGCTTTGTGAGACGGAGCTTTGAGAGATATTCGTTATACTCTGCTTCGGTGCAGCTTTTGCCGTTCACTGCGTAGCTGGTTCTCTTGTCGTCCTCGGTACATTCTTCCGTTGTGTGTTCGTATGAGTAACTCAGGCAAATCTCCTGAAACTCGCCGTTGTAGCAGAAATATTCCGAGTCTCCGGCGTAGCGGTAATCGGTTATGGCATCTTCAAAATAGAAATTGCCGTTTCCGGATTTGTATATATTGAGTTCTCCTTGCATACTCGAATTGATACAGATTTCGGGATAGTAATCCACACAACCGCCGTCAAACAGCAAACATCTGTCACATGAACCATAACCATAGGGTTCATATATTATCCAGTCATCAATTCCGTCATGATTATAATCAAACCTATATATTTCGTAATCTTCAAAGTGATCAATCATACTGATTACAAGATAGACATAAATGTTTTCAACATACTGATCTACTTGTTTTATGTCCTTATCCTTCCCCGTCTCCGCCTTATCGTCCTCCTTCTCACCGGACAGCAGAGACTGTGCTTTTTCCTCGGTGACGGTGTCGACGGTGGTATGAGATGAGTTCGAGCATATGACGTGGTAATTATTGCGCCAAATATCGCTTATTCCGACTCCGTTGCGCATCTCATTACCGTTTTCGTAGCAGTTGCAGTTAATTCCCGACGGGACTAAGTCACCGGAATCCGAATCGGCAGACAGCTTGGTGCTGAAAACAAGGTCGTCCTTTCCGTCGTCGTCAATGTCCTTCTTCGTGCAGCTATCGACAAAGGGAAATTCGCACACACGCTCAAGCACAAGCTCGAGGCAGTCCTCGGAGATGTCGAGGTATTCGTCGAAATCGGTTTCGCCGCCCGTGAGCGGTGACAGATGCAGATCGGAGAGGTAGTCGTCGTACTCACTCTTATCGGTCGATTTACCGTTGACTTTATATCCCTCCTCCGTCTCGTCGTACTCATAATACAGGCAATAGTCCTGCGCCTCACCGTTGTAGCAAAAACAGCTTGTATAGCCGTATGTTTTGACGAGGTAAGAGTTTTCGACGTAGATGTTGCCGCTTTTGGATATGTACATATTGAGCTCTCCCGCATTGCCCCAGTTAAAGAAGACCTTGGGCGACGCATCAAGACAGCCACCGTCGAAAAGCAGCCACAATCGGGTTGTTCCACTGGGATAGCAGCATATAACCCAATCGTCGATATTATCATGATTGTAATCTATGCGATATATCTCATAGCCCAAATCGGAAAGGTCACACATACTTGTGAGAAGATACACATATACGGCTTCGACGTACTTGTCGAGCTCGCTTAACTCGCTGTCCTTTTCGTCATCGATATCGTCGTCGAAGTCGACGCCGCAAGAGCATAGCGAAAAGCACATTGCAAGAGCAAGCAGCAGCGCGATAAGGCGGTTTTTCATGGCTCTACCTCCGTTTATTTAATTTCTTACCAAAATCAAGAATATCACAGTATATTCCTTATTTCAACAAAAATGCGCAAAAAGCCCTCTCCGTAAGCCTGTTGCTTTACCGAGAGGGAATCTCACAGCACTCCGCAATTTACGGTTTGGGAATACAATAGCCGTCAAATATGCGGCGATGTAATACAAAGCAGCGGTTTATTGCAGAAAAAGCACATATCTGTCGCCGTCTATGCACCTAAAGCCGACGCTTTCGAACATTTTACGAGACTGCAAATTGAACGAATATATCTCGGCACACAGAGCCGACAGCCCCTTTTCCCTCGCAAGAGTTATGATTTCTCCGATGACACGCCTGCCGATGTGCATATTTTGATATTCCGAGGCGATTGTTATGC
>CAZWID010000144.1:0-2256 GCA_964634065.1 uncultured Oscillospiraceae bacterium | reverse complement strand
GCCATAAGGTCTACACCGTAGTCTGTGGGTTCTTTAAGATCGGTAAACTCACCGTAGCAGTTATCAACCATAACGCTGATTGTGGGGTCTACCGACTTTACCGCAGCGCATATTTCACCGATCTCGAGCGGTGAGAGTGCCCGTCTGTCCTCATATCCTCTTGAACGCTGAATGAGTACGGCACGAACACTTTTATCCGACAGTGCGGATTTTATACCCTCGATATCGGGAGAGCTGTCTTTAAGGTCAACCTGTTTGTAGTTGATTCCGTAAAACTTCAATGAACCGTGACAGTCGCCGCTTATTCCGATTGCGTTGCGGAGTGTATCATATGGAAGACCGGTAGCGGACAGAAGGGTATCGCCGGGTTTCAGCATAGAAAACAAAGCACAAGATAGAGCATGAGTGCCGTTAACAAAGCCTATACGGACAAGTGCGGCTTCGGTATTAAAAACTTGCGCGTACACATTATCGAGTGTTTCTCTGCCGAGGTCGTCATATCCGTATCCGGTGGTGCCTGCAAAGCAGGCTTCGGAAACCTTGTTGTCCTGAAATGCGGTCATAACCTTTACGGTGCAAAGCTGCGCATTCTTATCGATTTCGGAAAAAATGTCTTTAAGCTGCGCTTCTGCCTTTTCAGCCATAGCGTAGACTTCAGGTCTTATATCACTTATTTTCATATTAAAGCTCCATCACAATTTTTTTGAAGTGTTTGCCGCGCTCGGCAAAGTTTTTAAACATATCAAATGCCGCGCAAGCGGGAGAAAGCAAAACTGTGTCTCCGCTCTTTGCAGCAGCTGCTGCGGAGAGCACAGCGGTCTTGAAATCGTCAAATCTGCGAATCTCAAAGCTGCTGTCATAATGCTTTGACGCCTTTACTGCCGCTTCGATTTTGTCGGATGTAGCACCGCAGAGGTAGAGAGATTTTGCATACAGACAAATTTCGTCACCGAGTTCATCAAAAGGAATGTGCTTATCATATCCGCCTGCTATCAGTATGGGCTTGACTTTCAAAGCACGAAGTCCCGCAGCGGTTCTTGTGGGACTCGTGCCTATGGAGTCGTTAATAAAAGTAACTCCGTTTAAGCAGCGTACCCGCTCTAAACGGTGTTCAACGCCCTCAAAGCTCATTGCTACCCTTCTACAAACTTCATCCGATACGATACCTTCGGTTGCCGCAAAAGCAGCCATGTAATTCTCAAGATTGTGCGTACCCGGAAGCAATATTTCGTCAACAGACATGATTGGCACTTCCCTACCGTTTTTTACACGGAGCACCTTGCCGTTTTCGGTATACACTCCGTTTTCGGGCTTGGTCTTTCTCGAAAACACGCTTATATTTGACATGGCTTTTTTCGCGTAATATGAGTAAAATTCATTGTCAGCATTGAGAACAAGTCGCTGCTTAGAGCTTTGGTTTGTAAAAATTGAGCTCTTGGCATCATAATAGTCACTATAATCAAGGTGCTTATCGAGATGGTTCGGGGAAATATTGGTTATCACCGCGATATCGGGACGGCAGTACATACTGTGCAGTTGGAAGGAGCTGAGCTCCAACACGGCAAAGTCATCCGGGTTCATTGTATCAACGTCGCATAATAGCGGTCTGCCTATGTTGCCACCGAGGTGAACCGTAAAGCCTTGAGCCTTTAATAACTCGGATATAACGGTTGTTGTAGTGGTCTTACCGTCACTGCCTGTTACTGCCGCAATGCGACAGGGACAAAGCTTGAAGAAAAGCTCCATTTCGGATGTTATCTCCGCACCGCTGTTTTTTGCGGCGACAAGGTGAGGGTCAAAGGGCATGAGACCCGGTGTACGGAATATGATGTCAAAACCGCAAAGACCATCAAGGTATTCTTCCCCGAGAGAAAAGGAACAGCCTTGAGCCTTTAATCGGCTATAATCGTCACCCAACTCATATTCACTGCGTTTATCGCAGGCGGTAACCTTGCATCCGGCATCGAGAAGCTTCTCGATAAGCGGCATATTACTGACACCCATACCGATAACACATATTCTTTTATCTTTAATACTTTCAAAATATTCGGAAAGCAACATATGATACGCCTCCTTTAACAATTTATTATATCCCCATATCGGAGTAAAAACAAGAAAATTCTATTGACTTGAGGGCTGACAAATATTAAAATGCATACTTGAGTGAGCCGAACGGTCGCGGGCATATGGCGAAAGCCTGTGTGTGAGGAAAGTCCGGGCTCCATAAGGCAAGGATAACGGGTAACGCCCGCCAGG
>CAZWID010000143.1:0-2277 GCA_964634065.1 uncultured Oscillospiraceae bacterium | reverse complement strand
GCTTTGCGGTGGGACTTTCGTCGAAACGGGCAAAGTATCTGCCCATCATGAGGAAGTCCGCACCCATTGCGAGAGCAAGCGTCATGTGATAATCGTGAACCAAACCGCCGTCGGAGCAGATGGGGACGTATATACCTGTCTTTTCGAAGTATTCGTCTCTTGCCGCCGCAACCTCGATCAGAGCCGTAGCCTGACCGCGACCTATGCCCTTTGTCTCACGGGTTATGCATATACTGCCGCCGCCTATGCCGACCTTGACAAAGTCCGCACCGGATTCGGCAAGAAACATAAAACCGTCTCTGTCAACGACGTTGCCGGCACCGACCTTGACGCTTTCACCGTATTTTTCGCGGATAAATTCGATGGTACGCTTCTGCCATACGGAGTGCCCCTCCGAGGAATCGATACACAGAATATCGGCACCTGCTTCCACAAGGGCGGGAACGCGCTTTTCATAGTCACGGCTGTTTATACCGGCACCGACGAGATAACGCTTGTGCTCATCCAAGACCTCATTGGGGTTTGCCTTGTGCTCCGAATAATCCTTACGGAAGACAAAGTATCTGAGCCTACCATCATTGTCGACTATGGGGAGGGAATTGAGCTTGTGATCCCAAATGATGTCGTTTGCTTCCTTGAGTGTAGTGCCGAGAGGAGCGGTAATGAGCTTAGAGAGCGGAGTCATAAACTCACTGACCTTGAGTTCGGTGCTCATACGACTGACTCTGTAGTCTCTGCTGGAGACAATACCGAGAAGCTTACCGTTTGCGGTGCCGTCGTCGGTGACTGCCATGGTGGAGTATCCGTTTTTCTCCTTGAGCTCAAGAACGTCCGCAAGGGTCTGATCCGGCATAATATTCGACGCACTGACGACAAAGCCCGCCTTGTAGCTCTTGACTCTTGCGACCATTGCCGCTTCGTCCTCAACGGTCTGAGCACCGTAGATGAAGGAGATACCGCCTTCCTTTGCCAAAGCGATCGCCATTCTGTCATCGGAGACAGACTGCATGATAGCCGACGCAAAGGGAATATTCAGCGAGAGAGCGGGAGTCTCACCTTTCTTAAACTTGACAAGCGGAGTTTTGAGACTGACGTTCGAGGGGATACAATTCTCATCGGTGTAACCCGGAATGAGAAGATATTCGCTGAAGGTTCTGGACGGTTCGTTGAAATAGTGTGCCATGGCAATGTTCCTCCGACAAATAATATTTTAATTGTAGAGATTGTCTCATAAATCGCCGTTTCGGTCAACGGGCAAATCAAACAACAAATCCGCCGCCGAGAACTCTATCTCCGTCATAAAGCACAGCAGACTGCCCTCTTGCGGGAGCTCTGAGTGAATCGAAAGCATGAATCCTGACAAGGTCGCCGTCAATATAAGCTTCACAGGGAGGATTTTCCCACTTTGTATGCCTCACCTTGACGGTGGCGTTCACCGTGCCCACAGGCTCATTGCACAGCCAGTGAAAGTCGCGGGCAACGACCTCGGTTTTAAAAAGCTCCTCCCAAAGTGCGAGCTCAATGGTGTTGTTTTCGGGAACGATTTTCGAGATATACAGCTTTCTGCCGTTAAACAGACCGCTCCTACGCTGACCTACGGTATAGCGATGTATGCCCTCATGCCGACCGATCACCTCACCGTGAAAGACAAAATCACCTTCCGGAGGCAGCTCGGCACGGTTTTTGAGCCATGCAATATAATCCTTATCCGGAATAAAGCAGATCTCCATGCTGTCAGGCTTGTCGGCAACCGGAATACCGAAGCCGTGAGCAAGCTCTCTTACTTCGACCTTAGCATAGTCACCGAGGGGCAGAATGAGCCTTTGAAGCTGCTCTCTTTCAATGCGGCACAGCATATAGCTCTGATCGTTTTCGGGTCTGCCCTTAAAGAGCATCCCGCCTTTTGACCTTGCGTAATGCCCCGTTGCGACAAATTCGGCACCGACTTTGTCGGCATATTCGCACAGAGTACGGAACTTGACCGAAGGGTTACATATGATACAGGGGTTCGGAGTCTCACCGCGAAGATAGGCTTCCGTAAACGGACGGCACACGTTTTGTTCCAAAGCATCGGCAACATCAGCCACCTTGAGTGGAATATCGAGATATTCAGCGGTATTTATCGCATCGCTCAGAGCGGCTTTGCCGCCGTTATCCATATATAGCCCCAACACTTCATAGCCTTGCTGCTTTAAAAGTGCCGCAGATACGGAGGAATCGACACCACCGGAAAAACCGAGAACAACTTTCATTTGTTAGTACCTCCTCCGATGCTTA
>CAZWID010000142.1:0-2354 GCA_964634065.1 uncultured Oscillospiraceae bacterium | reverse complement strand
TTGCCGAGACGGTAAAGGCAGTTCCCGACGACCGCATTCTCTTTGAGACCGATTGTCCCTATCTTTCGCCGGTGCCGATGCGCGGAAGGATAAATCGCTCGGATAATATCGTGTATACGATAAGGCGCGCCGCAGAGCTTCGCGAGTGCGACGCCGAGACCCTTGCCGAGTGCGCATATCAAAACGCCCGCAGGATATTCGGGACGCCGCTCCCAAAATGAAGCTACAACAGTAGGTTAACAAATTATCAAAAAAGAAAGTCCATAATAATGATCCTATGGCAGACGCAATAAGCACAGCACCATCAAGAAAGAGACCGATCGCGGCACGGTGTCGTTTTAATGAGAACTGGTGGTGTTCGGAATACAAAAATACCACGGTGATACCTGTATAGATACCACCGTGGTACGATTTTTATTTGCCGCATTCAGCAGCTTTGATTAAGACCGCTGTCGGAACTCATGCGATCTGTGCACTTTGATTGTCTCTCAACCTCAAAGGGTCGAGAGGCTTTTCATATTTGCTGATTACCAAGCCCAGCCGCCGAACTTATTGTCACATTGCTGACCATTGTCATTAATGGTCGTGCCATCGGTAAGCTCGATCGTCAGCGTTCCGGTAGCTGAAATGGAATTGCGTCTTGCTTCTGTCATCTCCGAATGATTCCACGTGGGGGCTATGATTCCCGTTACCAACGCATGATCGTATTTGCCGCTCTCCTTCGGAGTCACGTTCTTAACCGTCACATTTCCGGTATAGGTGATATTCTCGAAATATTGATTTCCTATGCCGATAATACCGCCGACATTTCCCGAATTACCAATTACGTCAAGGTTGGACTGAATGTTCTTCACAACACGTCCCCACGCCACGGTGGAGGCAACACTGCCGAGCGCACCGCCAACGCCGCTTCCGCTCAGCTCTGAGGCTTTTACATTGGAAACGTAACTACCTGCATCAACATCGATCACAATATCGCTGTACTGCGTCTGGAGTGCCCAGTTGTCGGTACCCGAACCGGAAATACCACCAGAGTTACCGCCTTCGATCGTGACTTTACCCGTAAGGTTGACGTTATGGATCGCCGTGTATCCCGCCTGCCAATAGCTGGACTGAGCGGTCATGACCTGACCTACGATCGCACCGGCAGAGTTCTTGGCATAAATGTCAGCATTATGAATATTGAGGTTCATGATCTCAATAATATTGCCGTTTGTCCATGTATAACCGAAAAGTCCCTGATCTGTTGCTTCAAGGTCGGTCGGATTGGAAGCACCGCCGTTTACCGTTAGGTTACTTATAGTGTGATTTTGCCCGTCAAAAACTCTGGCGTCAAACGGATGCTCGGCTGTTCCTATCGGTGTCCAATTCTGATTTCCGAGATCGATGTCTTTTTCAAGAGTGATCGTATATTCGCGATAACTTTTACCGTTATTTACCGATACTGCAAGGGCGGCAAGAAGCTCGGGAGAGTCGATCTTAACAGTCTTAGCTTCCGTGTCGGTCACAGCCGCAAGCTGTTCCTCTGTTGCGACCTTTCCATTCCAACCCATAGCGTAACCGGCATCTTTATCATACTGATTACTAAAACTATCGTGCTCAACAGTATCCTGAGTAGCGTAAACGGTGATAGCGATACCGTCGATAGACAGACCCTGATACTCGTTGCCTGCGGATTCTTTCATGTGACCGCTGATGGTGAATTCGTTGTCTTCACCTGCGAGGAGATGCTTCTCTGCACCCATTGCAACCTCGCCGATCGTCCAATCAATTGCTTCATTGAGCTTAGCGTCGCCGTTGATACCGGTGATGACTACCTTGTACTTGAGTGCAAGGCTGCCGTTGTTGCGGATGCGAAGCTTGGGAAGGTTATAGGTACAACCGGGCTCCCAAAGGATCTCTTCGTCCTTACTATCCGCCGCTTTTACAAAGTCGAGAGTCTCGCCTTCGGCGTCTACCCATTTTTCTTTTTCAACATCCCACTTTTCGAGAACAATATCCAGCGTACCGGCTTGGATCTTGTTCACGCCTGTGGAAGCACTGTCGGTGAACCATGCGAAGGTGGTTCCGAGAAGCATCGCAAAGCAGAGAAAGAGCGCCATGACACTGCCGAGCAATGCTCTCTTTGTTTGTCTACTATTCGTCATTTCTTTTTCCTCCTTGAATATTTATTTTGGGTGACGAATCTATATGTTCTCCTTGCGGAGGGCATATCATTAGGAGACACTATAATGTAGGCGATCGAAGATATAGATATCACTGCCTTATCAGGACCTGTAGGACAAGCTATATTGGTTCTTTGTCGATCTGTTATAAGCGCAGATCCCTCTGACAAAAAGGTGTACTTTATTGCA
>CAZWID010000141.1:0-2356 GCA_964634065.1 uncultured Oscillospiraceae bacterium | reverse complement strand
TGACAACGGCAAAAAATAATGCTATATTAGCACTCAGATAAAGAGAGTGCCAGCAATAGCGAGGTGCGAGTGCCAATGAGCATCAGCGACAGGAAAAAGAAAATACTTGCCGCGCTTGTCGAGGAGCATATCAAAACGGCAGAGCCGGTCGGGTCGAAGGCGATAGCACGTATAGCCGATCTCGGCTGCAGCTCCGCGACAATACGCAACGAGCTTGCCGAGCTGACAACCATGGGATATCTTGAACAGCCGCATACCTCGGCAGGCAGGATCCCGACTCCGGCAGGCTACAGGATATATGTCAATGAGCTGATGCAGCGTCAGAAGCTTTCGCTTGAGGAGACGGAGGAGATAAACCGCCGCCTGAACGATAAGATGACGAAGCTTGACGGTATGATGAGCGACATCGGCAAGATAGCCTCCCAGCTAACCGACTATCCGACACTTATGCTCACGAGCTATGCACCTGCCACGATAAAGCGTTTCGATCTTATTTATATTGACGCGAACACGTTTATAATCGTCGCAATGCTGAGCAACAACACGGTAAAAAACAAGCTTGTACATCTGCCCATTTCGGTGGATAACGGCATGATAAACAAGCTGTCCGCTCTCTTTAATGCCAATTTCACCGATATCGCAAACGAGAAAATCACTCCCTTGCTCATAAGCACGACGGAGCGTGCAGCGGACGATACGATGGGCTTAACGGCGGTCATCGCCTCCTTCGCAATGGAGATACTCTCCGAGCAAAGCGGCATTGAGGCATATGTTACCGGCGAAAACAGGCTTTTAAGTCAGCCGGAGTTTCGCGATCCCGACAAGGCGCATCGCTTAATGAGCTATCTTTCCGACGGTGGGCACCTTATCTCCGGCAACGTACTCGATTCCGATTCCGATGTCACGGTGCTTATAGGCCCCGAAAACGTTGCGGAGGAGCTCAAGGACTCAAGCGTAGTCATAGCGAGCTACGATATGGGCGATAATACGAAGGGACTTATAGGCGTAGTCGGGCCCACGAGAATGGATTATTCCGCAGTAGCGGCAAAGCTGAGCTTCCTTGCGGCAGGACTTTCAAGGCGACTGTCCGGAGGCGAAGCTCCCCCGTCCGGGATGCATAACAAACTGATAATCAAGGGAGATGACATCATAGATGAGCACTGAAAACGAAAAGAAAGACACTTCTCCGATAGAGAAACCCAAAACCGAGGAAGTTGAGGAGGTCAAGGTCGAGGAACCCGTCAAGGAAGAAAAGAAGGAAAAGAAGTCCAAGACCAAAAAGGAAAGCAAGAAGGACGCCTCCGTTAAGGAGACTGCCGAAAAGCTTATAAACGAAGAAAAAGAAAAATATCTTCGCCTTGCGGCGGAGTATGACAACTACCGTAAGAGAACGCAAAAGGAAAAGGATTCGCTTTACGGTGATATAAAGGCGGATACTCTGCGCAAGTTTCTTCCCGTGTATGACAATCTTGAGCGTGCACTCAAGCAGCAGACCGAGGACGAGGCATACCGCAGAGGCATCGAAATGATAATGACGCAGTTCGAGAGCACGATGACCGCTCTCGGAGTTGCGGAGATCAAGGCACTGGGAGAAAAGTTCGATCCCGAAAAGCACAACGCCGTTATGCACGTCGAGGACGAAAGCTTCGGTGAAAACGAGATCGTCGAGGTATTTCAAAAGGGCTTTGTGATGGGTGACAAGGTAGTTCGTTTTGCCATGGTAAAAGTGGCGAACTGATTATATAAAAAGTATATTATTTTCATTTTCAAATAGGAGGAAATTATTATGGGTAAGATTATAGGTATAGACCTCGGAACGACCAATAGCTGTGTAGCCGTTATGGAAGGCGGCGACGCTGTCGTTATAGCAAATCCGGAAGGTGCACGCACCACCCCGTCCGTCGTCGCATTCGCGAAGAACGGCGAAAGAATGGTAGGTCACATCGCAAAGCGTCAGGCAATCACCAATCCCGACCGCACCATTTCTTCGATAAAGCGTGAAATGGGCTCCAATTACAAGGTAAATATCGACGGTAAGGCATATACTCCTCAAGAGATATCCTCGATGATACTTCAGAAGCTGAAGTCCGATGCGGAAAGCTACCTCGGTCAGACCGTTACCGAAGCGGTCATCACCGTCCCCGCATACTTCACCGATGCTCAGCGTCAGGCAACCAAGGACGCGGGACGCATAGCCGGTCTCGACGTAAAGCGTATCATCAACGAGCCTACCGCTGCGGCACTTGCATACGGTCTCGATAAGGAAACCGATCAGAAGATCATGGTATACGACCTCGGCGGCGGCACATTCGACGTTTCCGTCCTCGAGATCGGTGACGGTGTTATCGAGGTTCTT
>CAZWID010000140.1:0-2358 GCA_964634065.1 uncultured Oscillospiraceae bacterium | reverse complement strand
CGGTCTCCTCTCCGGCAATATGTACGCCTATTGCGAAAATAATCCGGTGAATTACAGCGATCCCACCGGAGAAGTGGGCACAAGACATGCGGCAATTGGTGCAGTGTTTGGTGCTCTTTCAAGCCTTGTAGACTATTGGCTTGAAACGCAATTGGAAGGAACTGAATTTAACTGGGGCACCGCTGTTATCAAAATGGTGGTTGGAGCAGCTTTCGGTGGAGTTGAAGGTTACTTTAAAAGTTCGACGTTAAATCATGAGTGATCAAATAGTAACCGGAGACTTTAATGGTTTTTCGGATGCATTTTGCGTAATCGTAACGAGTGCGATGCGGAAGGCGGAGCTTATTGAATATCGGGAGTAGAATTAAGTAAAATGATAGCCTTTTTCGACAAGAAAAACAGGTTCGCAAACGCGAACCTGTTTTTACATATAAGACGCATATCAGCGATCGGAAAGGTCTCTGACGACCGCCAAAATATGCTCCGCCTGCTTTGCTGTGAGCTTATCTATCTCACTTGCAAGCTCCTGCGATTTTTGAGGTGATGCGGAATCGACGTTGAAAAAATCCATAGGCGTTATACCGAGGTATTCGCAGATATAGAAGAATCCGGTCATGGAGGGCAGAGCACGTCTGTTCTCGATTTTATTTATGTAGCTTTCGCTTTGACCGAGAGAAAGACTCATGTCTCTTGCCGAAACGCCCTTTTGAATACGCAGCTCATAAAGCCTTTTGTAAAACCAATCAACGTAATCCATCAAATCACCTCGCTGTATGTTGTATGTATTGTAATTCTCAACACACGAGTTTTTAAGGAATTTAAGGATTTGTTTTTGTTGACATAGGGAATTTAAAGATATATAATTGCAAATAAGATGGAATTGTAAGATTTATTGACAAAAATCAAGGTGCCGTGTCAATCAATTCCGAATACGAGATTATTAAAAGGAGAAGGTTCGATGAATGAGAACAAAACGGAAAAGAGCTATCATCTGATAGCCGGAATATTGTTTGCCGCAGCTTTTGCGGTGCAGTATTTACTGACACCACTGATATACGAATATACACCGTCATTAAATTTTTGGACAATAGTCTTTATCATCGGTCTTTTGGGAACGGCGGTTTTGATGTTTCTCAAGAGACGTGATCTGTTCACGGTAATTGCAATTGCACTGATAGCAGTTTTCACTGTCTACTGCTACATAAGCTACTTCGATATAGAGGGTTATTCACCGTTTTTGGTATCTGTTCTTGAATATGATTATTGGTCGGGCTATAGTCATTACACCACGATTAGCTACTTTCTTGTTTTAGTTGAACTGTTGTATCCGCTTGCAGCTCTGCTTTTGCTCTTTATTGCCGCCGCAAATTTCACAAATTATCTCGGCAATGCCAAGGATAAGCTGAACGGACTGTGGTTCCTTCCCTGCGCACTAATGGGCATATATTGCATTATGACACAGCTGAGACTGGTGGTAATCGAGATGTTTGAAATGCATTGCATGTACTACTGCTCGGTTATGACCTCTATTGTATGCTTGATTATGGCAGTAGCATTTCTGTTTGCAGGCTTATGGATTGCACATCCCAACGGGCTTTCCGAGAGCAAGACACGGTATGAAACCGAGGACGGCAATACCGCAGCATACACTGAGGTGCTTCCCGAGGCGTATTGCGGTCTTGTAAAGCATATTCTCCTGCTCCTGTTCACCTGCGGAATTTGGATGCTCATTTGGGTGTATCGCATGACCGGATATACAAATGCGGTAAAAGGCGAGGAAAAGAGAAATCCCACCAATAAGCTGCTTCTGTACATTTTTGTTCCGTTCTACTCGATATACTGGATATACAAGACCGCACAGCGCATAGACAAGATGGCAAAGGCAAAGAACATAGAGTCGGATCTGGCAACGCTCTGCCTCATACTGGCGATCTTCGTTCCAATTGTTGCACCTATTCTGATGCAGGATAAGATGAACAAAATCGTAAAGACAAAGGGCGTTCGTGCAAGTGCAAGTGAGAGCACAGAGGGCACAACGATCGGAGTAGCCGATGAGCTTAAAAAGTACAAGGAGCTGCTTGATGCGGGCATCATCAGCGAAGAAGAATTCGAGACAAAGAAAAAACAGCTTCTCGGTATGTGATTGCAAAAAGCCCGAAGTGACTTTTTCACCAAGCAAAAAAACAGGGAGCCTCGGCTCCCTGTTTTACTATACATATTTATGCGATTCTTACTTACTGAAATATCTTGTGAGCAGACCTTCAAATGCCTTGCCGTGACGGGCTTCGTCGCGAGCCATCTCATGAACGGTGTCGTGGATGGCGTCGAGGTTATACTGCTTTGCGAGCTTTGCAAGCT
>CAZWID010000139.1:0-2360 GCA_964634065.1 uncultured Oscillospiraceae bacterium | reverse complement strand
AAAACATCGTCAAAGCTCACGGCATTTCTGTTTTCCTCCATAAAAAGGAGCTGATAGAGCTTGGGCTCCCTTGCACCGAAAAGCACCATCTGCATACCGACCTGCTTAAACAGCGGCATCTCACTGTCGCTTCTGCCGATATAGCTTTCGTAGCGGAGCATGGCTGCATTGCGAACCTCTCCGTGCAGCTCCTCCATGTTCTCGAATACAGTAAAGATGGGACGTGCGGAGCTTCCGAGAGCGGCACCGAGCTCTCTTGCCGTGAGTGCTTCGACACCTCTTTCGGAGACAAGCTCAAGTGCGGTAGCTACTATTTCTTCTCTTGTAAACTTAGGCTTTGGGGGCATGATATCACCTCGTCAAGTATTTAGCAATTTAAAACAAGCGTTTTTATAATTATTATAATCTTGAAACGATTTTTGTCAAGTGTAAAAAGTGTTGACGAAAAGTCCTGCAAATGGTAGTATTTTAACAGTAAACCACAAAATAACAGGGAGGAAATAACTATGAGTGAAACCGTGAAACTGTTTTCCGTCGGTAAAGTGCCTACGGCAGAATTTCCTTATACCGACAACTGCGGAGGATATTACAAGTTAGTAAGCAAGGCAGAGTTAGAGCAGCTTCGCAACAATGCCGCGGTAGTCTATGTGAAAGACAGATACTTTGCGACAAGCCTTACATATTTGGCTGAATCTGCTTATGCAAGGCTGCGGAAACCGCTATATTCTACTTCCGATAACCTGACAGGGACAAAAACAGTGAGCGGAGCGGGAGACGTGAAACGCGAGACGGCAGCTGCTGATTATGCACCGGGTATACAATATGTCCATCAATCGCCTCACTATGAACCGACATATTACAATGAGGATGATTCCGTTATCTATAGGAATCCGGGCAAGTTGCTGAAAACACTGGCGAGCATTTTCTTTGTAATTGAAGCTATAGCAGCATTGATCCTTGCCTTTGTACTCGAGAGCTTTTGGGTGTTCCTCGGAGGTGCCGTTGTCTCATATCTCTCCGGATTGACGCTTGCCGCCTTCGGTGACCTTGTGATAAGCGCGAAAGAAATAAGCCGCAAGCTGAACAGAAGATAAAATTAAAAAAACGTCCACTGTCGGACGTTTCCCGAAAATCGATTAAAACCGCCGAACAAAAGTTCGACGGTTTTAAACTATAAAATGTATCAATGGTGTTCGTTGGTGCCCTTATCACCGACACCGAAGTGAAGCTCCTTCATGCCCTCGACCTCGTCGCAAATGTCCTTAAGCTGGCAGACATTGCAGTCGGTGGGGAGACCCTCCATGATGTGGCACAGAGTACCGGTGATGGAATCGGCTTTTTTCGCGCTTTCGTGCAGTGCGTCAAAATCAATCGTAGGATCGGTCACGAATATAACGGTGGCATTGATAACGTTGCGATCCTTCTTGTACTCCTCGATGTAACGCTGACCGACTGCGCTGAAGCTGATACCTTTTTTGATTGCTCTCTTGCTGACACGGATCTGCTCACGGTGACTTTCGGGGGACATACGGACCATGTAGCCTTCGGGATAAACATGGTACTTGCTGAACTCAATGTCCTTGAGGGCACGGTAAACCTGATCGTCGTCTCCTTCGATATCACCGATACGCAGGAGAACGATACGGGCAAATGCGGTATCCTTCTTTATCTCCTTGAGATCGGGACCGTAAAGAATTACCTGATCCTTATCGACGAGATCGGCACTTGTCGTAACGCAGTTGTAGTTGGCAGAGCCCAAGCCGAGTGCGCCGAGCTCATAGGCAGCCTCACTCTGCAAAACAAGCTCCGATGAGCCGACATCCGTCCATGCCTTTTTGGGGTCGTAGCCCCATACCTTAGCTTTGCTTTTGCCACGGGAGAGTAGCTCCGTTGTGGCTTTGATAAGGGGGTTATAAAGTTCCATAGTATTTCTCCTTTGATGCAGCATTTTTTATTTCTGAGTATATTATACATACAGTACGGCAATCATGGTGTAGCGCACGCCACACCATTCGGCGGAATGTTAAAAAATTGCCTATTAAATCTATTTAAACATAAAAAGCTGCAAAATGGAAGAAGAATTTTAGATTTTTGCATTCTGCTTTGCGATTTCTCGGTTGAGGAGCTTCATCTCACCGACTATAAGTATCGAAACGGTAATTGCCGCAAGAGTGTCACCGACGGGACCTGCATAAAGCAGACCCTCGACACCGTAGAGTGCACCGAGTATAAATGCACTGGGGAGGAAGTATATAAGCTGCCTCGAAAGAGTTGCGAGCATAGATTTGAGAGGCTTACCGATGGACTGGAAGAAGATGCCCGAGGGGATAAGGAAGCCCACAAGGAAAATGACGGCAAGG
>CAZWID010000138.1:0-2372 GCA_964634065.1 uncultured Oscillospiraceae bacterium | reverse complement strand
AGCGAAAGAGAAGTGTTGCAGGCAAGGCTTTGCGATTGAGGAAGGCTGTCGCCTTTCGATTGAGCAAAACGAAGCCTGCGGCGGTTATATCCGCTTAAAAACGGGTTCGGATACTCCTCCAATGCTTAAGCAGCGTAAAGACCGCAACTGCCTCAAGAAGCACGTTGAAGTTGAGATATCCGTAGTAGTTTCCGCAATAACGCTGCGTTCTTATTGCCACTATTGAATCGGCAGCTACCGTAAAGGCAAAGCCGAATATACCGAGAGCGTAAATAACTAGCCTTTGAGTCTTACTTAAACTCACCGTATCCAGTAAGTACCCAAGCACAAAATAACCGGTATATCCGAGCACAATGTTGACAGTCATGTCATTTGCATATCTGACAAGCAAATCCGCACCTTTAGCAATAATGTCGGTTCCGAAATCGTTTGCCAGAGTTGAAAAGCTCGGTATTGCAATTGCAAAGGTGAATGAGAGCAGCAAATAGTATAAAGCCCGTTTCTTTGTTCCGACTATGGATTTAATAAACGGCAAGCATATATATGCCGATTATCATCAAAATATACCACATATGATATCTGGGCACTGAAAGCAAATTATAAAGGCAAGTCCATACAAGATAAGAAATAGCCATTCTGAGTATATATTTCGTATACAGCTTTTTTACGGGTATATCTCTGCTTAAAAACAATGAGCCGCTTATCATAACAAACACGGGTACAGCCCATCGCGAAACACTGTCCGCAAAATTGAAAAACTGCCATTCAAAGCCGTTCACATTAGTTGTCGCCCAGTTTTGTGACGAAACGTGTATGATTATTACGGCGAGCGTAGCAAATACTCTTAAATAGTCGGAATATACTTTTCTTTGCATCTGCCCCTCTGCCATGTTGCCTATCCTCCGTTCCAAAGATTTGGTTTTATCTTTACAGTTCAATTGTATGCGGCATTATTTCAAAACGTAGAAATACAGCAGGACGATCGCACCGAGGACGATGCGATACCAACCGAAGATCTTGAAGTCCTTTTTCTTTATATAGCTCATCAGGAACTTTATGACCAGTATCGACACGACAAATGCGACAACGCAGCCCAAAATGAGCGCGATAAGCTGTGCCGAGGTGAAGTCAAAGCCGAACTTGAGAATTTTGAGAGCCGACATTCCGACCATAACGGGCACTGCCAAAAAGAACGTAAACTCCGCTGCGGCAACTCGGGATACGCCGATGACAAGTCCGCCGATGATCGTCGAGCCGGAGCGTGATGTTCCGGGGACGATGCTGAGTGCCTGAAACAGTCCTATGAGGAGGGCATCCTTATAGCTTATTTCCTCAAGCGTTTTCACCTTCGGTGTCCTGTTTTTGTTCCAGTTTTCGATAATGATGAACGCAATACCGTACACGATAAGTGCCGCAGCGATTATTCTGACATCGTCGACAAATATCTCGTCAAGCGCGATATATGCCAAAAAGCCGGGTATACAGGCAACAACAACCTTGAACCACATCGAGAAGACGTCACGGCGAACTATGGGCTTCGATTTGTCCTTAGTCTGAAACGGCCACATTTTGCCCCAGAAAAGAACTACGACCGCAAGTATAGCACCGAGCTGAATGACGTACATGAACATTTCCTTGAACTCGGCACTCTCGTTCAGCTTTATAAACTCATCCACAAGCAGCAAATGCCCCGTACTTGAAATGGGCAGCCACTCCGTTATTCCCTCGACTATGCCGAGGACTATTACCTTTACAGCTTCAATAAAATCCATAATTGATTATATGCCTTTCTTACAGTAACATTACTCCCTTTTCGGCACACAGCTTCTCCGTTTCCTTATCCCAGATAGATGCCTGAACCTCACCGATATGCGCTTTGCCGAGAAGCAGCATCGACAGTCTCGACTGTCCGATACCGCCGCCTATCGTGAGCGGAAGCTCACCGTTAAGGAGCATTTTGTGATACGGAAGCTCCCTGCGATCGTCACAACCGGATAGCGTAAGCTGTCTGTCCATTGCGTCGGGGTCTACTCTGATACCCATGGAGCTGAGTTCAAAGGCACAGCCCAAAAGCTCGTTCCAGAACATTATATCGCCGTTTAAGCTCCAATCGTCATAGTCCGGTGCTCTGCCGTCATGCGGTTTACCGGACTCTAACGCTCTGCCTATGCCGATGATAAAGGCCGTCTTGTGCTCCTTGAGGTAGGCATTCTCACGCTCCTTTGAGCTCATATCCGGGTACATATCCTCAAGCTCCTGAGATGTCACAAAGCTGACCTTTCTCTCAAGCTTGCCGAGCGAGGCAAGCTGAGGATATATCGCCTGCATGGTATCCTGCGTATCGCACACGGCTTTTACTATGTCCATGACGG
>CAZWID010000137.1:0-2469 GCA_964634065.1 uncultured Oscillospiraceae bacterium | reverse complement strand
TACCCACCGACGTTATGGATACGCTCATTTCCGATCTCGATGTCATGGAGCTCGAGCTCATAGATTTTAATCAATCACTTCCCGACATGAACATTGATGATGAAACCGACTGGTTTGATTTTCTGCATTTCAATCTGAACGGTGCATTGAAGTTCTCGTCGTTCCTTGCGCAGTACCTTGTGGAGCAAGGTTTTGCACCGAGCGAAGCGGCGCAGTCGGAACTATGGCAAATACGACTTTCAGCCCTAAATAAAGCCTAAAAAATATCCGTTTAAAAGCGGATATTTTTTAGGCTGATTTTTTGCTGCACGGTTTTGCTGTTTTATCGCTCCGTCACTCAAGCTCGAATGCGCCGGTGTAGAGTCTGTAGTAAGTGCCCTTTTCGGCTATGAGCTTTTCGTGGCTGCCGCGCTCGATTATGCGACCGTGGTCGAGCACCATAATAACATCGGAGTTCATGACGGTGCTGAGGCGGTGAGCGATGACGAACACCGTTCTGCCCTCCATGAGCGAATCCATGCCCTTTTGCACGATCGCCTCCGTTCTCGTGTCGATGGAGCTTGTCGCCTCGTCGAGTATCATGACGGGCGGATCGGCAACGGCGGCTCTTGCGATGGATATGAGCTGGCGCTGGCCCTGTGACAGGTTGGAGCCGTTATTCGACAGCATCGTATCGTAGCCCTGCGGCAGACGGCGTATGAAATCGTCCGCGCCTGCAAGCTGCGCTGCTTTGCGACATTCGTCGTCGGTGGCATCCAATTTGCCGTAACGGATGTTTTCCATGACCGTTCCGGTGAAAAGATTCGTGTCCTGAAGCACAAGGCCGAGTGAGCGGCGAAGATCGGATTTGCGTATCTTATTGACGTTTATGCCGTCGTAGCGTATCTTGCCGTCGTCAATGTCGTAAAAACGGTTTATGAGGTTCGTGATCGTCGTCTTGCCCGCACCGGTCGCGCCGACAAAAGCAACCTTCTGCCCCGGTTCGGCGTAAACACTGATGTCATGCAGTACTTCCTTGCCCTCCTCATAGGCAAAGTCGACGTTCTTGAGCACCACATCGCCTCTCAGCTCCCTGTACTCGAAGCCGCCCTCGGTGAGCGGTCGTTTCCACGCCCAGTGTCCGGTGTGTTTATCCGTTTCGGTGATCGTACCGTCGGAGGCTATTTCCGCATTGACGAGAGTGACCTCGCCCTTATCGCTTTCCTTTGCCTCATCCATGAGGGAGAATATACGGTCGGCACCCGCCATTGCCATGACGATGGAGTTTATCTGCTGCGAAAGCTGATTGACGTTACCGGAAAACTGCCTTGCCATGTTAAGGAACGGCACTACGACGCTGACCGAGAACGCAAGCCCCGATATGCTGAGGTTGTTTACATCGTTGATAATGAAGATGCCGCCCGCAACGGCGATGATGACATAGAGGATATTGCCGATGTTGTTGTTTATGGGGCCGAGGCAGTTTGCGTAGGCATTTGCGCGGAAGCTGTCCTCAAAAAGCTCGTTGTTGACCTTTTTGAATTCCTCCTTGCTCCGCTCCTCGTGGCAGAACACCTTTACCACCTTTTGACCGGTCATCATTTCCTGAACATAGCCCTCGGTCTTGCCCATGGAACGCTGCTGACGGACGAAGTATTTTGCACTGCCGCCGCCGATTTTTTTGGTGACAAGCACCATTGCGATGACACCGAGCAGCAGAATGAGCGTGAGCCACACGCTGTAGTATATCATGACGCACAGAACGCCGATGACGACCGCTCCCGCTCGAAGCACCGTCGGTATCGTCTGCGAAACGAGCTGACGCAGGGTATCAATGTCGTTGGTGTAGTAGCTCATTATATCGCCGTGACGATTCGTGTCGAAGTATTTTACGGGAAGGTTCTGCATCCCGTTGAACATCGTGCCGCGGAGCTTGTACAAAAAGCCCTGCGTCATTACCGCCATGATCTGAGTGTACAGGGTGACGGCAAGTATGCTCAAAACATACATGACGATGAGGAATATGATTACGGGCCACACATCCTCGGATGCCGCCGCCCAGTCACGGGTGACCTGCCACTTTTCGATGATGGCGACTATCTTCTGAATAAGGATGTCGGGGATCGCGGCAACAAGAGCGGAGAAGATTATGCATACGACGACCAGCGGGAACAGCTTGGGATAGTAGCCGTGCAAAAGCTTTATAATGCGCTTTAGTGTGCCCTTTTTCGCTTTGGGTCTTTGCGGCATTTTATTCATTCTCCTCACCTCCCTTGTTCTGCTGCTGATAGACTTCGCGGTATATCTCACTGCGCTTTAGCAGCTCATCGTGAGTGCCGCAGTCCGAAATGTGACCGTTGTCCATGACGATTATCATATCCGCATCCTGAACGGAGGATATGCGCTGAGCGACTATGAGCTTGGTCGTCTCCGGAATATAGCTCTTAAAGCCCTCGCGGATAAGCGCGTCGGTACGGGTATCGACGGCGC
>CAZWID010000136.1:0-2491 GCA_964634065.1 uncultured Oscillospiraceae bacterium | reverse complement strand
CGCCAGCATCTCATCTGATTTAATTTTAGGAGGAAATAATCATGGCTCTTTACAGCGATAAGGTAATGGATCATTTTCAGAATCCCCGTAACGTCGGCAAAATAGAGGACGCTCCCAACGTGGGCATCGGTGAAGTCGGCAACGCAAAGTGCGGCGACATCATGAAGATGTACCTTCTGATCGAGGACGGCATCATCACAGATTGCAAGTTCAACACCTTCGGCTGCGGCAGTGCAATTGCGACTAGCTCCATGGCAACCGAGCTCATCATGGGCAAGCCCCTCGAGGAAGCTCTCGAGCTGAGCAACAAGGCGGTCGTCGAGGCTCTTGACGGTCTGCCCACCCATAAGATTCACTGCTCCGTTTTGGCGGAGGAAGCGGTCAAGGCTGCGGTCAAGAACTACTACGACAAGAACGGCATCGAGTATGATGCGGAGAAGTTCGCTCAGGTTCACGACTGTGAGCATTGTGCCGACTGATTTAGTTAAACATTGAAAAATCGCAGTGCATGGCACTGCGATTTTTCATTTTGGGACAATGTATTTGATTATCATGTCGCAAACCGTGTCTATCGGCGTTTTGCAGTCCTCCCGAAGCCATTCCGACACGAGGGAGCTTATGCCGCCGAGATAAAAGCTCATAATAAATGCTCGCTCACTTTGCGGCACGGAATAGCGTTCGAGTATGGGATCGAACACATGGCGAAACATTTTGCCGTAGGTGTCCTGTGCTTTGAAGTTGGAAGGCTTTGTCATAGCCGCAGCATACAGCCGCCTGTGATCCTTGATATATCGCAGGTACGGCAGCAGGTACTCGGGCGTTATCAGCATGAGCTCCTCCGGTGCCGCATTTTTGATGCCGTTTACGAACTTTTCCTGCTCCTTATCGAAGTATGCCGTGAAGCGTTCGTGCATCAGCGCAACGCTCTCATCCAAAAGGTCGACGGTATTTTCGTAATGGAGATAAAAGGTGGAGCGGTTGACGCCTGCAAGAGCGCAAACTTCCTTGACGGATATATACTCAAAGTCCTTCTTTTCCAAAAGAGCGATGAGTGCTTCATCCATTTTAATTGCCGTATTGAAATATTTACTCTCCGATTTGTTCATTACGTCTCCTTTTCGAGAGCATATAGAGCGATATCACTATCACGGCAAGGTACAGACCCGTGCCCGTGAGCGTGTTCATAAGCTGACGGTACTCCGTTCCGTTTGTCGAAAACTTCGATATCAGCGCATTTTGCAGACCGAGTATCGACACAAGTGCCGATATGAGATTCAGTGCCTTTGCAGCCGAAAGCAAGGGACTGCCGAGCTTTTTGAATTTCACGACGTTTATTATCGCAAGGGTCAGCATATAAAAGGTGAATGTTGCGGCGGCGTATATCGTGTACCCGGGATAAACGATACCGGTCTCGGTGCGTATCATGAGCAGTATCATGCCGCCCAAGGGAATATCGAGCAAAAGCAAAAGCCATGCGGTACGGCGGTAGGCTTTGCGCTCATCGCCTCCTTTACGTTTCGAGACAGCAAGTCCCATGCGGATAAAGCCGAGCACGAGAAAATACGCAGCCGTCGATATAAGCCACACAGAGGAGTATATCACACCGATGACGGCTCTGAAAATACCGTAAGCGAGATTTACCGTCATGCCCTGATATATTCCGACACCGCTTCTGTATACCTTATCGTGCAGATATCTGTCGCCCGTTTCCGTGGCGGCGATTTTTTTGATGAGCTTCATTCTCCGTCGCTTATTTCTTTGGCAAGCTGCATTATCTCAAATGCATACTTTGCCTTGCCCTTAGAGAGCAGTCTCCTGTATATGGGGTAGTTTATGCCTACGCCAACCATGCCGACGATGCCTACCGCGATGCCTATGAGCATCGTTTTAAGACTGCCGTCGCCAATCGTGCCCATGGAAATGCACATTCCGGTACCGAAGATGAGTGTGAATATTATTCCGAAGGTGAAGGCGAAAATATTTGCCGGCTGCTTTGCCTTGCGGTCAAGCTTTTTGAGTGCGACGACCTTGGAGTCGTTTTTCGGTGCGTATTCGTTTGCGAGCTGCTCTGCGTAAATTTTGTCCGTATTCATTATTATATCTCCTTTTTCGTTTTACAACCGCAGTATAACAAACGAAAAAAGAAATCTGAACAACACGGTTTCGCATTTCTGTCGATTTAAAAGCTTCCCTCGGCTAAGCTAAAGAGAGCCGAACCCTGTCGGTTTTGGCGTGCTGATTTCCGCTCATGCTGCGTTAAACCCCTTGACAATACGACAGTATTCCCTGCGGGCTTTGCCTTGCCTGAACAAAAATCAGCTACACCGAAACTGCATAGCACCTGTTCAGCAGGCAATTTTCGAGGGATTTTCGGTTTTTGAGACGAAGATGGGCTGACGCCCATCAAGGTGAAAAGGGCGAAAAGCACCGAAAAGAGTCGCTGACAGGCGATAGGGTTCGACCCTCTTTAGCTTCGTTGTTTAAATTCAGT
>CAZWID010000135.1:0-2570 GCA_964634065.1 uncultured Oscillospiraceae bacterium | reverse complement strand
CACCTTATGAAGCGAGAGGCGAAAAACCGTTTTTCGAAATAACGGTGCGCCGCAACGTACCGTATCTCGTTCCGGATTATCTCTTTGAAAACGTGAAGGTCGGAGATGTCCTCGACGGAGCAATGCCGTTCGGCAATTTCTATTGGGAGCCGCTGCGTGATACGAAAAACATCGTCGCACTTGCAGGCGGCAGCGGGATAACGCCTTTTTACTCCATGGCAAAGGAGATAGCGGGCGGAAAAATGAAAGGCTGCAAACTCACGGTGCTTTACGGCTCGGTGAAATCCGATGACATCGTTTTGTACAATGAGCTTGACAAGCTTTGCAACGAGTGTGATACTATTAACATAGTCCATGTCCTGTCCGATGACGAGACATGGCAGGGAGAAAAGGGCTTCATCACAAAGGAGCTTATAGAGAAGTATTCCGAAGCCGACAGTACATATATGTTCTGCGGCCCACTTGCGATGTATAATTTCGTTTCCCGGGCGCTTAAAGAGATGAATGTGCCGCAGCGTCGTTTCCGCCACGATGTTGTGAATAATCCTTCGGATATTTCGACCTTGCCCGCATATCCCAAGGGTACGGAAAAGAAAAGCTTCAAAATTACCGTCGTTCGGGGAATAAGGGAAGATGTGATCGAGGCGAAAGCTTCCGAATCCGTTGCGGTTGCACTGGAGAGAGCGGCGATCCCCGTCGATACGCATTGCAGAAACGGCGAATGTGGTTTTTGCAGAAGCCAGCTCCTGTCGGGCGAGATATTCGTATCGCCGATAGGCGACGGCAGACGTGAGACGGATAAGCAGATGGGATGGTTCCACCCCTGTTCGTCATATCCCCTCGGAGACTTGAAGATCAAAATTCCCATTCTGTAATATCTGCGCCGAAAAGCGCATTTAAATACAATAAGTATTATAGAAGAGGAGAGTAAGACATGGCAAATCTAAGACCCAAAATAGTCAAGCTTGCCAAGATAATCGGAGGACCGTCCGGACTCTTGGTCAAGATCGACGAGAACGCACCCGAATACTATTGCATGGCACGCATGGTGTCCGACGATGAAGCGGATATCGCCATCGCAGCGGGACTTCGCAAGGAACGCACCGCGGGATATCTTGCCAAAAAGGTCGGCAAGACCGTTGAGGAGATTCAGCAATCTCTCGACAATCTTGTCTACTACGGCATTTTCCGCCGCACCTTCAACAAAGAAGTCGGTGAGGACGTCTACTATATGCAGATATTCGCACCCGGCATCCTTGAGATGATGGTCAACAAAAAAGACCTCATGGAGAAGTATCCCGAAGTCGGCAGAGCGTTTGAGGAATACACCAGACTGCGTATGCAGATGCTCGGCCCCGTACTGCCCGACGGCTACGGACTTATGAGAGTTATCCCCGTTGAGGATGCAATCAAGGACATCCCCGGCGTTACGGAGGATGAGCTCCTTTCCAGCTACCTCAATAAGTACGACAGATTCTCCGTCGCAAACTGCTCCTGCCGCGCATCCCGTACCAGCATCGGTGACGGCTGCGGTCACTTGGATCAGGATATGTGCGTGAATATGGGTAAAGGCGCGGAGCACTATATCCGTTCCGGCAGAGCCCGTGAGATCACCCGTGAGGAAGCATGGCAGATAATAAAACGTGCAGAGGAAAACGGACTTATGCACAATGCGGTCAACATCGAGGAGGTCGGTGAAAGTGCCGCTATCTGCAACTGCTGTGCCTGTGCCTGCTTCGGCCTGAGAGCCGGTCTCATGTTCGGCGCAAGAGATGCTATCCGCTCCAACTATGTTGCGGAGATTGACGAGGCAAAGTGCGTCGCCTGTGCACAGTGTGTCGAGACCTGCCCCGGCAACGCTTTGCGTTTGGGTCAGAAGCTTTGCTCCAAGGACGATCTTACTCCTGCGGGATATGCAAAGCTCACCAATACCGTATTTGTCAAGAAAACATTTAATCCCGATTACAGAGAAAACTTCAAGGACACCGTCGATACCGGTACAGCCCCCTGCAAGACAGCCTGTCCCGCACACGTTCCCGTACAGGGCTATCTGAAGCTGGCGGCACAGGGCAGATATACCGAGGCACTTGAGCTCATCAAGAAGGAGAATCCCTTCCCCGCAGTCTGCGGTCGTATCTGCAATAAGCGTTGCGAAGCGGAGTGCACCCGTGCAAGCGTCGACGAAGCCGTTGCAATCGACGAGGTAAAGCGTTTTATAGCGGACCACGATATGCATGAGGATACTCGTTTCGTTCCCAAGATGGTCAATCAGATAGGCAGACCCTACACCGAGAAGATAGCCGTTATCGGAGCGGGCCCTGCCGGTATGAGCTGCGCATACTACCTTGCCAATAAGGGCTACCCCGTCACGGTATTTGACCGCAACCCCGTCCCCGGCGGTATGCTGACCCTCGGCATTCCCTCCTTCCGTCTCGAAAAGGACGTTCTCAATGCAGAGATCGACATTCTCAGGGAAATGGGCGTTGAGTTCAAATGCGGCGTTGAAGTCGGCAAGGACGTTACAATTCAGCAGCTTCGTGACGAGGGCTACAAGGGCTTCTATCTTGCGA
>CAZWID010000134.1:0-2578 GCA_964634065.1 uncultured Oscillospiraceae bacterium | reverse complement strand
TACTTATAGATGCGGGGATATCCGCACGCAGGATATGTGAAAATCTTGCGCTTGCGGGACTTGCTCCGCAGGATATTGGCGGAGTGCTCATAACACATGAGCACTCCGATCATATTTCCGGACTTTCCGTGTTCGCAAAAAAATACGGAGTCAAAGTATATGCACCCGAAAAGCTGCGCGGTATTTTAAAAAGAAACCCGAAGCTCAATGAAGGCTTTGAATACATAGCCATTGCCGATAGTGTTAAAATCGGCAGCCTTTCGGTGACACCGTTTTTGACGCCGCACGATTCCGAGTTCAGCTGCGGATACCGCATCGAAGGCAGTGCGATAATAGCCTACGCCACCGATACGGGTCATATAAGCGACTCGATGGAAAATGGACTCTTTGGTGCGGATATTGCCGTCATCGAAGCAAATCACGATGTAGATATGCTGAAAAACGGTCCGTACCCCTATGTTTTAAAGCAAAGAGTTTTGTCGCCTAAAGGGCATCTTTCCAATGACGATTGCGCGATTTTGGCGCAAAAGCTCTCCGAGGGAGGGACGAGACATATAATTCTCGGGCACCTCAGCCGTGAAAATAATACGCCGACTGTGGCATTTGAGACGGTTTCCGCCGCCGTAAGTGATAAAAACACCGAAATTTATGTGGCTCCCGCCAATAAAGCACTTGAAGTTTCGGTAGAGGATAGAGTACAATGTTAAAAGTCAGACTGATATGCGTAGGCAAGCTGAAGGAAAAATTCTATATCGACGCCGTTGCTGAGTACGCAAAGCGTCTCGGAGCATATTGCAAGTTCGAGATAGCGGAGCTGAGCGAGCAAAAGCTGTCCGATGCACCGTCGCAAAAAGAGATAGCCGCGGCATTGGACAGGGAAGCGGTCGAGATAGAAAAAAGCATTTTGAAGGATGCTTACGTTATAGCCATGTGCGTCGGCGCAAAGCAGCTCAAAAGTGAGGAGCTTGCCAAAAAACTCGACGCTATTGCCATATCCGGCAGAGGAGCGGTCTGTTTTATAATCGGCGGCTCATACGGGATGAGCGAAGGCATAAAGACGAGAGCCGATATGCGTCTCGGAATGAGCGAGATGACATTTCCTCATCACCTTGCAAGGGTCATGCTTACGGAGCAGATATACCGAAGCTTTAAGATCAACGAGGGATCGAGGTATCACAAGTGACGGAGGTTATTATGGAGGACGGCGAAATTAAGCTTTCATGGGGCAAACGCATTACGGGGGAGCTGTACGAGCGTTGGCCTAAGGACGGAAACGGAGATCCCGAGGAGCCCGTTTTTCTCACACATTGCATGAGCCTTGATATGAGCGATGAAATGCTTGTGAATATGCTTGAAGCATTCGGCATCCCCTGCATCAGACAGTACCCGAGCGACGGCGATTTCGGCAGACTGATAATCGGCGTCAGCGGACCCGGAACGGATATTTATGTACCGAAATCTATGTATCAGGACGCACTGAATTTAAGTAACGGAGGAACGGAATATGAAGAATTATAAGGTAGAATATCAGAAATGGCTTGACAGTCCCGCACTCGGTGAGACCGAGTGGGAGGAGCTGAACGCAATAGCGGAGGATGAAAAAGAGATAGAAAGCCGCTTCTTTGCGCCTCTCGAGTTCGGCACTGCGGGACTTCGCGGTACGATGAAGCTCGGACTTCATCATATGAACATTCACGTTATACGTCATGCAACTCAGGCATTTGCAAACGTTATCGCGGCAGAGGGTGCAGAGGCAAAGGAAAAGGGCATAGCAATATGCTTTGACTGCCGCATGAACAGTGATGTGTTTGCCAAGGAAGCAGCCTGCGTTATGGCGGCAAACGGTATCCATGTGCGCCTGTTCGACGCACTCCGTCCGACTCCGGAGCTCAGCTTTGCCGTCAGATATTACGGAACGACTGCCGGACTCAACATTACGGCAAGTCATAACCCCAAGGAATACAACGGGTATAAGGTCTATTGGTCCGACGGTGCCCAGCTTCCTCCGCAGCACGCCGCGGCGATCGCGGCACAGATGGAAGCCATTGATATATTCGACGGCTTTGTAAGCTGCGATTTCGACGATGCCGTAGCCGACGGTCGTATAGAGCTGATCGGTGAGGAAACCGATAAGGCATATCTTGAGCGTGTACTGGCACAGGCGATAGATAAGGATGTAGTAAAAAAGGTGGCGGACAATTTCAAAATTGTCTACACGCCGTTCCACGGTGCCGGATATAAGCTCGTACCCGAAACTCTGCACCGTCTCGGTGTAACGCAGCTTTATCCCGTGCCGCAGCAGATGGTCATAGACGGAGCATTTCCGACGGTTGAAAGTCCCAATCCCGAAAATCCCGAAGGTTTTTATCTTGCGGTCGAGCTTGCGAAAAGAGTCGGCAGCGATCTCATAATAGGCACCGACCCCGACTCCGACCGTATCGGCGTCATGGTGCGTGACGGCGAAGGCTACACCGCCATAACCGGCAATCAGCTCGGTGTTCTGCTGCTTGACTATGTTATAAATGCAAAGCTCAGAACAGGAACAATGCCGAAAAATCCCGGTGCCGTAAAGAGCATA
>CAZWID010000133.1:0-2582 GCA_964634065.1 uncultured Oscillospiraceae bacterium | reverse complement strand
GCATCGACATGAACCGCAAGATGCTCAGCGAGACCGCTATCCACGATCCCGCAGCCTTCACCGCTCTCTGCGAGAAGGCAAAGGCAGCTCTCTGATAATTTGGTGAGCTTAATACGCCGAGACACGAAAGTGCCTCGGCGTTATTGCCTTTTACGGGCCGATGTGCTACAATTGCTACGATTCGGAAAGGTGATGCACTATGTCTAAACTCAAATATTTTATAACAAGACTGCTTGATATGAATTACCGCCAGATGTTCCGCAAGATCGACGAGGTACACGAAAAATCGGGTAAAAACCGCGTTTTCATCTTCTTCGACATGATTTGGTGCGGCATCGTCTATCAGGCGGGATATATGGACTATTGGCTGTTTGAAATGTACGATCTCAATCGCAAGCAGCGAAAAACCGTTTTAACAAGAGGCAAAAACAATGCCTTTATCAAGAAGTACAACGATCCGAAATATATGCCCGAGATAGAGGACAAGCTCAAATTTGCCCATAATTTCGGTGAGTTTATGCACCGTGAATGGCTCGACATGGGTACCGCAACGAAGGAGCAGCTAAGTGATTTCGTGAGCCGTCATCCCGTTTTCATGGCAAAGCCCGTTGACGGTATGTGCGGTAAGGGTATCGAGAAGATTGAAGCGGAGCGGTTTGACGGCGACCTGTATGAGCATCTGAAAGATGCGGGACACTTCATATTGGAGGAGTGCGTCGTTCAGCATAAGCGTATGTCGGAGCTGCATCCCTGCTCCGTCAATACCTGCCGCGTTATCAGCTTTACAAAGGGCAGCAAAACCAAGGTTGTCGCCGCGTATCTGCGTATCGGCAACGGCAAATTTGTCGACAATTTCAACAACGGCGGCATGGTCGTGCCCATTGAGGAGGACTGCGGCAGGATAATCTATCCCGCACTTGACAAGAGCGGTGCTCTGCATGAGAAGCATCCGATGACGGGCGTGCCCATAAAGGGCTTTGAGGTGCCGCTGTGGGATGAGGTCATCGCACTTGTCGAGAAGGCGGGGCAGGTCGTGCCGCAGGTGGGCATTGTCGGTTGGGACGTTTGCGTTACCGATAACGGACCTCTGCTCATTGAGGGCAACGACTTCCCGGGACACGATATATATCAGCTTCCGCCGCACCGCACCGACGGTATCGGAGTTCTGCCGAAGTTCCTTCGTGCCATGGAGGGCTGAAAATGGCGACCTTGCTGTATATTCTCAAAGAATGGTACGGGATGCCGCCGAGCATCCCGACGGTTTTCACCTTTTTCGCATTCGTCGCACTGGGTGTTTACGCGGCGACCGCGATAGAAAGCAAAAAGACCGTGGGAATCCTTGTTGCTGCTGCGGCAATACTGTACCTCGCCTGTTCACCGGTCAGCTTCTACGACGTGTTCGGTGTCGGCGTGTACTCGACCTTTGTCGGCGGCGTCGCGACCCTTTTTATTGTCGGCTGCCTTGCGGGTCTTGTCGCAAGGACGGTAAAGAATGTAAAACGGAACAGGCAATGATGTAAATCATGCCTGCTCCGTAAAAATACCGTATCGGATTATGCCTTGCGGACGGAGTCAATGTGACGGGTGAGGTCGAGCATCTTGCAGCTAAAGCCCCATTCGTTGTCGTACCATGCCATGAGCTTAACGAAATTGTCGTTCAGCGCAAGACCTGCTTTTGCATCGAAGATGCTGGTGTGAGGATCGGTGATGAAGTCCGAGGAAACGACTTCTTCGTCGACGTACTCGATGATGCCCTTCATTGCACCCTCGGAGGCTTCCTTGACTGCTGCGCAGATCTCGTCGTAGCTTGCGCCCTTTTCGAGGCGGCAGGTGAGGTCGACGATGGAAACGTCTGCACTGGGGATGCGCATGGAGGTACCGGTGAGCTTACCCTTGAGCTCGGGGATGACCTTGCCGACTGCCTTTGCGGCACCGGTGCTGGTGGGAATAATGTTGCCTATGCAGGAGCGACCGAGTCTCCAATTCTTCTTGGAGAAGCCGTCGACTACTTCCTGAGTTGCGGTGTCGGCGTGGACGGTGGTCATAAGACCCTCGACTATGCCGAATTTGTCGTTTATGACCTTTGCAAGAGGAGCAAGGCAGTTGGTGGTGCAGGATGCATTGGAGACGACCTTGATGTCGGGAGTGTACTTCTCGAGGTTTACGCCGCAGACGAACATGGGAGTATCGTCCTTGGAGGGACCGGAGAGGACAACGACGGATGCGCCCGCATCGATATGCGCCTGTGCCGCCTCGGTGGTGAGGAATGCGCCGGTGCACTCGAGAACGTACTCAACACCCATTTCGCCCCAAGGGAGCTGTCTGGGGTCTCTGTTACCGACGACGGCGACTTTCTTGCCGTTTACGGTGATGGAGCTGTCATCATGCTCCACGGTGCCGTTGAAGCGGCCGTGTACGGAGTCGTACTTTACGCAGTAAGCGAGCTGAGCGGTGCTCTTGTCGGGTGCGTTTATGGCGACGACCTCAATATCGTCGGAAGCGATTGCCGCTCTGAATGCGAGGCGACCGATACGTCCGAAACCGTTAATAGCAACTTTGATCATAATTATTCCTCCGATTAT
>CAZWID010000132.1:0-2658 GCA_964634065.1 uncultured Oscillospiraceae bacterium | reverse complement strand
CGATGACCGCGTTTCTCTGGAGCTTCTCCTGCTTTCTCATGTAAGAACCGTAGGTGATCATGGCGCCCATGCCGAGGGACAGGGAGAAGAACATCTGACCGGCTGCGGTTTTCAGAACGCCGAGGAAGTTTTCTTTAAGAGGCTCGATGTTCCAAGCGAACATGAATGCCCAACCGCCGCCTGCTCCGTCCTGGCAAGCAACGTAAACGATAACGATGATGAGGATGACGAACAGGCAGGGCATACCGATGTTGCAGAACTTTTCGATACCGCCGCCGACACCGCCGCAGACGATGATGGTGTTGATCGCGATGAAGATAACGGTCCAAAGAACCATTGACAGACCGTCATTTACGAAAATCCCGAAGAAATGGGAAACGTCATCTACGTGCCAAGTGTCCCAACCGACCATTGCGGTGAGGTAGCTGCAGGCATAGCGCATGACCATGCCGCCGAGGACCATGTAGAAGCAGAGGATAATGAACGGTGCTATAACCGCCAGATATCCGAGCCAGGTGAACTTCTTGCTGATTTTGCGATATGCCGCAACGGGGCTCATGCCCGTGCTGCGACCGATTGCGTGCTCGCCGATCATAACTGCGAGACCGACGAATGCCGCGAGGATGAGGTAGATGAGCAGGAAGGCGAAGCCGCCGTTGAGACCCATCTTGTACGGGAAGCCCCAAATGTTGCCCAGACCGACTGCGGAACCGACAGCAGCCATGATGAAGGCAAAGTTGGAACCAAACCCTTCGCGTTTAGTGTTTTCCATTACTTTCTCTCCTTAATAGATTTGCAATTTGCCGAGGACTGCGGGAGACAGCCCACAGCCTTTTAGGTGTTTCAATTTTAATGCATTGAGATGAGATTTCAATAGCTATGCCGCCAAATTAACTCCGCCTTAACACAAGCGGGCAATCTCTTTGCAAAAACTTATGCCCGACGGCGCAAAAATTGCGTCAAATCGTGTGCAATCACTCATTTTGCCCTAAAAATCAGGCTGATTTTGTGAGAAATATGACAAAATGCCGAAGTAGTAGTGTTAAGCCGGTTAACACTTTGCTAAATAATTGACAGTCTTTCAAGCCTTCAACCGTGTCTGCGGAGCATTAAATTACTATGCGCCGGCAATTCCGCTTATGCGGCAAAGCAAAAAAGAACCCCAAGCAAACAGTTGTTTGTCTGCTCGGGGTTCTTTGCTTCATGTTATTCCTTTATGACCTCAAGGTCGGAGAGGTAGCGGCGCATCATGTCGAAAATGTAATTCCCCGACACTCGGCGTATATAGCTCCTTGTGCGACGGTCACCGACATGGAGCTCACGCACATAGGTCTTATCCTTCGTCGCAAGCGAAACGAACACCGTTCCGACCTCGTGCACCCCGTCACCGTCGGGACCCGCAAGCCCCGTTACGCCGACGCCCATATCGGCACCGAGCAAGACTCTCACGCGCTCCGCCATTTCCTTTGCGACCTCAAAGCTCACGGCACCCTTTTCCTCGATTAGGGCAGGGTCTATTCCGAGGAGCCTTGACTTTGCCCCGTTCGTATAGGTCACGACGCCGCCGAGGAAAAACTCGCTTGCTCCGGCGATATCCGTAAAGCGTTTGGCAAGCTCTCCGCCTGTGCAGCTTTCGGCTGCGGCGAAGGTCATTTTCTTTTCCTTTAAAAGTGCGAACACGCCTTCCTCGACGCTGTCGATATCGACGCCGAAAACGATGTCGCCCAGTGTCTCAAGGCAATGCTCAATGACGGGCTTCATCATCTCCTCCGCCGTTTCGACATCCTTTGCCTTGGCGGTTATCTGCAAAAGGCAGTCGCTCTCCTTGGCATAGGGTGCCATGGTGGGGTTTGTCATCGTATTCATCTCATCACGGAAGAGCTGGTCGAGTGCGCTTTCGCTCATACCGAACACACGAATCGAGTGCGAAACTATCGTCTCGTCCGACAGCGAGCGCAGGTACGGTATCGCACAGGTGCGAAACATCGCATTGCACTCCTTGGGAGGACCGGGGAGCATCAAAACGGTCTTGCCGTCCTTTGTGAACGCGCAACCGGGCGCAGTGCCCCAATCGTTATGAAACACGGTGCAGCCCACGGGGAGCATCGCCTGACAGAGATTGTTCTCCGTCATGGTCTTGGAGTAGCCCTTATTGGTCAGGTAATCGTACAGGCAGGTCTTTTCGTACTCATCCATACGGAGCTCCAGACCGAAGCTTTCCGCAAGTATGAACTTCGTAAGATCGTCGCAGGTGGGTCCTAAGCCGCCCGTGGAAATGATGATGTCCGCGCGACTTTTCGCAATCTCGATACAGTCACGGAGTCTCTGCGGATTGTCCCCTACGACGGTGTGGTACTTGACATTTATTCCGATTTCCGACAGCATGAGCGAAATATCCCTTGCGTCGGTATTCGTCGTGTGCCCCAAAAGCAGCTCGGTGCCGACGGAAATTATCTCGGCGTTTTGCGCATTATTTTTCATAGCCGATGCGAATCCTTTCTATACCGGACAGTGCTTCCTCTACAAGAGTCTCGACCTCGAGAGCTTTCTCGATTTCCTCGACGTCCTCGATACGGGGCTTGGTCTTGGGATGCTTCGGCGTGAACACGGTGCAGCAATCCTCATACGGCAGTATCGAGGTCTCGAAGGTGCCGATCT
>CAZWID010000131.1:0-2711 GCA_964634065.1 uncultured Oscillospiraceae bacterium | reverse complement strand
GGGCGCAAAGCCCTCAACATGGTCCTTTTCCTTTTGAAGCAGACTTTCGGGGATGAGCATGGGCATGGAAACATTTTCGTGACCGTGCTCCTTGAACATCCTGTCAAGCTCCTTCTGTATATTCTCCCAAATGGCGTAGCCGTAAGGTCGCAGAATGAAAAGTCCCTTAATGCCCGAGTAGTCGACGAGCTCCGCCTTGGTGCAAACGTCGGTGAACCACTGGGCAAAATCCCGCTCCATATCGGTTATCTGTTCAACTCTCTTTTCCTTTGCCATTTCGTTTTCTCCTTTTCGGTCGGGAGTCCCTCTCCCCACAGTATTGTAAACGGGGCAACATTCCCCAATTTGTTTATTTTATATGCTGTGCGGATAATTGTCAATCGTCGATTTGCGCCGACTCCGAAACAACCGCAAAGCCCGTAAGCCAAAAGACATACCGAAGCGAATCAGCCGCGCTGCAAGCCGCCAAAGCAAAGGGCTATGACATCGCGGGAGTTGGCGCGGGCGAGCGGGCACTCGGCAATATATACAAGCAAGCGCAAGCTGCAAACGCTCAGAATAATCAACAACAAAATATTGACAACACCGTTAATAATCCTTATAATGAAAACATGAACGGAGGTGCTGTAAATGACGGCAACCGAATGGATAGCGGAATGGCTGACGGAGTTTCCGGAGGACAGAGTATTGGTGGAGAACGCCAGACGAGGTGGAGCGGGAGAACCGCCGATGACGGACGAAGATATCAAGAGTTTTCTCGAGAGCATTTAAACCGAGTCAAAACGGCTTTACAGACAAGCGGTGTTGTAGCGACGGAGTTGCAAAACTTCGACGCTGACAGTGCCGCTTTTTCTAATGCTTTGAAAGCCGCAAGAGATGCAGACGCTAAAAACGGTTGGGCAGTCACACCTCAATCGCCGGAGCAGTTGCAAGACAAACGGCTGTACATGGACGCAAACGGTACTATCGGCTTTGCGCTGACTGAAGATGGAGATATTGAAGCCGTGTTTAAAAACGGCAAAACAAACCACACCAAACACGCAATGGACGGTGTAATTCCTCAAGTAATAGCATTAGGAGGCATTAAGCTTGACTGCTATGGCAAAAACCTTGTTAACATCTACGAGCGTTACGGCTTTGCCCCCGTGTGCCGTGTAGTATTTAATGAGGAATACGCCAACGACGGATGGGACGAAAGCAAGGGCAAGCCATACATATACTTCATGAAGCACAACGGCGACAGTGCCGAAACGGTAGCGGCGAATGTCGGCAAGTATGAGCATATGAGCCTTGAGGATTTGGAAAACCTCCCGACTTTCGGCAAAGAGGAATACGACAAAGCCTATGCGTACCGTGATAGTTTGCTTGCCCAACAGCAGGGCAACAACGGCAGTGACGGTCTCGGCGCAGCGGACGCAGGATTTGCAAGGCAATCGCCCGAAATAGAAAGCTGGTACGCAGCAGCCGAAGAAAGAGGCAGTGACGGTTTCCACGACATAAGCGATACACAGGCAAGGCTATATACAGAACGCACAGGCTTTGCGCAACAATGCGGTCACGGCATTTTTTGATTTACAGCAGTTCCCGCACCGACAGCATGATGCAGAAGCCTATGAGTGCCGCAAAGCTCGAAATACGTCCCGTACTTCTTTCATGCGTCTGCGGTACGATGTCGTCAACTATGACGTACAGCATCGTTCCCGCGGCGAACGAAAGCGCAAGCGGCAATATTGCACGTGACAGGCTCACGGCAAAGTAGCCCAAAAAGAGTCCAAGCACCTCGACGGCACCGGACACCGCCGATATCAGCATCGCCTTGCGCTTGCCGGAGCCGCTTCCGAGAAGCGGCGGTACGATTATCATCGCCTCGGGAACGTTCTGAAACGCTATCCCGACCGCAACGGACACTGCGTCTCCGAGGTCCCCCGTGCCGAAGCCGACTCCGGCTGCGATGCCTTCGGGGAAATGGTGGATCGCAATGGCGGCGACGAAGGCAAGAGCACGGCTGCGGCCAAGCTCTGTGCCGCCGCGAAAGCCCATACTTGCCGTGAGCGTCGGTGCCGCTTTGCTTATGAGCGTCAAAAACGCCGCACCGCAGATTATTCCGACCGACGGCAACCATATCGCACTCTCACCGGAAAACTCGACAGAAGGCAAAACAAGCCCCAAAGCGGCGGCGCAAAGCATGATGCCCGCCGCAAGACCGTTTAAGCCGTCCTCAAGAGCGGGACCGATATTTTTAAGCAGGAAGCCGACTGCGGCGCCGACGGCGCAGCACAGCAGGATCGCTCCCGCGGTTATAAGCACAAAAGTCAAGGTCGTACCCTCCCGATACCTTTTCTGTATTCTATGCCGGAAGTCGTTTTGCGGACTGTCAAAAAACCGTGTACAGTCACAGAACACGAGGTCTGCGGTGAGGAGACTGGCAGCTTGTACAATTTTTCTTGACGATTTTCGGCTCATTTCTACATTTAGTTTCAGCGAAAACACTTGCAATGAGCCATGCAAAGTGCTATATTGTGTCCATATCAAAAACATTTGTTCGCTGTCGGTGGACAAATGGAGAGAGGCGGATAAATTTATGAAGATAGCACTTTTGGGCTGCGGTGTTGTCGGCGGCGGTGTTGTGAGCATCGTCGACGGTCGCAGTGATATGGAGCTCAAATATGTCCTTGTTCGCAGGGCAAAGCCCGAGCTCGGCACTCGTGCCG
>CAZWID010000130.1:0-2732 GCA_964634065.1 uncultured Oscillospiraceae bacterium | reverse complement strand
AAAAACGCCGCAGTGAGGACTTCTATTCGCCCGGCAAAAAGGCGGGACTGCGACCGGACAGGGCGACGATAGTCTATTCCAACAGGGCAAGAGAAGCCTTCGGCGGCGATGTTCCCATCATCATCGGCGGACTCGAGGCAAGCCTTCGCCGCTTTGCGCATTACGATTACTGGGACGATAAGGTTCGCCGCAGCATACTCTTTGACTCCGGTGCCGATATGCTTGTGTACGGTATGGCGGAGGAGGCGGAGCGTGAGATCGCGCGCCGTCTCAAGAAGAAGATACCCGTATCGGAAATGCGCGACATTAAGGGCACGGCTTTCCTTGCCGCATCCCCCGACGTCTGCGCCTTCGAGAGCGTGACCCTGCCGTCGTATTTCGACGTATGCGACTCGAAGCGTCTGTATGCCGACGCAACGAGGGTGGAATATCAGGAGCACGACCCCGTGAGAGGCAAGGCACTCATACAGGAGCACGACGGACGCTATCTCATCGTCAATCCCCCCGCAATGCCGCTTGAGACTAAGGAGCTCGACCGTGTCGCGGAGCTGCCCTACGTCCGCACCTATCACCCGATGTACGAGGAGATGGGAGGCGTTCCCGCGATTGAGGAGGTGCGCTTCTCGGTCATCCACAACAGAGGCTGCTTCGGCGGCTGCAACTTCTGTGCACTTGCCTTCCATCAGGGCAGAATGGTCACGAGCCGCAGTCACGAGAGCCTTATCCGTGAGGTCACGGAGCTGACGAAGCTTCCCGACTTCAAGGGCTATATAAACGATGTCGGCGGACCCTCCGCAAACTTCCGTCACCACTCATGCGCAAAGCAGGCGAAGTACGGTATGTGCCCCGACAAACGCTGTCTTGCGCCGACGCCGTGTCCCAATCTCGACGCCGACCACTCCGATTACCTTGCACTGCTGCGCAAGCTCAGAGCGATCCCCGGTGTCAAAAAAATATTCGTCCGCAGCGGCATACGCTACGACTATATGCTTGAGGACAAAAACGACGAGTTTTTCTCCGAGCTTGTTAAATACCACATATCCGGTCAGCTCAAAGTCGCACCGGAGCACTGCATAGACGGCGTTCTGGACTATATGGGCAAGCCGCATATCGAGGTCTATGAGCGGTTCATGGAAAAGTACAGGCGTTTAAACGACCGCTACTCCAAGGAGCAGTATGTCGTGCCCTACCTCATGTCGTCGCATCCCGGCAGTACCCTGTCCGACGCCGTCGCACTGGCTGAGTATCTCAACAAAAAAGGCCGTCAGCCGGAGCAGGTACAGGATTTCTATCCGACCCCGGGCACGGTGTCGACCTGTATGTATTACACCGAGATAGACCCCATGACCATGAAGCAAGTCTATGTCGCGAAAAGCTTTCACGAAAAGGCGATGCAAAGAGCACTTTTGCAGTGGAAGCGTCCCGACAAGCGCAAGCTTGTCATCGAGGCACTGAAGACGGCGGGTCGTGAGGATCTCATAGGCTACGGTCCCGAATGTCTCGTGCGTCCCGATCCTCCCAAAAACCGCAAAAAGCCGAACCCCGAAAAATCGGAAAACAAAAAGCCCGAACCCCCGAAAAGCAAAAAGGGTTGGGCAAAGGCAAAGCCTAAAACAGGTAAAAACAAAAGAAAGAAGGTCTGACCGTGGAACCGCTTACGATTTATTTTTTGGTTGCAAACATCCTCGCGTTCATACTCATGGGAGTTGACAAATTCAAGGCTCAGATGGGCTATTGGCGCATACCTGAAGCCGTGCTGTTCGGCGTCGCGATACTCGGCGGCGGCATCGGCGGCACACTCGGAATGTACTCCTTCCGCCACAAGACAAGACACTGGTACTTTGCGATATTCTTTCCGGTGCTTGCCGTCCTCGACCTTGTGCTGATTATAGTTATCTGAAAAAAATCACCCGAAAAGCTTTGGCTTTCGGGTAATTTTTTCGCTTATATCGGCTATATCAAATCGACCGCAAATATCGCAACGCCGATGAGGATGAGTATGACACCGGTGACACGGTTTAAGGTCGCGGGCTTTGATCTGTTTGCTATTTTGGCTGCTACCTGTGCCCAAATAAGCGTCGACACGACGCACACCGCAAGGCAGGCAAGGTCGGGCAGACCGTCAATGGCAAAGTGGCTTGCAGCTCCCGTGAGTGCCGTGAAGGTCATGACAAACACGCTCGTGCCGACTGCGGTCTTGAGCTCGTATTGCAGCACGGTAGTCAGTACAAGCAGCATCATCATGCCGCCGCCCGCACCGACAAAGCCGCAGACAAAGCCTATCATCGTACCGAACACGATCGACTTTATGACGCGCTCCTTTGCAGGCATTTCGTTCATTTTCTCGTGAGTGGTCATAACGGGCTTTACAATGAATTTTACGCCCAGCACCATGGTCATAAACACCGAGAAGCCGCCCATTGTCGAGTTGGGGACAAGGCTTGCGATAAAGCTGCCGAGGCAGGTGAATACAAGCACCGCTATCATCATGACGATGCCGTTTTTTATGTCGAGATTTTTGTTTTTGCCATAGGTGTAGGCACTGACGCCGCTTGCCAGAACATCGCTTGCAAGCGCGATGCCGACTGCCTCGTATGCAGGCATACCGAGGAAGGTTATGAGCAATGGGCTTATGGCGGCGGCCGCACTCATTCCGGCGAAGCCCGTACCGAGTCCCGCTCCGATACCGGCGATAAAGCAGATAATAAATTCGTAGATTGTCATTTTGAAGT
>CAZWID010000129.1:0-2795 GCA_964634065.1 uncultured Oscillospiraceae bacterium | reverse complement strand
GTCACTGGGTCAGAGGTCACGCCGAAAACGAATACAACAATCGCTGCGACGCTCTTGCGGTTGCGGCAAGGGAAAAGATAATACAATGAAAGATTACACTAAAAAGCCGCTGAGCATATTCATAAGCTATATAAAGGACGAAAAACGCCTGTTTGCCATCGATATGCTGTGTGCGGTGTTTGTCTCGGCGGTCGATCTCGTGTTCCCGTACATATCGAAAAACGCCATGCAGACCTACCTGCCGCAGCATATGTTCAAGACCTTCTTTATAGTCATGTGCATCCTTGTCGCGGCGTATCTCATAAAGTCCGTGCTGTATTATATCATCACGGTGCTCGGTCACAGAATGGGCGTTCACATTGAGGCGAATATGCGAAAAGACCTGTTCACCCATGTGCAGAGCTTGGGCTTCGATTACTTTGACCGCAACCGCACGGGTACGGTCATGAGCAGGCTCACAAGCGATCTTTTCGAGATAACCGAGCTTGCGCACCACGGTCCCGAGAACATACTCATCTGCACCGTGACGATAGTCGGCGCGATGGTGCTCATGTTCACGATACAGTGGCGGCTTGCCCTTGTGCTGCTGATTCTTTTGCCGCTGTGCATTTGGTTCACGCTCAGTCAGCGTATGAAAATGCGTGACGCGAATATCGAGGTCAAGAAAAAGACGGGTGTTATATATTCCGCGATAGAAAACAGCGTTTCGGGCATCAGAACCGCAAAAGCCTTTGCCAACGAGGACGTCGAGTCGGACAAGTTCGACGAGGCAAACGGACTTTACAGGAATGCCAAAACGGACTATTATAAGGCGATGGGACTGTTCCAGAGCGGGATGGAGTTCACGCTGTCGATAATGCCCGTTGCGGTCATTGCCGCAGGCGGCATATTCATAATGAACGGCAAGATGGATTACATTGAGCTCATCACCTTCACGCTCTATGTTTCCACATTTGTCACACCCGTGCGTAAGCTTGCGATGTTCATTGAGCAGTATATGCAGGGCTCCGCCGGCTTCAGCAGATTTTTGGAGCTTATGAACACGAAGCCGAGTATCGAGGATGCGCCCGATGCCGAGGAGCTTTGCGACGTTGTCGGCAACGTTGAGCTTAAAAACGTCGACTTTGCATATTCCGAAGCGGAAGTCTTAAACAAGGTCAGCCTCAAGGTCGAAGCCGGAAAATGCCTTGCACTCATAGGTCCCTCCGGCGGCGGCAAGACGACTATAAGTCAGCTCATTTTGAGGTTTTACGATATCGGCTCCGGCAGCATAACGATCGACGGCAAGGACGTTCGCCGTCTCACTCAAAGCTCATTGCGCAGGAGCGTCGGTATCATTCAGCAGGATGTTTATATGTTTGCCGGCACCGTGCGTGACAATATACGCTACGGCAGACCCGATGCCACCGATGAGGAAATCGAAGAAGCGGCACGTCTTGCGGAGATCCATAACGAAATAACGGAAATGCCGCAAGGCTACGACAGCTATATCGGTGAAAGGGGCGTCATGCTCTCCGGCGGTCAGAAGCAGCGTATTTCCATCGCAAGACTGTTCTTGAAAAATCCCAAGATACTCATACTCGACGAGGCGACCAGTGCCCTCGATACCGTTACGGAGCAGAGGATACAGGCATCGCTCGACAGGCTCAGCGAGGGCAGGACGGTGATCATAATCGCCCACAGGCTGTCGACCGTCAAAAACGCCGATGCCGTCGCCGTCATAGAACACGGCGGCGTTGCCGAGTACGGTACGCACGATGAGCTCATGAGCAAAAACGGTATCTACGCCGCACTGTACAAAGCGCAGCAATAGGAGTTATTATTATGCGTAAACTGTTTAAAAACAAGCTTTTCAGAGTGCTGCTGTGCATCATCGTCGCGGCAGTGCTGCTACTGCTGCTCGGCATGAAGCTCTACGGCAGCTTTGAGATATTAAGCTTTAACTCCGGCTCCATTACCGATTGGCGTCTCGGCGGAAAGGTCGAGGGTATTTCCTCGGCAGAGGACGGGAAGAATACCGACGTTAAGGGCTTTGAGTGGTTCGAGGAAAACGGTGAGGTCGGACTTGTCGATTCCGACGGTACACGCTACTACATGAGTAACTACCCGAGTGAGGGTATCGGCAGCTTCCGTATTACCGGCTTTTCCACCACCGAAAAGGTGTATTCAGTTTTGTCCATCCGCATCGGTGACGATCTGAGCGATGCCACCATGACGCTCTTGGACAAGGGCTACTCAATGGACGGCGGCGGTCTCAATGTGTGCCGCGCCGTCAACGGTCATGTGACCGTGACACTTTATTTTGAACACGGTGTCGTGACTCAAATCGAGGCACGGCTGAAGTAAATTTACAAAGGAGATAATTATTATGAACGCTTACCTTGACATATCCCCCGAGGTAAAACAGGCACTTGCGGAGGGCAAGCCCGTAGTCGCTCTCGAGAGCACCATCATTTCCCACGGTATGCCCTACCCCAAAAACGTCGAGACCGCACTTCTGGTCGAACAGACCATCCGTGACAACGGCGCAGTCCCCGCAACCATCGCAATTATCGGCGGAAGACTCAAAGCGGGTCTTTCCCCCGAGGAAATAGAATACCTCGGCAAGTCCGGTCGCAAGGTCGCAAAGGCAAGCCGCCGTGACCTCGCAGCCATCGTCGCCCGCAAGGCAGACGGTGCAACCACCGTCACCACCACCATGATAATCGCTCACATGGCAGGCATCAAGGTGTTCGCCACCGGCGGCATCGGCGGCGTTCACAGAGGCGCGGAGACCACCATGGACATTTCCGCAG
>CAZWID010000128.1:0-2854 GCA_964634065.1 uncultured Oscillospiraceae bacterium | reverse complement strand
TTTGTTGACCTGAAAAAGTATATGAATGTCAGGGAAGCGATAGCGAGGATACGGCGCATAGGCGAGGATAAGGAAACCATATATACCTGCTTTGTTACCTCGGCTGACAGAAAGCTTGAGGGTGTTGTCAGCGTAAAGGATCTGCTTTTAAACGACGATGAGACCGTTGTGGGCGATATCATGGATACGAATGTCGTGTTCTGCATGACACAGGATGACCAGGAGGAAGCGGCGGAAAAAATATCGGACTATGACCTCATGGCACTCCCCGTGACAGACAAAGAGGGTCGCCTTGTCGGTATAGTCACAGTCGACGACGTCATCGACGTTATGGAAAAAGAGGCTACCGAGGACTTTGAAATCATGGCGGCAATGACACCGTCTGACAAGCCGTATTCGAGAACGGGAGCGGTGGATATTTGGAAAAACCGTGTGCCGTGGCTGCTCTTTCTTATGCTGACGGCAACCTTCACGACGATGATATTAAACTCCTTCGAGGAGGCACTTGCGGCGCAGGCGGTGCTCATCGGCTTCATTCCGATAATCATGGGTACGGGCGGCAATTCGGGAGCGCAGGCTTCGACCGCGATAATCCGAAGCATATCTCTGGGCGATACCGAGCCCTCCGACGTCCTCAGAGTCGTGTGGAAGGAATGCAGAGTCTCCGCTCTTTGCGGCTTGAGTCTTGCATCGGTAAACTTCGTTAAGATGCTTCTCGTCGACCGACTGCTCTTTTCAAACCCCGATGTTACCGTGACGGTAGCTGCGACGGTCAGCATTGCGATAGTGCTGACGGTCATGTTTGCCAAGGTCGTCGGAAGCACCCTGCCCATACTTGCGGAAAAGATCGGACTCGATCCCGCCGTTGTGGCAACACCGCTTATAACGACGATATCCGATGCGGTGTCACTGCTTATATATCTTGAAATAGCGAGGCTTGTAATAAATATATGACTGCATTATTCGGAAAGATGGCAGTGCTTTTCGTACTGCTGCTCATAGGCTATGCCTGTGCAAGACTGAAGCTTGTCGGACCCGAGTTCAATAAGGGACTCAGCAAGCTTGTGATGAACGTGTTTCTTGCCGCAACGATACTCGATTCGGTCATAAATAAGGAGCTGTCCATGACCGGCGGCGAGATCGTATTCGCAATAGCGATGTCGACGGTTGCGGTGCTCATATCCATCGGCATCGCATACATAACGCCGACGATACTCGGCATAAAAAACGGCGACAGGGGAATGTATCGCTTGCTTGTTGCGTTTATGAATACCGCTTTCGTGGGTTATCCCGTTGTCACAGCGGTGTTCGGTGAGGAGCAGCTTTTCCTTGCGTCGCTGTCGAATATCCCTTTCAATCTCCTGTTGTACACCGTCGGCATCATGATGCTGTCGAAGAAGGACGGAGAGAGCGGCGGCTTTAAGCTGAAAAAGGCGATAAACGCTCCGATAATCGCAACGCTCACCGCCGTTTTGATATTCAGCCTGCGCATCCCCATGCCGACGATAATCGATGACATTTGCGGCACTCTTGCCTCCGCCACCGTGCCGCTCAGCATGATGTGCGTGGGCATATCCCTGGGTCCCGTTTCCGTCAAGGAGGCACTCACACAGCCGAGACTCTATGTTTTGAGTCTTGTCAGGCTTGTGGTTTGCCCGCTTGCGGTGTGGTTTGTGCTGCACTTCTTTATAAGTGACCCCGTTATGCTCGGCGTCATAGTCGCACTCATGGCGACCCCGACCGCTATCGTCTGCACCATCCTCGGTCTTGAGTACGGCAGAGACGGCATAGAGTCCTCGGAGGAAATATTCATAAGCACAGCCTTGAGTATGGTAACCATCCCACTGCTCATGAGCTTCATAGCGTAAAATTTAAAGAGACTTTAACGGTAAAATGTTAAAGTCTCTTTTTCAATCAATTAAATTGTACGATCAATCACTCTGACTTGCGTAATGACATCTTTGAGCCTGTCTCCACCGACCATGTATTCCAAAATTTCGTCCGGTGTTTTTCTCAGCATTTCCGTATCTTGACGGCGACTGTGGGAGATTGATATGTTTCCGTTATAATGCGTGATACTGTAGGTGATTCCTTTCCATGCGAACTCTGTTTCGCAGCCACGAATCATACAGTCTTTAAAATCGCTGATGGTTTTAAAACGGTTATCATCTTCCGAGTTGCCTTTGTATGTTATACGGTTGTCCATGTGCTTCCTCCGTCACATTTCAAATATTGCGCCAAAGGACAGTCGCTTTTGTGATGATGTCCCTGAGCCTGTCCTCGCCTACCATATATTCAAGAGCATCGTCGGTGGAATTGAAAATACGCTCCGTTTCCGGTTGATACGCCAGATAGACAGATAATTCTTCATCATCACCATAGCGCATTATGCATACATGAATACCTTTCCATTCAAGCTCGATTTCTCTGCCACATTGTATAGAAAATTTAAATTCGCTTATGGTTTTAAAACGGTTATCTTCCGCTGAATTGCCTTTGTATGTTATACGGTTGTCCATGTGCTTCCTCCAATACGATGATTTGAATTCGGGGACATTTTCATACCAATAATTTCGCAGAATATACCAATTAGGACGGTTGTTCTCCCAAGTTATTGTATGGTCATGAGGAATAGAATGCTTTGAAGGATTACCGTGATCCGAGTGATGCCTTTCTGCAACGGCACGACCGTCATCTCCGATTTTTGTTTCTCTGCGATTGCCTTGCCTGTCATATGTGATTTTGATCTCACCCGGAGTTCCGATTAAACGGTAATCGTCCTCTTTGGACGGCTTCCAGTCTCCGCCGTAAGCACTGCCGCCGCCTTTGAACGAGCTTCCGCCGATCATGTACG
>CAZWID010000127.1:0-2907 GCA_964634065.1 uncultured Oscillospiraceae bacterium | reverse complement strand
GCTCCCCCGCTACTCTGACATCTTTCTTGCGAAGCATAGTTTTTTGACAGTCTCACCCGAGTCCGCTTTAGCGGACTCGGGTTCACGTTATTAAAAATCAATGCAGTGAGGTATCACATCGGGATCGTGATTTGCAAGTGATTCGATACAGTCGGGGGAAAGACTCTGCTGCCGTATCCATTCGAGGGAACGCCTTTGATCGGCTTTGTTCATACAAATACCGGATGTCAGCATATCCTGCCACGAGCGCGAGGAATAGCCGCCGTCGGAAAACAGAAGCACGTATTTACCGTCGGCATTTTTGACCTTAACGGCACAGAGACCGTCGCTGTGTCCCGGGATGCTTATCATTTTTACACTGCCGTCACCGAAAACGTCAAAGGCTTTACCGAAAGGACCTTCATCGTCGTTCCAGTCAAAGGCGGTGACATTGCAATTTTCCCACCATATGCTCTGATACCGTATCATAATTACCGGTGAGCGTTTCTTCGCACAGGCTATTTCGTCCTTTGAAACCAAAATGCTTTTGGCATCCTTAACAAGCTCAAGACCGTTTGCGTGGTCACAGTCGAGATGGGTAAGCAGCACAAAGTCAAGGTCGCAGGGCTTTATCCCGAGCTTTTCAAGCTGCTCATCGATTGCACAACCGCGCTCAAGCTTGCCTTGGTTGGTCAAAAACAGCGGCAAAGAGCCGAAGGATTTTATTTGAGCCTTTGCATCGTATTTTCCGTTCGGGCTCATACTCCTGTGCCAACCGCAGTCGACTAGCAGCTTGCCCTTCGGATGCTCTATCAAATATGAAGATACGGGCAGCCAAAGCCTGTCACTCGGCTTTGTTGTCAAGCCGGAGGCTTTGAATACACTGCAATCGTCTCCGCCGAAAGGCAAATACGGAGATACGCAAACGCTGCCGGTATGAAAAACACGTATTCTTATGTTGCTCATATACTCACCTCAATCGAGAAGCTTCGCAAGCTTGCGGGAAAAGCTGCGCGGAGCTAAACGGGTCACAATGTTATAGCCGTGAGTGACCTTGCCGTGATAGGCGACCGCTTTTCCCATCATCATTGCTTTGTACCCGTACCTTGCGACCGCATCCGGCGTTTCCGCACCGAAGGCGGTGAACATTTTCGCACCCTTCATACCTGCGTTCTTTTCAAATCCCGTTGCAGTCGGACTGGGACAAAGCGCGGTGACGGTGACACCGGAGCCTTTAAGCTCATCGTACATCGCTTCGCTGAGAGAAAGCACGAAAGCCTTTGACGCATAATAGACAGACATATAAGGGCCTGCCGAAAATGCCGCAACGGACGAAAGATTAAGGATCTTTCCGTGCCCGTTTCGCTTCATTTCGTTGCCGTAGAGATACGAAAGCTTCATAAGTGCAACTATGTTGAGGTCGACCATTTCCTTTTGACGTTCCCATGTCGCATCAAGGTATGCATTGCTGTCACCGAAGCCGGCATTGTTGACTAAGCTCTCGACCGCAAAGCCATGCGACCGAGTGTACTCAAAGAGCCTGTCACATTCGGATTCTACCGATAGGTCACAGGCGAAGCATTCGACTTTGATGCCGTACTTCGCTTCAAGCTCACCCTTGAGCGTCGAGAGCTTATCCGCGGATCTTGCGACGATGATAAGATCGTGACCGTTTTTCGCAAATTCGTTTGCGAAGGCTTTGCCGATGCCGCCGGATGCACCGGTTATCAATGTATATGCCATAAGCATCCCTCCGTAATCTGATACTGACATAATATCAAATTGCGGCTGCGATAGCCACTACACAAAACAGGAAACTGTACAAAAATGCCACAGTACTCCGACTGCGGCATTTTACTGCTGAGTATACGCCTCAAGCGTCCTTCGCATCAGCAGCTTAACGTAATCAACATCGAGCTCATAGGGGTTCTGTAGCCAATACCGATATGCGCCGATCGTCTCACTTGCGATTATCTCAAGCGTCAGCTCTTTGTTCTTTTCACCGATCCTGTACGGCATACGGTCGTAAAGATGAAACTTTATCGCATCCTTCCATCTGTTTACGAAACGGCTGCTGTACCTTTTGTTCATAAGCAGGTAAAGCATCTTCTGATTATGCTCTATATATTTGAGCGTGTCATCGTAAAATGACAAATCGATGGTTTCGAGTCTCTCGGAGCTCTTAAGCTGCGTATTCATTCTGACTATTCTGTATAAAAAACGGTTTTCGACGGATTGCAGGCAAGCGTCGATATCATCGTAATATGCGTAAAATGTGCTTCGGGCAACATTTGCCTTTTTGCACAGCTCCTTGACGGAAATGCCGTGGATATCCTTTGCATCAAGAAGATAAATCAAGGCGTTTTCAATTGCCTCCTGAGCCGCTGTTTGACCGTCTGCCTGTATGTCGCATACATATGAATATGGATTCATGGCATCACCCGAAAAACCGTAATAAGTAAAATCGGTATTCTTCTTTGAAGAATACCGATTTTGGCAGCGGATGAAGGATTCGAACCCTCACAAACGGAGTCAGAGTCCGGTGTGCTACCATTACACAAATCCGCTAAGCGCAAGAAATATTATACTGCATTTTTCGGTTTTGTCAATACCGAATTTGACAATTATTCAAAAGTTTTGCGAAAAGAAACCAGACCGTGAAAGCGGTCTGATTTCTTTTGAAGCGTTACAGCGTATCTTCACCGATATAGTTAACAAGCAGCTCATGCAGCAGCTCATCTCTGTCCAAACGGCATATCAGCGTGCGAGCACTGTTATAGTTTGTTATATAGGTCGGATCCTCAGACAGAATGTATCCCACAAGCTGATTTATCGGATTGTAGCCTTTGACTTTAAGAGAGTTATACACGGATGACAGTATTTCTCTCATTTCTGTCTTGCTGTCAATAGCGGCGAATTTTCTCGTAA
>CAZWID010000126.1:0-3028 GCA_964634065.1 uncultured Oscillospiraceae bacterium | reverse complement strand
TGACACCGAATATCTGTGCCGTTTATACCGAGCAGGACTATCGCTGTATGGGAATTGCAGGGCGGCTGCTCTGTATGGCGGTCGAGGAGCTGCGGCAAAAAGGCGTTTCTCCCGTCTATCTGCTCACAGACCACACCGGCTTTTATGAACGCTACGGATGGGAGTTTTTGTGCATGGTTCAGGGTGACGGAGAAGCCGAGCCGTCGAGAATGTACATTCACAGATGATGAAAAATTGATTTTTGGATAGCAAACAGCCCGTTGCCGAATGGCAACGGGCTGAGACTGTCAAAAAACTATGCTTCGCAGAAAAGACGATAGAGTAGCGGGGGAGCTCGAGGGGTAGCGAAACGTCATTTTGAGTGTTCAAAATTACCGTCCACGGTGTTCAAAATGCACACCCATTGAATGTCGATGGGTGTGCATTTGCATTGCGGGATTATCTCCCGAGCTTGTTTTTCAGCTTCAGGCGATCCGCTATCATGGCGATAAACTCCGAATTTGTCGGCTTACCTCTGCTGCCGGAGACGGTGTGTCCGAAAATGTTTTGCAGCACGTCAATGTCGCCGCGGTCCCACGCGACCTCAATCGCATGGCGTATCGCGCGCTCGACACGACTCGGTGTAGAGCCGAATTTCTTTGCCACTGCGGGATACAGCAGCTTTGTTACGGCGGCTATCATATCCGCATCGTATACCGCCAAGACTATCGCCTCACGCAGATATTTGTAACCCTTTATGCTTGCGGGTATGCCGATATTCTGAAGTATATCGGTGACGACCGATTCAAGCTCGGCACGGCTGCGATACGCCGACAGCGTCGGGCTTGTCTCGCCTTCGCCTCTGCGGATGCGCTCGATCCTGTCTGTCAGTGTGTTTATTTCGCAGGGCTTCAGCAGAAAGTTTTTGACGCCGACGGCGGCACATTCCGCAATAACCCTGTCATCTATAAATCCCGAAACGATGATCGGAGTCGTTTCGGGACTTGTATCCGGAAGCTTGCGCAAAACCTCAAGACCGTCTACACGCGGCAGCATGACATCCATAACAAGCACATCCGGTCGCAGCTCGGCAAGCTTTATAAGCGCATCGATACCGTTATCCACGGTGCCGACGACCTCAATACCGCTCTCATCGGAGAGGCAGACCTTCATAAGACGGGCATATTCGACACTGCCGTCCGCTACAAGTATCCTCATTACATCTCTCATAAATCAGCCTCCTTGCTTGCGGTCAATCGAGGTCTATGACGCAAATCTCGGGACGGTTGAAAATGCGGGGGACGAAATCGTAGCCCGAGAGACCGCCGGAGAGTATCATGTCGGTGCCGCCGAAGCTGTAGCATCCGTAATCGTAATCGGGGAAGAAGCCCTCAGTGGGCGATATGACACCGCCGATAAACGGAAGCCGCCACAGGCCGCCGTGAACATGACCGCTCAGGACAAGGTCCATGCGAAACTCGTTTTGCGGCTCGAAATATATCATCATATTCGGCATATGGGCAAGCCACAGCGTCGGCAATTCACTGTCCCTCAAGTCTTCGAGAAACTCATACTCGGTGCCGATGAGACTCTCGCCGTCGTTATAATACGATATCCAAGGACGGTTGCCGCCGAGGATACCCACAAGACGTATTTCATTGCCGCCGATATCGACGTCGATATATTCGTTGTTCAAAAACACACCGCCTGCGTTTTCGACTGCGGCTTTGACAGCCGAAAGAGAGGCGTCAAAAAACTCGTTTTCGTGATTGCCTATCGAATAGTATGTCGGTGCGATATCGGTGAGCTTTTCGACAAGCTCACCGAAGGCGGCGATGTCGTCGGCGTCCGCCGAACGGCTGAGCATATCACCGACGCAGAATATCGCATCGGGCGACTGCTCCGCTATAAGCGCGACAAGACGCTCGTTATCCTTACCGTATTCCTTGCTGTGCAGATCGCTTATCACGACGATGCGGCAGGGGGTATCTATGCCGTCTATGTCTTTGGTGTAATTCGTTACCTTTATCGAAATGCCGCAAACTACGGCGGAGACTGCCGCCGTCAGAACAACTGCGGCGACTGCTATCAGGATATAAGTCATGACCTTATGTTTTTTGAGCATAGCCTTACTTGCCGCGACGCTTTTTTGCGCGTCTGCGCTTCATCTGCTCCTCATCGAACATATAGCTCAGGTCACGCTTATACACGAATTTTTCCTCGGTGTGCTTTGGGATGCCGTACAGCCGCTTTGCGTCATGCAGCAAAATGAGCAGCATCGAAAACAGCAGCAGAGTATGCACCATATCGACCTCGACGATGACTATCGAGAAGCCGTACATAAATACCGCACAGATCGCTTCGGCAAGCACCGGATAGCGGCTGAAAAAATACACCGCAAGAAAGACGATGATGAGCAGAACGGATATCTCGTAATTAACGCCCAAAAGACCGAAAATGAGCGCGAAATAGGTGACCTCGCCCTTAAAACGGTACATGATGGGATACGCCGTGCCGAGAAGGACACAGAAGAAGGCGAAAGCTCTGCCGATTTCGGCGCAGTCGAGTATGCTCATGAGCCAACCGCCTATGAGAACGGGCAGGAGACAGCGCACACATTCGATGCCGAGCAGAACGGCAAAGCCGCCGGCACCGTGATCAAGCGAAAACTGCGTTATGCCGAAGTTGGTTCTCGGGTACTTGCGGAGATTTTTGTGATACACAAGATGTGAGGCTATCCTGACCGTGCTCACGGAGCCGAAAAAGTATGCGATGATCGCCGTCAGAGCAAGAAGAAGGTAGCTCATTCCTTATCCCCCTTTTGGCGGATGACCATTCTGACGGGGGTGCCCTCGAGACCGAATACGGAGCGTATCTGGTTTTCGAGATAACGCTGATATGAGAAGTGGAACAGATCCTTCCTGTTGCAGAACACGACGAAATTGGGAGGGCATATGCCCGTCTGCGTCATGTAATATATCTTCAGGCGGCGACCCTTATCCGTGGGCGGCTGAACTCTTGCCTGAGCGTCTGCAAGGACGTCATTGAG
>CAZWID010000125.1:0-3050 GCA_964634065.1 uncultured Oscillospiraceae bacterium | reverse complement strand
AGTTTCCTCCAGAGGATTTTAAGTCCGCCGTGTCTACCATTCCACCACACCGGCACATTTTCGAATAAGCCGACAGGACTGCCGCAACCGCATAAAAACGGGTCGAGGCGACCTTGCTCGGCATATTGCACGGAAGCAATTTGACTTCCGTGCTGTTATTTTACCATTTGACCGACCGACTGTCAACAATTATAACTTGCGTTATTTGCCATAGTTTGATATTATATTCTATTATAATAAATCATTAAAGTAGTGTTGTGGATGAATTACAGTAAATGGAGTGCCGCTCTCGTCTGCGGCAGTGCACCGACTGCGCTCACGGCGGCGGGATATACGCCGCTGCTTGCGGCCATGCTTTCGGTGCGCGGAATAAACGACAGAGAGAGTGCCGAGAAGTTTCTCGACGGAGGTGCGGAATGCCTTTTGGATCCCATGCTTTTTAAGGACATGGGTAAGGCGGTTGCGCGAATTAAGACTGCGCTCGAAAATAAGGAGACGCTTGCGGTTTACGGCGACTATGACGTTGACGGTATAACCGCGACCTGTCTGCTTGCGGATTGGCTGAGGAGCAAGGGTGTTGAGTGCCTGACCTATATTCCCGACAGAATAGGTGAGGGATACGGGATAAACTCCGCTGCCATCGACAAGCTGAGGGACGAAGGCGTGAGCCTCATCATAAGTGTCGACTGCGGCATAACCGCGGCGGCAGAAGCCGAGCACGCCGAAAGCGTCGGCATCGACCTCATTATCACCGACCACCATGAATGCAGGGAGGAAACGAGACCCAATGCGCTTGCGGTCATTGACGCAAAGCAGCCCGATTGCCCCTACCCGAACAAGGACCTTGCGGGAGTCGGCGTGGCATTGAAGCTTGTTTGCGCCTGTGAGGGCGAAAGCTTTGACGCCATCGAGCGTTACGCCGAGCTTGCGGCGATAGGCACGGTGGCGGACGTCGTTCCGCTGACGGGGGAAAACCGCTATATCGTTCGCCGCGGCATCGCGCTTATGGAGCGTGGCGCAAGACCCGGTATTGCCGCACTGCTGCGTGAATCGGGAGTAGCGGACAAGCGCATATGCGCAACGACAATCGGCTTTTCGCTTGCACCGAGACTGAACGCCGCAGGCAGACTCGGCTGTGTTCCGATAGCCTTGAAGCTTCTCATGACAAAGGACGCCGCCGAAGCAAGCTCACTTGCATCGGCACTGTGCGACTTGAACCGCCGCAGACAGACGCTTGAGACCGGTATATGGGAGGACGCAAAGAGTATGATGCGTCAAAAAGACCCGGGAATGCCGATTGTTCTGTCGAGCGAAAATTGGCATCAGGGTGTTATCGGCATCGCTGCGTCGAAGCTTGCGGAGCAGTATTCGGTGCCGACGGTTATGATATGCCTCGACGGTGAAAAGGGCAAGGGCTCATGTCGAAGCTGCGGCGACTTCAATCTGTTTGACGCACTTTCCGCCTGTGCCGAGTATCTTGAGGGCTTCGGCGGACACGCGTTGGCGGCGGGACTCAATATCCGCAGAGAACGTTTGGCGGATTTCTGCCGCGCCTTTGAGGAATATTACAAGCATAATAAGCCGCTTGAGCTTCCGGAGCTTTGCTGCGACCTTGAAATAACCGATCCGGAGCTTCTCGATATGGAGGGCGTACAGTCACTCGGTGACCTTGAGCCTTTCGGCAACGGCAACCCTAAGCCGCTTATGTGCATACTCGGCGCAAGACTCGAAAGAGTGTGCGAGATCGGCGGCGGACGGCATTTGAGAATGACCGTCGGCTACAGGGGAAAGAGCTTTGAGTGCGTGTTCTTTTCGCACAGTGAAAGAGACATCAACGTGAGTGTCGGTGAGCTTATAGACATTGCCTTCACTCCGCAGATAAACGAATTTCGTATGAAAAGCACGGTGCAGCTCCAACTTACCGCCGTGCGCCGACACGATCCGAGGGAGCTTTGCGAAAGCCTGCTTGACGGAAAGAGTGTGAGCGATGAGCGCGCCGCGGTATACTGTCCCGACAGGGCGGATTTCGTCAAGGTGTGGCGGCGGCTGCAATCGCTTGGAGGCACGGTGGCGGACAGTATCGAGGCGGTGCTCAAGCAGTGCCCCGTCGGGATACCGCCGGAAAGCTTTTGCATATGCCTTGCGGTGCTGATAGAGCTCGGGCTCATGCACCGAGGTGACGGCGGCGGCATATTCGGAGCGGGGATAATACGGGATTCGGCAAAGGTCAACCTTGAGGATTCGAGCATCATAAAAAGGCTCAGGAGAGAAAATGGAAGACGACAGAAGTAAGACCGAGCAAAGGGGTTTGCTTGACCCCGATGCGATGTATGCGGAGCTTGAAAACAAAATACGCAAAAATGCATCCGATATGGACATCGGCAGAATCAATGCCGCATATCAGATGGCACGGCTTGCTCACAGCGGTCAAAAGCGCAAGGAGGGCTCACCGTATGTGACGCACTGCGTTGCTGCGGCGGATATTGCCGTCGACATGGGGCTTGACGAGGATTCGGTCGTCGCAGCTCTGCTGCACGACATTATCGAGGACACCGCGCTGACTCATGCGGACATCGCAAAGCAGTTCGGAGAGAGCGTTGCGGATATCGTCGAGGGCGTCACGAAGCTGACGAGAGTGCAGTACACCAGCAAAGAGGATGAGCAAATGGAGAACCTGAGGAAGATGCTCATCGCGATGAGCAAGGACATCAGGGTCATCCTCATAAAGATTGCCGACAGGCTGCACAATATGCGTACCATGGCATACCAGACGGCTGAGAAGCAGCGCATCAAATCGCTTGAGACGATGGAGATCTACGCTCCCATCGCCCACCGACTCGGTATGCAAAAGACCAAGTGGGAGCTTGAGGACCTTGCTCTCATGTACCTCGATCCGACGGGCTACAAGGAGATTACCGACGTTTTGAACGAGCGTATGGATACGCTGAAAAGCTTCATGAGCTCGATGGAGGCGAAAATCAAAAAGCGTCTTGCGGAGGAAGGTCTCGAGGTCACGATATACAGCCGCATAAAGCATATATACAGCATCT
>CAZWID010000124.1:0-3117 GCA_964634065.1 uncultured Oscillospiraceae bacterium | reverse complement strand
CAAGGAAGCTGAGCTTTGATTCGCCGTTTATCTGAGACATGGAATCATCCTTTCGCATTTTTCTCGATTTTACCATGACACGTGACATTTTACAAGGTGTATAAAAAAGCTATATAACTTGAACAAGCGGTACAGAGTTAACTGTACCGCCTGTTATGGAGAGAGTATGGAAAAAGAGAATATATGAAAAATCTAAGTCAGGCAAAATGTACGCAGCCGTTGAGGGAGAGAATGAAGCTTACTGCGGCAATGCCTACTGCTGCGGCAAATACGGTTGCGACGGTTCCGGTCATGGTTACCCACAGGAAAGTAAAGGCAACGACACAGATGATGGAAATGATCGCGATGACTGCAAGGACATTGTTGGACAGCTTTTTCATGATGTTTACCTCCTGAAATATTTAAAATTATTTTGTTAAAACTTTATTGTTCTCCGGATTGACTTCAATATACACCTATGTTACTATAAAGTAAAGCTTGAGAATTTCAAAACGATATTAAGTAAAACTTAAAACAGGAGGAGACAAAATGGAGAGTGCGAGATGCAAAGCATTTTTGGCTGCGGTTGAGCACGGGAGCCTATCCAAAGCGGCGGAGGCACTTAATTACACGCCGTCGGGAGTCAGCCAACTTGTGACCGCATTTGAGGAGGAGCTCGGCTTTCCGCTACTACAGCGCAGCAAAAAGGGCGTATCGCTGACGCCCGAAGGCGAAAACATATTGCCTGCCGTAAGTGCATATCTCCGTCAGGAGCGGAGGATATATCAGCTCGCCGCCGAGGTCAAGGGACTTGACATCGGCTCCTTTACCATAGCCGCCTATTCGTCGATAGCGACGCATTGGCTGCCGAAGGTCATAGCAAGCTTTGCAAGGGACTACCCCAACATAAGAATAACGCTGCTTGAGGGTGTGCGACAGGAGGTTAAGAGCTGGCTTTTTGAGGGCAGGGCGGACATAGGCTTTTTAAGCGGCGGAGACGATATCGAGCCCGACTACCGTTGGATACCGCTTGCGGAGGATCCGATGGTTGCTGTGCTGCCGAAGGATCATCTCTACGCCGATGCCGAGGCTTATCCCTTGGAGCGGTGCAGATATGAGAATTTCATCATGCCGGCTATGGGCAAGGACGACGACGTTATGGAGACTCTCGGCAGATACGGCATCGAGCCGCATATTGAGTTTTCGACGATCGAGAGCTTTTCGGCGTATGCGATGATAGCGGAGGGCATGGGCATGAGCATTACAAATTCGCTGATATTGGAGGGTTGGAATTTCGACGTTGCGAAAATCCCCGTGACACCGGCACATTCGATAACCCTCGGCATTGCGCTGCACTCAATAGAGCACGCCTCTCCCGCCGTGCGAAAGTTTGTCCAATACGCAGTCAGAGAACTGAAAAAGTGAGCCTTGCGGCTCACTTTTTGGCTTATACCGAGTATTAAATTACGGCTCCAGGACGATCTCCTTGGTCGTGAAGCGGAGCTCCATCTCGGGATCGTCATCGGCGTAATAATATCCCGTAAGCGTAAAGACAATTCGAGACACGGTATCGATATTGTTGTCCTCAAGCTCCGACTCGAAAAAGTCCATCTGAGAGAAGGAGCATTTGCCCGGTCCGACGGTGCAGCCGAAGTAGGGATCAAGCTCAACGCCGTTTATCGTGAGTCCTTCATCAATCGTGAAGTCAATATCCCTGTTCTTCATTTTGTTGATGCACATGAGCGTTACCGTGTAACCGACGGAGTCATCTTCGCCGCAGCCGATGACGATGACCTTCGCGTGCTCGTTATCGGCAATGACTATATCCGTATCCTGCGCCTCTCTGACAAAGGTCGTTGCGGCTTCCTCGCCTAAGGGATAGTAGTGAACGGTCTCGGTGTACAAGGCACTGTCAAACATAATATCGTCGTAGACCGACAAGGTCAGCTCGATGTCGGTGTATTCTCCGATATCGACTCCGCAGAAATACTCCTCCCATATGCTTATCTCATCCGTGATTTTGTCACCCGCTTGGAGTTCCGCACTGTATGTCGGGTCGCACTGAACACCGTTTACGGCGGCACTTTCCAAATAGAAGGTCAAAGCCTTGTCAGATCTGTTTTCCAACTCTACTATTATCGTATATCCCCAATCACCGTCGGGATCCGTATCCTTGATGCGTATGTAGCAGTCGTCGTTGTCTATGACAACGTTGGGATCGGAATCGGTTTCGTTTTTGCCGTTTTGTTCGACCTTGTCCGTCTTTTTGCCGTCGTCGGTGTCACCGCTGCCGTTGCCGCAGGCGGCAAGGGAAAGGAGCATCAAAACGGCAAGAAGCAGCGAAAAAAGCTTTTTCATTCAGAGTACCTCCTTTAAAAATTTTTGTTTAGCTTCCCGTCTTTATTGTACCATAAGCAGAGAATAATGAAAAGACGCTTTTAGACATTTGCGGGATAATGTGCAAAAGGCGATAATAAAAACAACAAAAAATTTTCATCGAAAAATGACTTTTTATGCATTTATACAAACTTGAATCTCAGGCGTTGACAGGGCAAATAAATGTGTGCTAAAGTCAAAAACGTAAAGAAAAGCTCTTGGCATTTTGAAAAAGCGCAGAGAGCTTTTTTGCATTTAAAAAATAGAATATGAAAGAAAAAGGAGCAAGAAAATGGAGAAAATGTTCAAGCTTTCTCAGCGTGGAACCAATGTCCGCACCGAGGTAATAGCCGGCATTACCACCTTTATGGCAATGGCGTATATCCTCATGGTAAACCCCGGTATGTTCTCGGCACTCCCCGGCGTGTCCTACAATGCGATCTACATTGCGACAGCCATCAGCGCAGTCATCGGCACCCTTCTCATCGGGCTTATGGCGAATCTGCCTTTGGCTCAGGCTTCCGGTATGGGTCTGAACGCGTTTTTTGTCTACACCGTATGCTTCGGTCTCGGCTTCACCTATTCCAACGCACTTCTGTTTGTTTTGGCTGACGGTTTGATCTTCGTTTTGCTCACGGCTTCCGGTCTTCGCAAGCTCATTTTCGATGCCATTCCTCCCGCAGTTAAGATGGCGATCCCCGCAGGCATCGGTCTGTTCATCGCCTTCCTCGGCTTCCAGGATGCCGGCATAGTTGTTCCGAA
>CAZWID010000123.1:0-3180 GCA_964634065.1 uncultured Oscillospiraceae bacterium | reverse complement strand
AAGAATCTCGAGCTCCGTGTCGATGCCGAAAACGGTGCGACCGCCGGCAAGTTCGAGCTTGCAAAGCTCGCAAAGCAGTATAACCTCGACGCTATCCACGATACCGTTCACGAGATGGCTCGTGACGAAGCCCGTCACGGCAAGGCATTCGAAGGCCTGCTCGCAAGATATTTTAATAAGTAAGTAAATACGATTTAAAAGCAGAGTGTCAAATCGGCACTCTGCTTTTTTCTCTTTTTGTAAATCTTATTGTGTTCGTATAAAAATCGCTGAATCATCAACGGAATGTAGAGTGTCAGATTCATCATCGTATTCATATCCGTTTACCATATCACTAGACCACAAATAAGTAACATTTAATATTCCGTCAACATTTTTCCATTCTATAGTACAATGATTAATTTCACTACCATTTTTATAAGAAGTATACGCGCCTGTACCGCCTTTATAGATTTTCAGCGTACCAAACTTTTTATCCCCATCGCTCACAAGCCCAGAACTATAATCGCTTGTGTAATAACAATCCCATGTGCCTACTACTTTTTCATCCAGATTTGCACCGCAGCCACACAGAGGCAGGAGCATACACAGAGTCAAAACAAAACACAGTATTTTATTTCTCATTGCTATTCCCCTCCTCTCGGATTCCCTGCATCCGTTTTCTTTTTTCTTCATCTTTCACACATTGAGGACAAGCAGGTGAACCATTGTCTAATGAGCTTCCGCAGGCTGCATCATAGTACCTTTCGCAATAGTCACACTTGATCTTTTCCATGTTTTACATCCTCCCTTATAAAAATTTAAAGTGTGTCATCCTTTACAAATAAAACGTATTTGTATCCTGCTCCATGTTTGCAGGCTACACATAATGGCAACAAATCTTACAATTCCCTCATATTTGCAATTATGCATCTTTTGATTCCAAATGTTTATCATCTAACCTTATGCAAAGTTCCCTTATCTCCGTCTCCTACGACAAGCCTGATTCCCGTAAACGCCTGTGTTTCTTCATCAAATTCATATACGGCGGTTACTTTGCCTTCATACTGTTCGGCATAATCATTCATGACAACAACTTTTCCTTTTGCGGTATAAATGTTGCCGCCAACAGCGATATTGCTTATAGTTGTATTCACCGATTTCACTCCCGAGTAATAGACTCGTAAATGCCGCATAACAGCGTCGATAACCTCAGCCCTAAACGCATCCCTCGGATCAAATTTCGGCTCCGGCTCTCCATAAGGGCTTGTTGACGAGCTCATCCCGAGAAGCTGTTTTTTCTTTGTCTTGAATTCTTCTTCGGTGATGATACCCGCATCAAGCAGTTCCTTATACTTTTTCAACTCGTCGGCTACACCTATCGTTGTTCCATATGCGGTCTCGTTTTCGCTTGCGCGGATACCCTTTGTCTTAACAATCTTGTTCATCTTGTCCTGCATCAGAATAGCCGCAACGACGGGAACGAAAATCGCCAGTATGAGGCACAGCGTTGCCATATCCGACTCTATGTTCTTTGCCCTTGCCATCTTGTCTATACGCTGTGCGGTCTTGTATATCCAGTATATCGAGTAGAACGGAACAAAAATGTAGAGAAGCAGCTTGTTTGTCGGATTTCTCTTTTCCTCGCCTTTTACCGTATTTGTATATCCCGTCATGCGATATACCCAAATCAGCATCCAAATTCCGCAGGTAAACAAGAGCAAAAGAACGTGCTTTAGCATATCGCAATATGCCTCGGGTACTGTTTCCGTATGTGCTGTCGCATAGTTTTCTTCCGACGAATACGAAGCTTCGCTTTTCGGAAGTTCATTGGGATGTGCAACCCACAATCCGGCAAAGAGAAATGCTGCTGCCTGAAGCAGGAAGAAAATAAAGCTCATAGCCGAGTAGTAATACGTGCAAAGTAACCCGAACATCTCGGTCACCACAGGATCAAGCTGTGTCATCACGCTATATACAGCCATTAATACACACGGAAGAAACCAAAGTTTATTCAGCTTGTTCTTTGCATTGCCGAGAAAGTCAGTAAAGTTTGCGGCAGCAATAATGAGCAAGAACAAAACAGCGAGCGGACGAAGCAGTTCAACAAAAACGAGAAAATAGCTGATCATGGTGTATTTTCCAAAATAACCATCACCATAATCATACTCAAAGCCACATACCAAAAACGGCGAATAACCCTCCATGCCGAAGTAGCTTATATGGTTGTAGACAGTGACAATTGCTATCAATGCGATTGCGATCACCGTGAACAGGTCACGCCTATTGAGCAACATCAGAACCGCCGTTCCCAAAAGAACTAAAATACAGACAATTCCCCAAAAAGTAAAATTAATTGTATATCCGTATATCAGCGGTGCCAATAAATACTGCACCGCCAAAGCTACTATGAGCAGTATTCCGGCTATCAAATGATAGCTTTTTTCCGTTTTGTACTCATTCATCGAGCCTTCTCCTTATAAATTTAAAATCTCGTATTCGGAATTGCATGGTCAACACACCGTTTTGTCGACAATAAATCATACAATTCCCTCATATTTGCAATTGTATATCCTCAAATTCCCTATGTCAAGGAAAATCAATCCTCAAATGCTCTAAAAAGTCGTGTATATAGAATTAAAATATATACAACGAGGTGATTTGATGGATTACACAGAACAGTTTTCTAAGCGCCTTGCGGAGCTCCGTATACAAAAGGGCGTATCGGCGAGGGATATGAGTCTTTCTCTCGGCCAGAGCGAAAGCTACATAAACAAAATCGAGAACAGGCGTACCCTGCCCTCGATGAGCGGCTTTTTCTATATCTGCGAGTATTTCGGAATAACACCTCAGGAATTTTTCAACTTCGATATTACCTCTCCCAAGGAATCCAAAGAGCTCCTTTGCGAAATCGAAAAGCTCACCGCAAGGCAAACCGAGCACATCATCGCCGTTATTAAAGATATATACGAACACTGACATAAACCGAAAAATCGGCAGGTACATCGTACCTGCCGATTTCAGCTTGTCAAAAAAACTATAGTTTCGTACTTCGATGCACCGCACTCCTCATGGCTCCCTTGTGTAAAGGGAGCTGGATTTTGCGAAGCAAAAGACTGAGGGATTGTTACCGATGTTATGTCAACATCCATTGAAAACTCAGTGGCTTTCAGCTTGGTAACAACCCCTCCGAGTCGCCGC
>CAZWID010000122.1:0-3183 GCA_964634065.1 uncultured Oscillospiraceae bacterium | reverse complement strand
AGCGACCCCATGTCCTCGTAATGTCGGCAACGCCGATACCGAGAACGCTTGCGCTTATAATCTACGGCGACCTCGATGTATCCGTCATCGATGAGCTGCCGCCGGGTCGTCAAAAGGTCGATACCGTGCTTGTCGGAGAGGCACTCAGGCTGCGACTGAACGGCTTTATCCGAAAGCTTGTCGGAGAAGGCAGGCAGGTCTTTGTCGTCTGCCCGATGATAGAGGAAAACGAGGAAATGCAAAACCTGCGCTCGGCACAGGAGCACGCGGAAAATCTGCGAAGGTACTTCCCCGACATGAAAATCGCCTGCATCCACGGCAAGATGAAGGCAAAGGAGAAAAGCGAAATAATGAGTTCCTTCATCGCCGGTGAGACCGACATTCTCGTTTCGACGACGGTCATTGAGGTCGGTGTCGACGTTCCCAATGCCGCACTTATGATAATCGAAAACGCCGAACGCTTCGGACTGAGCCAGCTCCATCAGCTTCGCGGCAGAGTCGGCAGAGGAAAGTTTAAGAGCTATTGCGTGCTTGTTTCGGATTCCGACAATGAGCAGACCGTGGCAAGGCTCAAGGTTATGACAAAGACCTCCGACGGCTTCAAGATATCGGAGGAGGATCTCAAGCTTCGAGGTCCGGGCGATTTCTTCGGTTCGCGGCAGCACGGCTTGCCCGATATGCACGTTGCCGATCTCTGTGCGGATATGAATGTCCTGCAAACCGCCCAAACCGCGGCAACCGAGCTGCTTCAGGACGATCCCGAGTTATGTAAACCCGAGCATGAAAAACTTCGCCTTGCGGTAGAACGCCTATTTGCGATAAACGCCGATACGATGAATTGATTATGTAAACCTAATAAGGCGATAAAAAGCTCACGATTTGTGAGCTTTTTATCGCCTTATTACACTATCTCGACGTTTTCGACGCCGTATTTGAGGATGATGTTGATAAGCTCGTTTCTTGAATAGTTAGTCTCGGAAGCAAGAGCGTCAAGTGAAGCAAGCGTCTCCTCTTTGATGCGGACCGTGATGACGCGGCTTCCGTCTTCACCGCGTTTTTTCAGTCTGAGGGGTTCGTTCATATGTCAATCCGCCTTTCATAATGTAGTTTAATTATAGATTGACATTTACTGCGATAATATGTTACAATCTGTATTACAATATGATAGCTAATGACATTGCATTTATGCATTGCTTGGCGTCATAAAACAGAAAATGTATAAAGGAGAAATTTCAATGCAGAAGCAAAAGAAACTGTTTGCAAGTATAGGAATGATAGCTTGCGCTTTACTCGTTATCGTCGGTATACTCTGCACATTCGGAGTTTTCGGCGGCTCCGTTTCAACCACACATGGTAATAAGTATGACTACAGCTACAGCGGCGCATACAGCGACGATTACAAAATCTATGCAGATAAGACAGGCTATACGATTTTCGGCGGAGATGCTTATACATATATGAGCAACAACGCCGCCAAAGCAGCTGATGCAGCGGCAAGTGCGGCAAGGGCAGCCGCTGCGACCTATGAAGCTGCTGATGCCGCTGCAAACGCAGCAGCAAGAGCCGCAAATAACATGGTCGGTGTCAATTCGCTTATATCCTTCGTAGGCGGTGTTCTTATGATCGGATTCGGCATATTCGGCACTTGTCATTTCGGTATCATTCGCAGTGACTTTATAGAGACCGTCAAAGAGGATGAGGTTCCCGCCGAGGTCAGTAGTGAAGAAGTCGAAGCTGAGCAGAGCGATATCTTATAATCATAAAGCTAAAAGCCTGCCGGTCGGCAGGCTTTTAAACTTTTTATCTCGGCTTTTTAAAATAGTTCTTGACTTTTTTAATTTTTTGTCCTATTATAAAAACGTAAGCTGTCGACGGCACGGCAGCTTGCATCCCTATCAAATTTTGATCCCCCAACTTTTAAAAAACTTTGCGGTAAGCAAAACGGGTCTGTTCCCCCAAGCAGACCCGTTTTGCTTTTTCATTTTACTTTTGAATCGAGCACTTTATATACGAAAAACAAAGTAAGTGCGATTGCTGCGGAAACACCGATGTGGATATTAAAAAGCACGGTATTCGGAAGGATTATCATAAGGCAAAACGCAGCGGCAATTATAATGACTAACCCGACTATCGGTTTCCACAGCCTGCCTCCGAAAACGCCTCGCATTATGTAAACCGTAGTCAGCGTTGCGGCAAGAATAATCACAGCGGCAAAAACAATGTCGGTGACTTCAAGCGGCAGAATGTACCAAGGCTTTTTGAGTATGAGCATATTTATCGGCGTAAACACCGTCCATATTGCCGTCAGTACTGCAAGTGACAGGAAATCGGCTGATAATGCCGCCAAAATGCGCTGTAAGATACCGAGCTTCGGTATTTCCGCTATCAGCTCATCGCAAAAAGCTTTGTAGTCCTCACCGATTATCTCGGTAGGTGCAAGTCCTCTGCCTTCTCCCTCAAGCAGCATGGCGGCTATGTCTCCACGCACCTTTTCCTGATCCTCAAGGCTTATATTTTGACTTCTTATGTAAACCACCATATCGGTCTGAGCGGAGCTTGCTTTTTCGCTTAGTCCCTCCTCCAAGTCATCATTAGACTGTCTCAGCTCTTTTATCGTTTTATTCATTTTCATCACTCCTATTCAACAGATTATTCACTGCATTTTCAAGCTCTCTATAGCTTTCCGTAAAGCTTTGCAGTGCCCTTTCGCCGTCTTTGCTCAGTCGGTAATACTTTCGTTTGGGTCCGAGCTCCGACGGGCGGTACTCGGTCAGTACCATGCCGCTTTTCTCAAGACGCAGCAGCAGGGGATATATCGTGCCCTCCGCGATTTTGCCGAAACCGTATTTTGAAAGTGTCTCTGCAATTTCATAGCCGTAGGTTTCCCTGTGTGATATTATTTTGAGTATGCAGCCCTCGAGCGTTCCTTTAAGCATTTGTGACGGTATCATGCTCCACCTCTATCTTGCTTTGCAAAGTAGTTGAGTGTATTGTAATGCAAGGTAGTATGTTTGTCAATAGGAATTTATAAAATTAACCGCCGTTAAAAAACGGCGGTTTAAAAAACTACATATTACTTAAATCGCTTGAGGCGCAGGGCATTGGAGACAACGGAGATGGAGCTGAGTGCCATTGCCGCACCGCCTATCATGGGGCTGAGTAGCGGCCCTCCGAATGCGTAGA
>CAZWID010000121.1:0-3186 GCA_964634065.1 uncultured Oscillospiraceae bacterium | reverse complement strand
GCGCCTGCTCCGACAAAATAAGCGGCGTCAACATCGTGTTCAACGGCAGAGTCATACTCGGCACAAGAGCACGGAAAACTCATTCCAAATCCTACGCCGCGTTTTCAAGCATCAACTACCCCTGCATCGCAACGGTGCAGGACGGTGTGCTGACGCAGTATATAAGTCCCGAACACCTCGACGCTCCCGAGTTTAATACGGAGCTTTGCACAAAGGTCGGACTTATCAAAATGATACCCGGCTTTGACGTGGCGCAGCTTGAGTTCATGCTCTCACGCAACGATGCCGTTATAATCGAAAGCTTCGGTGTCGGCGGTCTGCCGAACTACGGCGACGGCGATATGCTCAGGCTCATCCATGCCGCGGAGGATGAGGGCAAGGTCGTCATCATGACGACGCAGGTGCAAAACGAAGGCTCGGATCTTGCGGTGTATAACGTCGGGCACAGGCTCAAGGGTCTCGGCAACGTGCTTGAGGCGTACGATATGACCACCGAATGTGCCCTTGCGAAGATAATGTATATTCTCGGCAGGACTAAGGACCTCGGCGAGATACGCCGTCTGTTCTATGAGCCCGTCGCTCACGATATTCTCTACCGCTGCGGTGAATGATATGAAAACTGTTATAGTCATAGGAGGCGGTGCCTCCGGTATAATGGCGGCACTCACAGCCGCCGAGGACAAGAACAACAAGGTGCTGCTCATAGAGCGTCAGCAGCGCATAGGAAGAAAGCTTTTAAGCACCGGAAACGGTCGCTGCAATCTCACCAATACGGGTGCGTCGACTGCCGATTATCACGGAGCAAGCGAAAGCTTTGTCGCTTCCGCTTTTGAGCTTTTCGATGTTAATGACACGCTGCGGTATTTTTCCGATCTCGGTTTAGTTACGGTGACGGAGTACGGCGGCAGGGTCTATCCCCTGTCCAACTCCGCAAACAGCGTCCTCGATGTTTTGCGCTTTGCACTCGAAAGAAGCGGTGTCGAGGTCATGACCTCGACCACCGTGCAGAGCATTGCAAAAAAGGGTCGGAGCTTTGCCGTTTCGACCGAAACGCAACCTCTTTCCTCAGACTATCTCATTGTCGCCTGCGGCGGTGCCGCGGGAGCAAAGCTCGGCGGTACGACCCTCGGCTATGAGCTTTTGCGTCCGTTGGGACACAGGCGCACCTCGCTACATCCCGCACTTGTGCAGCTTATTACCGATCCGACATATCCCCGTGCCTTAAAGGGTGTTCGAGCCGATGCCGCACTGACGCTGTATGACGGCGGCAATGTAGTTGCACACTCCTGCGGTGAGCTGCAATTTACGGAAACGGGGCTGTCCGGTCCGGCAGCCTTTGACATATCAAGGGAGGCGGCGTTTATAAGCCGCGGCGGTGAGGTGCATATAGATTTCCTGCGCTCGTATTCGCACGAGGAAGTGCTGTCACTGCTGCGTAAAAAGCGTGAGCTGAACCGAGGCCTTGAGGCAAGCGAGCTTTTAACGGGAATCGTTCACAACCGCCTCGGCAAAATGCTCATAAAATATTCCGACATTGGCGGCGGCAGGAAAACGGAGACGCTTACCGACACGGAGCTTGAGGCCGTTGCGAGTGCCTGCACCGACATGGTCTTGCCGCTTTGCGGTGTCGGTGACTTTAACGCGGCACAGGTAACGGCAGGCGGGATACAGACCGCCGAGATTTCGCCACTGACAATGGAGAGCAAGCTTGTAAAAGGGCTTTTCGTCTGCGGTGAACTGCTCGATGTTGACGGCAACTGCGGCGGCTTCAATCTGCAATGGGCATGGACAAGCGGCCGCATAGCGGGGAGACTGGGCAAATGATACTTGTAAGAAATATTCGCCTTGAAATCGGGGAATCTGAGGATATGCTTTTAAACAAAGCAATATCCGCATTGCACATAAAGCACAGCGACGTGAAGTCTAACAGGATAAACAAAAAGTCCCTCGACGCAAGGAAAAAGAGTGATATTCACTATAAATACGCACTTGCATTGAGCATTGAAAACGAGGAACGCATACTCAAAAAGCACGGCGGCAAGGATGTGTGTGCATACTCCGAGGATATATTCGACATTCCGAAGTGCTCGTCCGACGACCGTCCCGTGGTGGTCGGCTTCGGCCCTGCCGGTATGTTTGCGGCTTTAGTTCTTGCCCGTGCGGGACTGCGCCCCATAGTTATAGAGCGCGGCGACAATGCCGAATCCCGTCGGCAAAAAGTCGAGGTGTTTCGCGAAAAGGGTATACTCGACACGGAATGTAATGTCCAGTTCGGTGAGGGCGGTGCGGGTACTTTTTCCGACGGCAAGCTGAACACCGGAATCAAAAGCCCGCGAATCTCCTTCGTGCTCAAAACCTTTTACGAGCACGGTGCGCCGGAGCATATACTTTACGACGCAAAGCCCCATATCGGCACCGACATTCTCGTAAATGTCGTGCAATCCATGCGCCGTGAGATAATATCTCTCGGCGGCGAGGTTCGCTTTAACACAAGGCTCACCTCTCTGTCTCTTTGCGGCAGCCGTCTTTGCGGAATAAAAGCCGTATCGCCCGACGGTGAATACGAGCTTCCCTGCAAATCACTCATTCTTGCCATAGGTCACTCGGCAAGGGACAGCTTTGAAATGCTCTCATCTCTCGGCGTTCCGATGCAGGCAAAGCCCTTTTCCATGGGTGTTCGCATAGAGCACAGGCAAAGTGCCGTAAACGCCGCGCAGTACGGTGATCCGACGCTTCCCCTGCCGCCCGCCGATTATTCGCTGAGCGTTCATTTTCCCGACGGCTCATCGGCATACACCTTCTGTATGTGCCCGGGCGGAGAGGTCATTGCGGCGGCATCCGAGGAGGGCGGTGTAGTAACAAACGGCATGAGCCTCTCTAAACGTGACGGGGAAAACGCAAACTCCGCTCTGCTCGTAACGCTTCAACCCGAGGATTTCCCCTATGACGGCGCACTCGGCGGTATGTACTGGCAGCGTGAGATCGAGAGAAAGGCCTTTTCCCTCGGCGGCGGCTATTCCGCTCCCGCTCAGAGAGTCGGCGATTTTCTGGCGCACCGCAAAAGCGACGGTGCAGGCAGCGTGCAGCCCTCGTACCGCCCCGCTGTGCATTGGTGCGATCTGCATGAGCTGTATCCCGAAAAGCTCACAACGGTACTCGAAAACGCCATTCCCGCTCTCGGCAAAA
>CAZWID010000120.1:0-3196 GCA_964634065.1 uncultured Oscillospiraceae bacterium | reverse complement strand
TTCCCGACGAGGACGCCGTTGAGCTGACCACAGCCGGCAAGATCGTCGAGTACATTGAAAAGAACCAGTAAATAATGAAAAATCGTCGGGCAAACGCCCGACGATTTTTTTGCGCAATTTAATCTATATGGTGGGATTTTTCCATAAGCAGTGCAGGGTCGACATTGGGGTTGTGATAATGCTTTCTGCTCTGAGTGACCTTGCCCATATGTATGGACGAGGTGGGGCAGTATTGCAGACAGCCGAGGCACTGGATACAGTTTCCGCCGAAAGAGGGATGACCGTCAACCATGGTGATATTGCCCTGCGGACAAAGCTTTGCACACTGACCGCAGCCGACGCAGGTGTCGGTGTTCACGGAAAGCTTCTTTGCCTTGAGACCCGACAGCGTAGGCCATGCGGCACTTTCAAGAGCGTTTATTGCCATCTTGGGCGGTGCCTTCCTTACCACACCTGCCTTGATGTCCGCAGCAGCCTGCTTTGCGAGCTTCTCACTGCGCTTTTGCGCTGCGGAGACGGTGGGCATCGGCGGTATCATAAGATTGTGGGGGAAGAGCCATATGCAGGAGCACTGATGCGATATCGCTTTCCAGTAGCTCAGCGGATGTATTGCATTGAGTTTATCGAGACCGCAACCCATGTAGCCGGCGTAGCTCACGATACCGAAGGTGTAAGTGTCGATGCCGACATGGATTGCCCTGACATATTCCTCAACCTTGCTGGGGAAGCCGCCTGCGTAGCAGGGGAATACGAAGCCGGCACGCTTATACTCGGTAGCGTCGGTCTTGCAGGGGAAGGAGCGCATCATGATGATGTCGGTGTCACCGAGCTCCTTTGCAACATTCATGGCAATGTCGAGACAGTTGCCTGTGCCGGAATAACAGTAGATAACATTTTCAGCCATAGTAAACCCTCCGTATTATTGTTTTATGAAGCTATTGTACTACAAAAGATTTTGTGATACAATAGTCCCGTAAAAATATAAAACAAAGGTGAAGAAAATGTATCACATTAAACAGGACAAGAGAGCGCAGACCTCCGTTGAGCTCATATGCGACGGACTGAACAAGTGCCTTGCCGAGAAGACCTACGACGAGATAAGCATAAGCGACGTTCAAAGAGCGTCGACCGTGAGCCGTTCAACCTTTTACCGCAACTTCGACTGCCTCGACGATGTGCTTGCGCTCATGTGCGACAGAGGCTTTGACGAGGCTTTTTCCGAGATCGAAAAGAGCGATATGCGTACCGCCGTTTTCAAATACTGGTTTCGGCACAGCGACTTTCTTGAGGTGCTTGTCGTAAGCCACAGGACGGATATCCTGTTTGACAGCTTCCGCCGCAGTGCATCGAAGCTGAATATGATGAAGCCGTTTCAAAAGGATCCCGCCGCCTATGATTACTTCATCTCAATGCTCAGCTCATCAATAGCCGGCATACTTGTTACATGGGTGGAGCACGGCAGAACGGAATCCGAAAAGGAGCTCGGCAAAAAAATCAAAATGTGCTTCAGAGCAATGCTTGTGCTCGGGATAGTAAAATAAGGACTCAGGTATGCGACCTAAGTCCTTATTTTACGGTTATTCCGCAACGGCGATGTTGTGCCGTCCGGGTTTGGGTCTGTATTTAACGCCGGAGACGAGACCTACGGCGGCAAAGAGCGTAACGATTGACGAGCCTCCGTAGCTGAAGAACGGCAGCGTTATGCCGATAACGGGAGTTATGCCCATGCACATTCCGATGTTAATAAAGGTTTGGAAGGCAAGAGCGGCAGCGACACCGAAGCATATCAGCATACCGAAGGTGCTGCCGCAGCGTGAACCGATAACGCAGCAGCGGATTATGATGAACATAAGCAGTGCGATGATTACAAGACAGGCGATCATGCCCATCTCCTCACCGATTGACGCGAATATACAGTCCGTGTGCCGAGAGTCGATATTCAGTGAGCCGTTGCCGTAGCCGACACCGCTCCAACGTCCCGACTGCATTGCCTGAATGGTGCGGTTCATCTGCCAACGTATGCCTTCACCGGTGGGGTCGATGGTCGAGTCGTAGGGTACGAGAATACGGTTTCGCTGATACTCCTGCAAACCGTAATTCCAAAGCAAGGGCGTTACGGCGGCGACTGCCGCGGCACCGATTGCCATCCAATACCACGCTACGCCGCCGGCAACAAGCATGACGATGAATATGGCAAGGAATATAAGAGCCGAGCCCATATCCTTCGATGATATCATGATGATGACAAACAGTGCGGCAAAGTGCGCAATCAGCAGAGCGATCGACTTCGGAGTGTTCAGCGTATTTCTTGCCCTGTGCTCCTTATAGACGGTGATCTGCTTTGCAAAGAGGATTATAAACACGACCTTGACGACCTCGGTGGGCTGAACACCGATACCGAAAAAGCGGTACCATGCACGGTTACCGGTGCCGTCGTCATGACCGAAGGGGATAAGACCGAGAATGAACAGCGCACTGAGAAGTGCGAGCAGCTTCCACTGCTTTGCAATGACATCGGGATCGATTATCGTGAAAACGAAAAACGCGATAAGACCGAGGAACAGGGAGAAGGTTTGGACGATGATATATTTACTCGAGCCCATGTCAGCCGTTGCACTGCGTATCGCGAAGATGCCCAAGACGGAGCAGAGGACACATACCGCAAGCAGCAATATGTCGGCTCTTTTGAAAAAATTCTTTATAACGGAAGTGCCGTGCGTAACATTCACCGCCTTTCACAAATTAACATTGGGGATATGCAGTATTTTAGCACATAATTGCTCTTTACGCAATGATGCAAAGTGTGGTATAATTCATTTTCGGGAAAACATTTTGTAAATTTAAGAGGTGAGAGCCTTGCAAATATATATCACACACAGCGAAACGGAGACGGAGGCTCTTGCCGAGAGCCTTGCGGACGGGATTAAGGACGGCACTGTGCTTGCAATGTACGGTGACCTCGGTGCCGGTAAGACCGCTTTCGTCAGAGGACTTGCCCGCGGTATGGGGCTTTCCTGCCGCGTTTCGAGCCCGACCTTCACCATAGTCAACGAATATGAGGGAGAGCGTGAGCTTATCCACTTCGATATGTACAGACTCTCATCCTCGGACGAGCTTTTCGACATCGGTTGGGAGGACTATCTTGCAAGAGGTGCGGTCTGCGCCGTCGAATGGAGCGAAAACGTCGACGATGCCT
>CAZWID010000119.1:0-3228 GCA_964634065.1 uncultured Oscillospiraceae bacterium | reverse complement strand
CTCGGTGATCTTGCGGCAAAGTGGGAAAGCTTCGGTTGGACGGTGCTTGAGTGCGACGGTCACGATATCGAGGCACTCGACTTCTGCATCTCCGTTGCCGACGGTGCCATCGGTGCACCCACGGTGGTCATCGCAAACACCGTAAAGGGCAAGGGCGTTTCCTTCATGGAGGGAAAAAACGCATGGCACGGTAAGGCAATCGACGACGACAGCTTTAAAAAGGCAATGGAAGAACTGGGAGGTGCGCAAAATGGCTAAGGCGATAAGAGAAGTATACGGAACCGTGCTTGCCGAGCTCGGTGAAACGAACGAAAACATCGTCGTTTTGGATGCCGACCTTTCCGGTTCGACAAAAAGTGCGATCTTCGGCAAGGCTCATCCCGAGAGATTTTTCAACATGGGCATTGCGGAACAGAACATGGTAGCCACCGCCGCCGGTATGTCCACCGTCGGCAAGATCCCCTTTGTTAACACCTTCACCGTCTTTCTGACGTCACTGGGTCTCATCTCCGCAAGGGATCAGATATGCTACGCAAACCTCAACGTCAAGTTCGGCGGTGCATACTGCGGCATGAGTGACGCACTGGACGGTGCAAGCCACCACGCCACCGAGGACATCGCGATAATGCGTGCCCTGCCCAATATGAGAGTCGTCGTTCCCTCGGATGCGACCTCGACCCGTTGGGCAACGAAGTATGCCGTTGACAATTACGGGCCTTTCTATCTCCGCCTGAGCCGTGACGTTTACCCCGATCTCTATGCCGAGGACGCCGAGTTTTCGCTCGGCAAGGGTGCGATCGTCCGTGACGGCAGTGACCTCACGGTCATCGCCTGCGGCCTTTTGGTGCACAAGGCAATCGAAGCGGCGGAAAAGCTCTCCGAAAAGGGCATATCCGTCCGTGTCGTCGATATGTATTCGATAAAGCCCATCGACTGCGAGCTCATCGTTCGCTGTGCCGAGGAAACGGGTGCGATAGTCTGCGCCGAGGAGCACAACATCTACGGCGGTTTGGGCTCTGCGGTATCCGAGGTGCTTGCTTCTAATGCCTGCGGAGTGCCGGTCGAGTTTGTCGGCATACAGGACGTTTTTACCGAATCCGCACCCTACGGTGAGCTGCTGCACAAGTACGGGCTCGACGCCGATGCGGTCGCCGCAGCAGCCGAAAAGGTTCTGGCAAGGAAGAAATAAAATCGCAAATCCGACCGAACACACATCGGAGGGGTAAATATGAAAACATTCTTTTCACCCGGCAGAACGGAGCTTGCCGGAAATCATACCGACCATCAAAAGGGTCGCATCCTTGCTTCGGCGGTCGACAAGGGACTCACCGCAACGGTGACGCCGAATTTCGACAACGTTGTGCGCATACATTCGGAGGGCTTTGCGAATATTGAGGTCAGACTCCTTGACCTTGACGTGCATCCCGAGGAGTTCGGCTCCTCGAAGGCATTGGTCAGAGGCGTTGCCTGTGCCATGTTCGACCTGAGTGCCTCCTTCGGCGGCTTTGACGCTGTGATCCAAAGCACTCTTTCGTCGGGTTCGGGACTCAGCTCCTCCGCCGCCTATGCCGTTTTGATAGCAAGGATATTCAATGATCTGTACAACAACGGCGAGCTTGAGCCGGTTGCCATAGCAAGAGTTGCACAGCAGGCGGAGAACCTGCACTTCGGTAAGCCCTGCGGTCTTATGGATCAGCTTGCCTGCGCCTTGGGAAAGCCCGTTTATGTCGATTTCCTCACGAACGAGATCGTGCCGGTGAACGCCGATTTCTCTCGCATGGGACTGACGCTTTGCCTCACGGATACGGGCGGAAGCCATGCCGGACTCGACACATCCTACGCCCGAATCCCCGCCGATATGCGCTATATTGCCGGCTTCTTCGGCAAGGAGTTTTTGGGCGAAGTAGATCCCGAGGATTTCCGCGCAAGACGTTGGGACACCGCCAACCGTCCGGTGCGCAGAGCAAAGCACTTTTTCGACGAAAACGAAAGAGTGCCTATGATGCGTGATGCACTCTCCTGCGGTGACGGTGAGAGATATATGCGGCTCATGAACGAATCGGGCAGATCTTCGGAGAAGTATCTGAACAACATCGTCACCAGTGTGACCGACGACAGGAAGCTCGAGACCGGACTCGTCCTCTCGGAGAAACTGCTTTCGGGCAAGGGCGCATGGAGGGTCCACGGCGGCGGCTTTGCCGGCTGCGTTCAGGCTCTCATGCCCTCCGATTACTTCCCCCACTACAAGTCCGAGATGGAAAAAATGTTCGGTGAGGGCAAGTGCACGGAGCTGCATTTGGGAGACAAAAATGGCTGACTTCTTCGAGACTCTCTCAAACATAAAGTTAGGTGAGCTTTCGTTAGGGACGCTTCTCGGTGCGATAATAGTTTTTATAATATGCTATGTCGTCATAAGCATCCTAAACAGAGCGGCGCTGCGTCTTATCGGCAAAAGCCGCATTGACGCAAGCCTCAAGAGCTTTCTCGTTTCGGCTGTCAAGGCGGTGCTGTGGGTAATTGCCGCACTTATAATCGCGGATTCTCTCGGCATCCCCGTGACAAGCCTTGTCGCTCTTTTGAGCGTCGTCGGTCTTGCTCTGTCGCTGTCGATACAGGGGCTTTTGAGCAATCTGTTTTCCGGTATAACCTTGCTTGTGACCCGTCCCTTTGTGGTGGGTGATTACATTGAGCTCGGCAGCGGAAGCGGCGGTACGGTGCGGTCGATAGGTCTGTTCTACACCGTGCTGACAACGCCCGACAACAAGGTCATCCACGTTCCGAACGGCGATATTACCTCTGCCAAGATCGAGAACTACAGCAGTGAGGAGCTTCGCAGGGTCGACATGACCTTCGGTGCCGATTACGCTTGCTCGACGGATGCGGTATTTGCCGCGCTGCTTGAGGCGGCAAAAGCCGATAAGCGGATACTTGCCGAACCCGCACCCTTCGTTGGTATAAGCGATTTTGCGTCAAGCGATGTCAAGTACTGCCTCAGGGTTTGGTGCAAAAATTCGGATTACTGGGGTGTCCGTTTTACGCTGAACGAAAGCGTCCGCGCCTCCTTTGAAAAGCACGGTGTTTCAATGAGCTATGAGCACTTAGAGGTGCATATAAACAACGAATAAACGCGAAAAAACGGAGAAGTCAAAAGGCTTCTCCGTTTCAGCTTGTCAAAAAAGTCCCTCGGGCTTTTTTGACAAGCTGAAAAAGCCGCCGGTCATTTTGAAT
>CAZWID010000118.1:0-3292 GCA_964634065.1 uncultured Oscillospiraceae bacterium | reverse complement strand
CACGATCACGGTGTAGTCGTTGAGGCCGAGCTCGGTACTCTCGCCGGAATAGAGGATGAAGTAAACGTAAGTGCAGAGGATTCCTCTTACACTCGACCCGAGGATGTTCAGGAATTTGTCGAGCGTACAGGCTGTGACTCTCTCGCAATAGCTATCGGAACGTCACACGGTGCATATAAGTTCAAGCCCGGTACCGACCCCAAGCTCCGTTTTGACATACTTGAAGATGTTGAGCGTCGTTTGCCCGGTTTCCCGATCGTGCTTCACGGTTCTTCTTCCGTTCCTCAGGAATTTGTCAAAATCATCAACGAAAACGGTGGCAATATGCCCGGTGCGATAGGTGTCCCCGAGGATCAGCTTCGCAGAGCTGCTTCCATGGCTGTCTGCAAAATAAACATCGACTCCGATCTTCGTTTGGCAATGACCGCTTCGATTCGCAAATACTTCAATGAGCATCCCGATCATTTCGACCCCCGTCAGTATCTCAAGCCCGCAAGAGCTGCAATAAAGGACATGGTGGCTCACAAGATAGTAAACGTTCTCGGTTGTGACGGAAAAGCGTGATATATTGCCCTCATAATCAAAGGGAGGTTTTTATATATGAGCATTTTATCCTCATCGGATAAAAACAGGAAGAAAGAGAACTTCATTGTAAAAGCGGTCCGTATTTTGGCTGCAGTTGCACTGCTCATCCTTGTTAACACGCTTAAAATGTCGGATTTCATTTCCGTAATACTGTCAATCGCGGCGGCACTCATAGCCGGCTTTGATGTTCTGCTCAGTGCGATTGCGGCAATAGGGAGGAAGGTATTCTTTAATTCAGCCATCGTTGTCGTATTTGCGTCAATCATTGGCTTTGCTGCTTCCTGCTCAAAAGAAGCGTGCCTACTTATAATAATGTATCAGCTCGGTAATATGCTTCTTGACTATGCCTTGCTGCGCAGCAAGAAGGAAATGCTACAGCTCGTTTCCGAAGAAAGCGGGTATTTTGATATATCGGAGATCTCCGGTATATTAAATCAGCCGTCTGCTTTAAGCAGCTCTCTTTTATCAAAGGTCGCACCTTTTGCCGAAATACTTCTTAAAGCCGCAAGCGTAGTCGGAATACTTTACGCAGTGCTTTTGCCGCTTATATCCGATATGACATACATCATGAGCGTCAGAAGGGGACTCATGCTCATTCTTGCAGCAGCTCCTGCGGCTGCTTTGGTATCCTTGCCGCTATGCGCCGAAACGGGTATAGCATATTCCACCGTATACGGCAGCATTATCAAAGATGCCGGAATACTCGAAAAAATGTCAACCGTCAGTACCGCGGTTTTCGATAAGGACGGAGTATTTTCCGAAGGTTCACCTAAACTTACATCAACAAGCTCTCCCATACTTGACAGCGGTACCTTCAAAGCCTTGGCTGCATATGTCGCATACAATTCACGGTTGCGTATTGCCGCACCGATAGTAGAAGCGTATAAGGGCAGCGTAAATCCGCAATACATCGACAGCTTTAACGATATTCCCGGAAGCGGTATGGAGATCAGCATACACGGTGTACAGATTTGCATAATGACCAAAGACGTTTTTGAGCTGCGCGGTATCGATATTCCCGAGTCGGAAAAGCGTGACGGGCTTACGTTTTATATGTCGGTTGACGGCAAGTATGCAGGTCGCCTGACATTCAAAGAGAGTGTCAATCCCTATGCAAAGGATCTTGTCAATGATTTGAGCAATTACTGCGGTATTGAAACCGTTCTTATTTCGGAAGATTCCGAAGATGCTACCTCTGATTTTGCCGCCGCAATTGGCGTAAAGCAATACAGATACGCTGTCTCCGCCGAAGAAAAAGCATCTGTAATACGCGAAATTAAGGATGAGCTCGGAGCAGGGGAGTGCCTTGTTTATGCGTCCGGCGAAAGCGGTAAGCTCCATTCCGCAGCCGATGTTGATATTCGCACGGCGGATGACGAAGTCGGTGACATAACTATGGCAGCGGGAATGAGTGGCGTGCCTGCGATACACGCCATATCAAAAAGCATAATAAAGCGTCAAAAAATAAATCTCATTGCAATGCTTGTCTTGAAGCTTATCCTTATCGTACTGGCGATGACAGGCGCGGCAACTATGTGGTTTATCGTCTTTGCGGATCTGGTTCTCGCTGCATTGGCGGTATTGAACGCAAGCAGAGATCCAAGACTTGTTTTAGGTGATATAAAGTAGTTTTAACGTTAAACGCCTTCCGGTTTCGGAAGGCGTTTTTTATTATTCATCATCATCATTTATCGGGCTCAAAGCTTCCCAAAGGATTTGCTTTTGCCGCACTCCGAAGCTCTGTGTTATCAACATGAGTATAGATCTGGGTTGTGTTGAGATTTTCATGCCCCAAAAGCTCCTGAAGCGTTCTGACGTCAACTCCGTTTTGCAGCATCAGAGTAGCTGCGGTATGCCTTAGCTTGTGTGAAGAATACTTATCGGCATCAAGTCCTGCTTTGAGCAGCGTTTTTTTGACCATACTGTGTACCGTTTCTCTTGTCATTCTCGTACGTCTGTTAGAGAGAAAAAGTGCGTTTTTATCAATAGCCGCAATGCCTTTTCTTATCTCAAGGTAGTCATTTATCGCATTTGCCGTTGCGTCATTCAGATATATCACCCGTTCCTTACTGCCTTTGCCGAAAACTCTGATATTATCACAGCGAATATCCTGAATGTTAAGTCCGACAATCTCCGAAATACGTAAACCGCAGTTCAAAAATATACATAGTATACAGTAATCGCGTTCCTTGTTTTTACCGTCAACGGCTCTGAGCAGTACCTGCGCTTCACTTAAACTGAGATAGCGGGGGAGGGTGGCAGGTATCTTCGGAACGTCGAGATCCTTGAGCGGATTCTCGTCAATAAGCTTAGCTTTAACATTTAAGTATTTATAAAAACTGCGCAGGGTCGAGACCTTTCTTGCTCTTGTGCTTGCTTTTGTGCCGTAATCGGGATCGTGACTACGCTGATTTTTAACGCGGTCACGGGCAAGATAGGCAAGATATTCATACGCTTCGGAAACAGTGACGGAGCGAACAAACTCGAGATCCACATCGGATATCGAAATATCCTCAAATTCGGTATCTCGTGGTACAAGATTTCTGTGGAGCTTTAAAAACCTAAAAAATGTTCTTAGGTCAAGATAGTATTCATCGACTGTTTTTCTCGAATGACCCTTTATAGTCTCGTGATATGTGAGAAAACTTCTCAGTATTTCCGGTGCTTCATCTCTGTAATCCATGGTTTTCTCCTTGAATTTGATAAT
>CAZWID010000117.1:0-3375 GCA_964634065.1 uncultured Oscillospiraceae bacterium | reverse complement strand
ATTGACAAGATTTTTGTGACCCCCAGCGATGAAAATACGCTACTGTTACAAGTCAAGATTTTCACCGGAGAAGTGACGGAAAAGTACCTGCGAAAGCTCGAACTTCGCAGTGGTATCATCACTACTGATGTGTCCGACAAGGGCAAAAACCCAGACGCCGCAACGGTTTCCGACGACGAAAGTTCTGTGGGACACACGTTCAAGAAGATGATCGAGGCCTACGAAAACGGCATGAAGTAAATCCGTTTCGGCAATATCAAATGAAAAAATGACACCCGATAGGTGTCATTTTTTCATATCATGTTTCATTTTTGTTTCATGTATTTCATGCTATTCCGTGACCGTCGGAGGCTCTATCGGTTCGGGTACGGGGATTGGATCGTCGGGCGTATCCGACGGGATGGGCGTTTCCGTGTCACTCGGTTCGGGAGACGCTGACGGCTGCTGCGTATCCGTGTAATCGACGATGAGATTTGCGCCCTTAAAGCTGCCGTCAAGCTTTGAAACAGCCCGCTTATATTCGTCACTGCCTTCACTGTACAGCGTGGGACGGTAATCGTTATTCTCCGTCGTGCTGCTTATGGCACAGGGGATGAGCTTATATGAATCGAGTCTCACCGTGCCGTCGGTGTCACGACAGAGTGTTATCTGCACGATGACCGAATCGTAATCTCTCGGGAAAGAGTTTCCGGCAAAGCAGAAATTGCCGAGACTGTACATAATTATACCGTCACTGTATTCCTCTATCGGCTGCAAAACGTGAGGATGAGAGCCGTAAACGGCATCGGCACCCGCATCGACGGCGGCATGGGCAATGCTCTGCTGCAAAGCGGTTGGACGGTAGGAGCCTTCGTCGCCCCAATGCAAGGCACAGATTATGTATTCCGCGCCCATTTCCTTGAGCTTTGACACCGCCGCCTCAACGCCGTCGGCTCTTAGGGCGTTGTAGCCGCAGTAGACACCGACTTTAAGCCCGCTCTCCGTCGTATAAAGCGTACTTTCACCGTCCTTGCCGTAGGAAACGCCGACGGCATCAAGTGCCGCAAAGGTATCGTCGAGACCGGTTTGCCCGAAATCGAGCGTATGATTGTTCGCCGTCGTGACAAAATCAATACCGCCGCTTGTCAGCATCCTCGCATTCGAGGTCGGAGCCTTGAAGCTGAACATCGAGCTTGAATACAGCGATGCATCGGAGAAATTGCATTCGAGATTCGCAAGCGTCATATCGTCACCGTGAAAAAGCTCCGCGACATTGGCAAAGGGATAATCCGCACTGCCTTCGGAAAGTGTCTGAAATCTGTTCCCCGCCAAGGTGCAGTCACCGACGATGCTGATTGTATAATACACCTTACCGTCACTCTTTTCGGTCGCATCATCCGGTGCCGGTGAGGAGACGGGCGACTGCAGCGTATCGGTCTCATTCGGCAAAAAGAAGTCCTCGTCGATAATTCCGAGACCGATAAGCAGCATGAGCCCGAGAAGGATAACAAGCCCCACTGCGGCGATTATACCGATTGCCAGTCTCATTGCTTTTCCCATTTCCCGTGACCTCCGAACATTCTGACTTTACAAATTATATATAATCGGAGCAAAAATAGCAAGCGATTTTGTCAAGTTGACGCTTGACGGAGGAGGGTTTTGGTGCTACTATTTAAAAAAACCGATGAGCAAGAGTAGTAATCCGCATTGACGCTTCAGAGAGCTGCCGTTCGGTGCGAGGCAGTGCAAAGGTACGGATGAATGGACTTGTGAGGGCAAACCGAATTTTCAGTAGGGGCGACGGGGTGACGACCGTTATTTTCGTCGGCGTATAATTGTACGCACTGAGTGGGCGAAGCTTCGCCAAGCCGGGTGGCACCGCAGGATTTATCTCCTGTCCCTGCAATAATGCAGAGACGGGAGTTTTTGTTTTCTCATCTCTGTGAAGAATCGAAAGGAGAAAATAAAAATGAGCGACATTCCCTACAAGACCTATCTCACCGAGGATGAGATGCCACGCTACTATCAGAATCTAAAGGCATATATGCAGGAGAAGCCCGCTCCGATGCTTGACCCGAAAACCTTCAAGCCCGTAGGCTTTGAGGATATGCGCGGCATATTCTGCGATGCCTGCATTGAGCAGGAGCTTAACTCGACGGACAAGTTTATTCCGATACCCGACGAGGTTTTTGATTTTTATAAGATGTTCCGTCCCTCACCTTTGGTGAGAGCCTACAACCTTGAAAAGCTGTTGGACACTCCGGCGGAGATATACTATAAGTTTGAGGGCACGAATACCTCCGGCAGCCACAAGTTAAACTCCGCTGTACCGCAGGTTTATTATGCAAAGCGGCAGGGGCTTATGAGCCTCACCACCGAGACCGGTGCCGGACAGTGGGGTACCGCTCTTTCGATGGCAGGTGCCTACTTCGGTATCGACGCAAAGGTGTATATGGTCAAGGTCTCGGCTCAGCAAAAGCCGCATCGCAAAGCGGTCATGGAAACCTACGGAGCACAGGTAATTCCCTCTCCTTCCGAGACCACCGAGGTCGGCAAGCAGATAAACCGCGACTTTCCCGGTACCGGCGGCAGTCTCGGCTGTGCTATCAGCGAAGCGGTCGAGGTGGCTCTTAATACTCCGAACTGCCGCTATGTGCTCGGTAGCGTACTGGATCATGTGCTGCTGCATCAGAGCATAATCGGCATAGAAAGCAAGGCTGCGCTCGACAAGTACGGGATAACACCCGATGTCGTTATAGGCTGCGTCGGCGGCGGCTCTAACTTCGGCGGCATAATAACCCCCTTTATGGCAGACCGTCTCGAGGGTAAAACGAATACGGAGTTTATAGCCGTCGAGCCCGTAAGCTGCCCGACGCTTACAAGAGGTCGCTATGCCTACGACTACGGCGATATCGGCAAGGTCACTCCGCTTATGAAAATGTACACTCTCGGCAGCGGCTTTATGCCCTCGGCAAATCACTCCGGCGGTTTGCGCTACCATGGCATGAACCCGACCGTCTCGAAGCTGTATCACGACGGTTATATCAAGGCGGTAAGCTATGAGCAGACGAAAATATTCGAAGCGGCAAAGGCATTTGCCAAGGTCGAGGGTTACCTTCCCGCTCCCGAAAGCAGTCATGCTATAAAAGCCGCAATGGATGAAGCACTACGCTGCCGCGAAACGGGCGAAAGGAAAAAGATTCTTTTCTGCCTCACCGGTACGGGATATTTCGACCTCGCAGGCTATATGAAATACAACAGCGGCGAAATGAGCGATCACACGCCCACCGACGAAGAACTTCAAAAGGGATTTGAGAGTCTTCCGATTATATCGTAAATCATAAGCATTGGAGGAGTATCCGAACTCCGCCTCTGCAAAGATATTTGTCCTTATTC
>CAZWID010000116.1:0-3421 GCA_964634065.1 uncultured Oscillospiraceae bacterium | reverse complement strand
CGAACACCTTCTTGCGGAAGTCGGCGTCGGGACTCTCCAGCAGCGGAACAAAGCTGCCGCTTGTGAGCGTATGGGAAACGCCGTTTGCGTCGACGACATCGGGGAACTTTAGCTCCGCATTGCGGAAGATGCTGCCTATTTGTTCGGGAGCGTTTGCCATTTCGCCCGCCGCGGCAAGCAGGGTCTCGCATTCGGGAGAGAGAATGTGAGCCTTTTTGCGGCGCATCTGATAGATGCTGCGACGGTAGGTCTCAAGCTCCGAGCAATCGGCGTAAAACTTATCGAGAGTTTCGTCGGATATCGCCATGATTTCGGGAGTCGCAAATGCGTTCGCGCTGCTGACCGCGACATAAACGCTCATCGCCTTGCTGCGCATATCCTGATAAAAGCTGTTGCCCGTATCCTCGTCACTGTGGCAGCTTGCATAGCCTATGAGCTTGCCGAGGCGAATGGACATTTCGTCGGTGAGGCGGAAGTAGCCGAGCAAGGCGGCGGGGCTTTCGGAAAGTCTGCCCTTATATTTGAGTATGCTTTCGGGTGCCGCCTTTAGGTTTTCGTATTCGACGCGCCAGAGCTCGTCGCTTTCAAAGATGTCCTTGAGATTCCATGTGTACTTTTCTTCGACTTCGCTGCGCTTTACGATGGGTCTTGACATGATGGTGCCTCCTTTAAACTTTATACGCCACGGCATCGGTGAGCTCGAGGTCGAGACCCGACGAGGCGGTGTAGCTGTTGAGTTTTCTGCAAATGCTTTCGGACTTCATATTGAGGAACTTGACCGTTAAAGCGTCCTTGCGGGACTGGCTCATTGCGGAGACGAGAGTTTTTATGAGCTTCTTCGCAAGCTCCGGATTTGCTCCGACTGCCTTGCGGACGATGACATTGGTGCCGTCATCCTCCTGAAGTATCTTCAATATGTCCGGTAAGAAACGGTCGATAGTCTGGTCGTAATCGATCTCGCTTACCTTAAACGTCATTTCGATCATTAAATAAACCTCCGATAAAATATACGCGGTAAATTATATAGCACGTCGAACGAATTTTCAAGCGATATATCGCGGCGCGCGCTCGACTTAAAGGAATGTTCATAAAGCATCATTCATTTTCCGTGACGATCTCGTGCATGGGTATGTCAAAGGGCTCGGACGGAAGCTCCGAGATACGCTGCGCTTCAAATGCCGCAGCGATGAGGTTTGCGTTTTCGCACCGAGGCAAAAAGCGGTCGTAATATCCTTTGCCGTGCCCCAAACGCCGATTTCCCGAAAAACCCACACATGGGCAGATAACGAGGTCTATCTCCTGCGGCGGTACCTCGACCGAGCGCATTATGTCGGGCTCTTTTATTCCGAAGGCACCGACGTTGAAGGCATCGCCCCGCAGCGGGATATACGCCTTCATGCCGCCGTCCGCGGAAAGCACGGGATAGGCAATGCGCTTGTCGCCTTCGGGAAGCTTTACGCGTACCTCGGTTTCCGCTGCCATGTACGACAGCACGACGGCGGCGTTTTTATATGTCTCGCTTTGGGAGATTTTTTCCGATATGCGTTCGGAATATTCTTTCCGCTGCGTCTCGGAAAGTGCCGCTCTGCGGATTTTGCACTCACGGCGCAAAAGTCGCTTCGCCGCTGCGGGATAGAGATTTTCTATCTCGCCCGCCATGTACAGCGATCCGCAGGCAAGCACCGGCTCACCGTCGCAAAGCGCAAGCTCCAGTGCGGCATCCACACCGTCGCAGGCAATCGCCTCAACGCCCTTTTCGCGTATGACCTCGGCAAATTCATTTGCCGAAAGTGCGCGCGGACTGTCGGGCGTTACGCAGTAGACGCGCTTCACATGGGGAAGCAGCAGCGACAGCATGGTGTCGTAATCCTTATCTTTGAGTACGCCGCTTATCATCGTAAAGCGCAGGTCGGGGAATATCGAGTCGAGACCCTCGGCAAGTGCGGCGGCACATTGCGGATTGTGCGCTCCGTCCAAAACAAAGGGCGGCGTTTGCCGCAGTATCTCGAATCTTGCCTGCCACTTTGCATTCGCAAGTCCCGTTTTCAGCGCAGTGTCGCTTATCGAAAAGCCCTTTTTGCGCAGCACCTCGACTGTTTTTATAACCGTTGCGGCGTTTTTGAGCTGATGCGCACCGAGCAGCGGCACGGTGTAGTGCTCACCGAAATACTCAAAGCTCTGACCCGAAAGTGAGTTGCCTGTCTGCCGTATTCCCGAGAAATCGACGGGCACATATTCGGCACCGACGCTCTCGCAGCGATTGCGGAACACCGCCGTCGCATCGGGCACACTGTCGTAGCAAACGGCGGTCGTGCCGCTTTTTATTATGCCCGCCTTTGCCGAAGCGACGGAGGCTATCGTATTGCCGAGATACTCGGTGTGCTCCAAGCCTATGTTCATTATGACTGCCGCTTCGGGTGAGTCGATGACGTTCGTGCTGTCAAGCTCACCGCCGAGACCGACCTCGAGCACAACGACGTCGCAGTGCTCGTCGAGATAATATTTCATCGCTATCGCCGTGATGATTTCAAACTGACTGGGGTGATCCTCCATCGACGCGGCAAGCGGCATTACCTCCTCCGTGAGCCGTGCAAGCTCACTGTCGGGGATATTCTCGCCGTTAACCCGTATGCGCTCATTGAATACCCGTATGTACGGCGAAGTGTACAGCCCGACACGGTAGCCGGCTGCTTCGAGTATTGAGGACAGCATGGCGCAAGCCGAGCCCTTGCCGTTTGTTCCCGCAACGTGGACAAAGCGCAGCTTCTTCTGCGGGTCTCCGAGCATATGAAGAAGCTCTCTTGTGCGGCAGAGTCCGAGCCTTGTCGATGAGGTGCAGCTTTCTATGTAGCTTATGGCTTCCCGACCTGTCATGTCACGACCTCCTGTCCTTCACAACGGCGATGAGCGGCGGAAGTATCGCACCGACCGCAACGGCTTTGACGACGCAGATTATATAGCGCGGCACTATCGTCGCAAAAACGTAAGCGACCGTGTAGCCGTAAATTCTGCTGTCGATATACAGAACGCCCGTGTTCAGCGTGGTGACAACAAGCTCCGCAACGATGCATATCATGATGAGCTCCTTGCGGTCAAGCTCAAAGTCCTTCTTTTTGGCGTACAGTCCGACGATGAGCCCGCAGACACAGTACGGCAGCATCCACAGCGGCGTCGTGACCATGAGCCCGTAGCGCAAAAGCTGATAAACCAATGTACCGATGCCGCCGACGGCAACGCCGCAGATTGGTCCGTAAAGTGCCGCACCGATGATGATAGGCACGCTCTCGAGCGTTATCTTGAGGTTGCCGGTGTCTATCGAGAGATAGCCCAACACCGCACACATTGCGGCAAGCATGGAGTTTACACATAGCTCTTTCGCGGTCATTCTTGTTGTTTTTGACATAAAAATACTCCTTTCGTT
>CAZWID010000115.1:0-3430 GCA_964634065.1 uncultured Oscillospiraceae bacterium | reverse complement strand
TTGCAATAGTCACGGAAAGAGTTTTGCCCCGTAACGGAAAAGGCGTGGAGATAAAACTCTCTGTCACTGTAAAGATGTCGGCAGATGTCGGGAAAGTAGTCCCAAATCGTTTTATCGGGACTCCTGATGACATCGTCGCAGAACTCGTATTCGTAGAGCCAGTTTAAAAGCTCGTACTTATCTTTAAAGTAACGGTAAAAGCTGCGACGGCTTATGTCGGCAGTGGTACATATTTCATCAACGGTTATGGCGGAAAACTCTTTCTTGCGCAAATGCACCTTCAAGGCCTCTGCGAGAGCCTTTTTCATGATTATAGCTTGTGACATACCTATCACCCTGTACCATTATCGGTGATTGCGATGAATTTGTCAATCTGTTTTTAAGCGTCTGCGGACTCTGCAAATTAGCTTTAATACGACCGAGAAATCAAAACTTGCAGACTTCTATATCCAGCATACGGGCAAGACAGGAAAGTGCGGCAGCGTGCCTGCCGCGAATAACGGCAAAGTGCGGCTCAAATCCCATTTTCACGCTTTCCTCGACGATGCTGCGACAATCGTTCTTTGTGCGAACGACTATCGAAGTACCGGTAAACTGCTTAGGCTTGTCGAGTGCTTCGCCCTCCGATATGAAGAATCTGAAGCCGCCGTCGCTTTTTTTGCCGACTCTGAACACAGTGACCTCCGGATAAGCCTCACAGCCGAAATCCATTGCGGGACCGATTTTCCTGTTCGGATGCACTCCGACGGCGGCTCCGGTGTCCTTTCTTGCCAGAGAGCAGGCGGCGGCACCGCAATGCCAGAAGGTTATGGAGTTATCCGCTTCGTCGAGCGATACGGGGTCACCGAAAAACGTTGCTTCTCCGCTTAGCTGCATACCTATCCACATAGAAAGTGCGCCGTTAATATCCGCTTCGCAAGCGGCGGCAATGCCGTCATCACCGAGCATTGACAGTACCGCGCAAACGGGAGTACCGAAGGAGGTGAAAAAGTCGGGCCAGCAACGGGACGCAAGCGCGCCGATACCGTTTGAGCTTACATAGTCGGAATATGCCTTATAAAGCCTTGCATAGTCGAGACGGTTCTTTTCGGGAGTTTTCTCAAGACCGCACATTGCACATTCGGACTTTTCGAGATATTCGGCACATTCTGCATCCGAAAAGGACTTTGCGGCATCAATAAGCTCTCTTGCCTCAATACTGCAAAGCTCAACGCCGAAAACGTTCATGAGCTCCGTATCCGACGCTCTGCCGAAGCCGAAGCCCTGCGGTGTGTGCCCGATCGCTGCCATACGCAGGGAGCGCATTGACTTTTTTATCTTTGCCGCAGCGATAAAAGCGGCAATTTCTTCTCTTGTACGCGCCTCATCCGGTGAGCCGAAAACATAGGCAAAGCCGCTGTCACCGAAGGCGTGCATCGTGTTTGCGGCGGAGTAGGCACCGGTGAGAGAGTTCAGTCTGAGCCTTCCGCCGTCGATAACGGGCTCTCTCAGCGTCCAAAGTAATATCGGGCAGTCAAAACGACGCTTTACCTCGGACATGAACGCAGCATTGGCAAAGGTGATGTTTTGAAAAACTATCGCATCGGGCTGCACCGTGTCCGAAAATTCGGACAAAAGGTCGACAGTGAGCAGCATTTCGGAAGGAAAAACAAAGTCCGACGATATATCGTAAAGCAGCTCCTTTGACTTACGGAACTGCTCCGATGCGCTTTCGAGATGAAAGGTCGGGACACCGACGGGAAGGTAAACGGGGGTAAACTTTTTCATAGCTGTTCCTCATATTTAATAAAGTTAACTTTCACTGTCAATCATAGCCTCAAAAAGCGATACTGTCAATGCTTTTATTCCTTGACAAAGCAGCATATACATATTAAAATCAAATTGATTAAAGCTTTTAATTAAATAGGGAGGAAAAGCAAATTGAACAACAATCTCAAGGATATCTGCAAGGACATTCGCTGCGATGTGCTCCGCAGTGTAGGGCACCTCGGAGTGGGGCATCTCGGCGGCTGTCTTTCCGTTATAGAGCTTTTGGCGGTACTGTATTTTGAACAAATGAATATTGATCCCGAAAATCCGAAGATGGCAGGACGGGACAGATTTGTCTGCTCTAAGGGACACGCGGGACCTGCCGTGTATGCGACACTTGCAAACAGAGGCTATTTTGACAAGACTGAGCTCATGACGCTAAACGCAAGCGGAACAAACCTTCCCAGTCATTGTGACATGAACCGCACCGTCGGGGTTGACATGACAACCGGCAGTCTCGGACAGGGCTTTTCCTGTGCTGCGGGAATAGCTTTGGGCTCAAAGCTTGAGAATGACGGCGCATATATTTTTACGCTCATAGGCGACGGCGAAACTCAAGAGGGTCAGATCTGGGAGGCGGCGATGTTTGCCGCAGCGAAGAAGCTTGACAATTTGATTGCATTCACGGATTACAACAAGCTGCAAATAGACGGCACCGTTGCCGAGGTTTGCGATGTTGCCCCGCTTGCCGACAAATGGCGTGCCTTCGGTTGGAATGTCATTGAGGTGGAGAACGGCAACGACGTTTGCGAAGTTTCCGCTGCTGTGAGTGTGGCAAAGGCGAATCGCGGCACATTAAAACCCACCATGGTGATATTGAACACGGTGAAGGGCTGCGGCGTATCGTTCATAGTCGAAAAGGGTGCAGGAAACCACAACATGAATCTCTCCGAAGCGGAAGCGGAGGAAGCGATCAAAGAAGTGAGAGGAGGCAATTGATATGGAAATGAGAGCGGTTTACGCAGAATGTATGGCAAAGCTCATGGAGAACGACCGCCACGTGTGCATACTCGATGCAGACCTTGCCAAGGCAAGCGGCACAAGAGCACTGTATGAGCGTTTTCCGAATCAAATGTTTGACTGCGGCATAGCGGAGCAGAACATGGCATCGGTCGCCGCGGGACTTGCAAGCTACGGCTTTAAGCCTTATATAGAGAGCTTTACTCCGTTTGCGACCCGTAGGATCTGCGACCAGATCGCCATATCCGTCGCATATGCGGGAATGAATGTCAAGATAGTCGGTACGGACCCCGGCATAGCGGCGGAGCTCAACGGCGGTACGCACATGAGTATGGAGGATATCGGTGTTTTGCGCTCTATCCCCGGTGTCGTTATCTTTGAACCGGTTGACAACAATCAGCTCCGTGCCGCACTTCCTGTGATAAACGACTATAACGGCTGTGTTTATATACGTATGTTCCGCAAGGAAACACCGGATGTTTTCCCCACCGATTATAAATTTGACCTCTTTCGTGCCGACAAGCTCCGTGACGGCTGCGATATAAGCATTTTTGTCAGCGGATTCTTGACGAAGGACGTTTTGAACGCCGCAAAGAAGCTCTCATCGGAGGGCATATCCTGTGATGTCATAAACGTGCACACGATAAAGCCCATAGACCGT
>CAZWID010000114.1:0-3578 GCA_964634065.1 uncultured Oscillospiraceae bacterium | reverse complement strand
ATGACCGTTTGGCTCATAAAGCCCAGCACCGACACCAGAGACGGTGCGGATATTATCCGCAGCCGCATAGGACTTCAGCGTTCGGCGCAGATAATCACACCGGAGCAGAATATTCTCGACGAATACCGCAAGATCGGTGCACGCAACGTCGTCATTGCCGACGAAGCGCAGTTTTTCACTCCCGAACAGATCGATCAGCTCCGTGAGCTTGTCGACGATGAGGATGTTCCCGTTTTGTGCTTCGGCTTGAGAACCGACTTTCTGACGCACTTTTTCCCCGGTGCGCAGCGGCTCATGGAGCTTGCCGATTCAATCACCGAGATAAAGACCGTGTGTGCCTGCGGAAGAAAGGCGACGGTCAATGCAAGGATCGACGCAAACGGCAGGATCATCACAAAGGGAGAGCAGGTGTTCCTCGGCGGTAATGACAGCTATGTCGCCATGTGCCACAAATGCTGGACTGACCGCATCCGTGAGCAGGAGGATCAGCTCACTATATTTTAATGTATGTAAAGGCAAGGGCACTCCCCTTGCCTTTTTGCTGCCAAAGTGTGGAGTTTGACAGAAAAACGATATTGTGATAAAATATTTAAAAACTTTAAAATTTTAATAAGGAGGCTTTTGCTTGAAACGGTTTTTATCGCTTCTAATCAGCCTTGTACTGCTTTTCACGCTGATCCCCACCGTCTTTGCCGATGGTGAGGACGTGATAACAAAGGGCAGCGAAAAAATGTATGACTACATAAAGGGCAAGGAGGGCTGTGCTCTCACAGCCTATAAAAATCCGGGTGAGGCGAACTGGACAATAGGCTACGGGCACTGCGGCTCCGATGTCTACGAGGGTATGACGATAACGCAGGAGCAGGCGGATGCCTACTTTGAAAGCGATATCGCAAGGTTTGAGGAATACGTCTGCAAGATCGCCACCCGATACGGCTATGAGCTCACGCAGAACGAATTTGATGCGCTGCTCAGCCTAAGCTACAATTTCGGGACAAGCTGGGTTGAGTCGTACTCCGGCTCATGGAGGCTTGCGCGCTATATCAAAAATGACTTTCACAAGGTCGATCCCTTGGAGATGGCGGACTCTATGGCGGTCATATGCAACGCCGGCAGCGTCATTTATGACGGGCTGATCGTTCGCCGTCTTGAGGAAGCGAAGATGCTGCTGTACGGTGTGTATCCCGGCGATGATACGGAATGTCCCGACTTTGTGTACATAAAGATGAATGCCGACGGCGGCACGATCTCCGGCGGAAACAGGGTTAAGGCATACTATAAAGATCAGCCCTACGGCTCCCTTCCCACAGCCACCAAGGACGGTTTTTACTTCCAAGGTTGGGCAACTTCCGACGGCACGGTGATAAGTGCCGACACGGTTGCCGACAAGAACCGCAGTCTCACGGCAAAATGGGGAAGCTCACCTACGACTACCGATCCGGATCCGACGCCCACACCCACGCCGAGTGACGGCTGTGACGGCGGCAATAGCTGTCCCTCGAAGAATTTTGCCGATATCGGCGTAAGCTTCTGGGCGCATGAGGCGGTTGACTACGTGGTATCCGCAGGACTGTTCAACGGTGTCACGACGACGAGGTTTGAGCCGGATACGGAGATGAATCGCGGTATGCTTGTCACCGTGCTGTATAGGCTTTCGGGCTCACCGTCCGTTGAGGGCTACGAAAACCCGTTCAACGACCTTGCCGACAACGCATATCATGATGCGATACTTTGGGCATCGCACAATCGCATTGCCAACGGCTACAGCGACGGAAGCTTCCGCGCAAACGATACCCTGACCCGTGAGCAGCTTGCAACCTTCCTCTGTCGCTATGCCTCATTTGTCGGAAACAATGTCGATTCCGATACGCACGCCGACCTCTCGGAGTTTTCGGACGCAGGCACGGTCGGTTCTCCCTTCGTCTACTCAATGGAGTGGGCAGTCGGGCAGAAGATAATAAACGGCACCACGGTGACGACGCTTTCGCCGTCGGATCCGGCAACGAGAGCACAGGTCGCAACCATGCTGATGCGATTCGTTAAGAATTATCTCGGAGAATAAAAACCGATAAAATTTTAGGCAAAAGCAAACCACTGCATATTGAAATATGCGGTGGTTTGCTATATTTTTTAATAAAACTTTAATATAATCATGTTATGGTATATACGAAACCGCAGGAGGTGTAAAAATGATTTTCAAGGATGCGTCGGTCACGAGACTCGACGATTTCGGCAGTAACGGCAAAATGAAGCTCAGCTCGGTACTGAAGCTTTTCGAGAATGCGGCGGATCATCACAAGGATGCCGTAACCGATGATGAAATGAGAGCCGCAATGGGACGCTGCGAATGGATACTCACACAGTGGGACGTGAAAATAGAGCGGTTGCCTCAACGCTCGGAGACGCTGTTTGTCGATACATGGATAGTCGGAAAGGGTCCCGCCGTGAGAGAGGACCGTGAGTTTGTCATGCGCAACGCGGATAATGAGGTCTTGGCGATAGGTGAAACGAAGCTGTCGCTGTTCGATGTCGAGGCTCAGCGCATCGAGCGAGCAAGTGAGCTTATCATAGAAAAATACGGGCCCGAGACGGAAAAGCTGTGGAGCGTTAAGCTTCCGAAGCTGAGGGAGCCGTCGGAATTCGACTCGGAGTCCGTCGTACCTCTGCGCCGCAGCGACCTCGATTATAACCGTCATGTGCACAACACGGCATATTTGGATCTTGCCTGTGAACCGATACCCGAAACGGAAGTGAAGGGCTTCCGTGTGAGCTACAAGCGTCAGCTCAAGGAGGGCGATACCGCTACGGTCAGAACAAAGCGTTCGGGCAACAAGTGGATCGCCGCGATATATTCCGACGCCGGACTATGCACTCTTTGCGAAATAAGCGAATGAAAAATCGGTGCTTCGACTTGAAGCACCGATTTTTTGACTCATAATCAAAGACTCATAATCAAATGTAATGCGAAATGAGGATCGCGGCGGTAAAGATCAAGCCGAGTCCCAACATTATCGCAAGCCCCGTTTTGCCGGGCTTTTTTACCTGAATAGGCAAAATGTAGAACGCACCGTTTACAAACAGCAGTGCCGTATACACATACGGGAACGCCGCTCCCAAAAGCCCACGGAAGCAAAACAGCAGCGGAACGCTCAGGGACGAGGTAGTGATGGGAACGCCGAGATAATACTTGCGCTTACCCGTCTCCGTTTTCTGACGGGTCTCCTCGGTGACATTGTAATACGCAAGTCTGATAAGACCGCAAAGGGCAAACAGTGCCATTATCGCGATCTGCCACCACCGGTTCGCACCGACGGTGCAGCCTATGACAACGGGAAGCACGCCGAAGCAGACGACATCGCTCAAAGAGTCGAGCTGAATGCCGTAATTGCGTTCTTCCTCTGTGCGATCCTTTTTGGTGCGTGCAACGATACCGTCGAACATATCGCAAAAGCCGGAGAACATCAGACAGACAACGGCGGCAACGGGATGCCCTCCGACGGCAAGCGTGATGCCTACGACGGATGAAAGCATACCTATGTAGGTCAGCCATACGGTATAATTGTAAAAGCCGATCAAGA
>CAZWID010000113.1:0-3593 GCA_964634065.1 uncultured Oscillospiraceae bacterium | reverse complement strand
CGAGAGGCTCATCCATGTCGGTTATGACGGCAACGGTCTTTTTACCTGCCATTTTGCCGACCGCCGTGAGATTTTCGGCAAGCTCCTTCGCCTTTTCTTCGGTCTTCATGAACGAACCGCTGCCGGTTTTAACGTCGAGAACGATGACATCCGCTCCGGCTGCAAGCTTTTTGGACATGATGGAGCTGACGATGAGCGGAATACTGGGCACCGTTCCCGTAACGTCACGCAGCGCGTACATTTTCTTGTCCGCAGGGTCGAGGTCTGCCGTCTGTCCCGCGATGGCAATGCCGAAGTTGTTGACATTGTTTATAAAGGTTTCCTCGGAAATACCCGTATTGAAGCCGGGGAAGCTTTCAAGCTTATCTATCGTTCCGCCGGTGTGTCCCAGTCCTCTGCCGGACATTTTTGCGATCTTGACGCCCTGTGCGGCTACCATGGGACAGAGTATGAGAGAGGTCTTATCTCCGACACCGCCTGTCGAATGCTTGTCCGCTTTTACGCCGTTTATCATCGAAAGGTCAAGCGTCTCACCCGAATCGACCATTGCCATAGTCAGCTCCAGTATCTCCTCTCTGTCCATTCCCTTGAGCAGTATTGCCATAAGCATGGCAGACATCTGATAATCGGGTATACTGCCGTCTGTATAGCCGCTTACCATAAAGCGTATTTCCTCTGCGGAGAGCTTTCCTCCGTCACGCTTTTTCTCGATAATATCTGTCATATGCATAGTAGTATCCTCCGTATTTTGCATTGTGCCTAAAATTTTAACACACTTTCGTAAATATTTCCACACTTATTGCAAATTTCTTTTTGCAACGAATACGATATAGCTGTTCCCTTCGATTTCTATTCTCCGTCCGTTTTTCAAGCTATCGCTGCAAGGCAGGGCAATAAGGCTTTTTTCTCCGTCAAACGCCGTAAGGCTGCCGCTTTCTGTGCGAAACCACAGCAGACTTTCGTCGGGCACTGCGGCTTCTTTAGCCGCGCCTTCGATTTTTTCATTTGCGGCATATTCGACGGTCGTCGGAAATCGGCGCATTTCGGAAGGCGAAAAGCGTCTCTCAAGTCGCAGTCGTCCATTGCACGGCGATAACGTACCGAGATATGCGGTCTTGCCGCCGCCGTATATGTACAGGCGTACAATGCCGTTTTTCATGGTGCAGTCTGCCGAAAAGCGTGTGTACAGTCCCGTTTTTGTTACGCTTACGCTACCGCATTCCCTTCCGTCAATATAGACAGGATAATCCATTGTTGCCCTCCGTTATTAAAAAAACTCCGATGAAGCTTTATCATCGGAGTTTTATTTTACAAGCCGAAGCTGACGGCTATCGCACTGTCAACTCTGTTCATTGTCTTGTCGTCAAGCTTTCCCATGCGTTCACGCAGTCGGGATTTGTCTATCGTGCGTATCTGCTCAAGTAATATAACACTGTCACGGGACAGTCCGACGCTTTGAGCGTTCAGTTCAATATGCGTTGGCAGCTTCGCCTTTCCCGTCTGACTCGTTATCGCCGCTGCGATAACCGTCGGGCTGTGCTTGTTGCCGGTATCATTTTGGACTATCAGCACCGGACGCATACCGCCCTGCTCACTTCCCACTACGGGACTGAGGTCGGCATAAAAGATGTCTCCACGTTTGACTGTACTCAATTTAACTCACACTCCGGAAGATAGTTGCCTCTACATTTTATGTAGCGTGCTGACTATATTCTCCCTCGGCAGAGCAATTTTTATACATTCTTGTACACTCTCGGCACTCTTTTTGATACCGAACAAAGCAACTCATAGGGTATTGTTCCGGCTGCTCTTGAAAGCTCGGTCAAGTCTGCGGTATTACCGAATATCTCGACTTCGCTGCCAACCTGAACCTCCGGTGCGTCAATCAGATCAACCATACACATATCCATACAGATGTTGCCGCACTGCGGTATCTCTTTGCCCTCGGAATAAAACGAGCACTTTCCCGCGGCAGACCACGGCAAACCGTCGGCATAGCCTGCCGCGATAACACCTGTTCTCATGCGTTTATCGGTAACGTAGTTTCTGCCGTAGCTTATAAACGTGTCGGGCTCATAATACTTTATCGTGCTCACGGTGCTTACAAGTCGCATGGCGGGCTTTAAGCCAAGCACTCCACCGTCACCGTAGCCGTAAAGCAGCAGTCCGGGTCTTACCATATCAAGCAGCATCTCGGGATGATTTACCACCGCACCCGAGTTTGCACAATGACGTATTTTAAAGCCGACACCGCATTTCTCCGCTGCCGATATGACATCGCAAAACAGCTTATACTGCCGCTTTGTGTACTCAACGCTCTCTGTGTCGGTATTATCCGAAACGGCAAAGTGGGTATATATTCCCTCAACATCGAGATTAGGCATATTGCAGGTTCTCACGACGTTTTTGACGCCATCATCAAAATACGAGTCTGCGCACAAATAGCCCAGTCTGCTCATTCCGGTGTCGAGCTTGATGTGGATCTTGAGGCTCTTGCCGAGCTTCGAGACGGCATCGGAGTATTCTATCGCCTTTGCTTCACAGCTCACCGTTTGCGTCAGCTCATTTTCAACAAGCTCCGGCACAAAGGCAGGCGGCGTATGTCCCAAAATGAGTATAGGCAGTGTAACGCCGCTTCTTCGCAGCTCCAATGCCTCGTCAAGACAGGCTATCGCAAGATAGTCCGCTCCGCAGCTTTCAAGTCTCTTTGCGACCTCCACCGCACCGTGCCCGTAGGCGTCGGCTTTTACGATGCCGAGAAATCGGCAATCCTTCGGCAGCCTTCCTCTTATCGTTTTATAATTATGCTCTATTGCGCCGAGGTCAACCTCGGCCCATGTTCTCTTTTGCAGGTCTCTCAATCATTTCATCTCCCAGTCGGAAAATTCGATAAATACAACGCTGTTTCCGTCACAGACGATCTCGGCATTGCAGGGTGTCTGTTCACCGTCAAGCCAAAGTATTATCTCGGTATCGTCGGAAGGTATGAGTTTTGTGACCGTCATTCCGTCCTCCGTCCAAGCACTGTCGACATAAGCGGTTTTCATTGCCATCACCGTTATCGGTAAAGCGGACATGGGGCACAGTCCGTTATCCGACAGTTCACCGATGTCGAGTATCGCACCGTCGTATTCAAGTCTTGCTCCTTCATCCGACAGATGTGCGCTTATACCCGATATTATCTCGGGCTCAAGCACCGTAACTCTAACGCCGTCGTCATTTTGAAGGTACGAAAGCTTGAATTTCGCCGTCTTGTCCGAATACTCGGCTCGAAGTGAGGCGGTGAAGCTTATCTCGTCCGCCGCGGTAAGTCCGTCACAAAATTCTTTGACACTTTCCTTCTCATTGCCGCCGCAGGCACACAGCGTCAAAAGAAGGCTCATCGTCAGCACAAGCGTCAGCGTCCTTTTCACTTTTCTTTCCTCCGTTATTATAGTATCATACCTCAAAATAGTCAATTTTCTCTTGACTTTTTATCTTATGTGGGCTATAAAATATTTATTGTTATAATGTATGCGACGATCGGGAATATAGTACTGTATTCCTTCTCCAGAGAACGGCGGTCATCGGCTGAAAGCCGCCGGAGGGTAAGG
>CAZWID010000112.1:0-3594 GCA_964634065.1 uncultured Oscillospiraceae bacterium | reverse complement strand
TGAAAAGACCGTCCTTTCCGGCAGAGATTGCTACATCAAGGAAATCCATGTAGCGGAAGGTCAAAGCGAATAAATCATAAACGAAACAGGCTGAGAGCAAATTCTCAGCCTGTTTTTGAGTCTCTCAAAAAACAATGTTAAGCAGGAAAAATAATAGAGTAGCGGGGGAGCTCGAGGGGGTTAAGACCCGCCTCGAATTGGATTGCCGCCGCAAAAAAGGCTTGAGAATCAAGGCTTTTGGGCGAAGCGTCATTTTGAGTATTCAAAATGACCGGCGGCTGTTTCAGCTTGCAAAAAAGCCCGAAGGGACTTTTTTGACAAGCTGGAAACAGGCTGAGAGCAAATTCTCAGCCTGTTTTTTCATAAATGTCAAGACGTAAAAATGCACAAAATTCGGCTTCAAATTTGTACCTCTATTTCGGCTGCATATTCGCGGAATTATGTTGACCGATTTGAAAATTGTTATATAATAGACGCACCCTTAAATTTTATTTACGGAGGGATACGTCAATGAAAAAAATAATTTGTATGCTGCTTGCGGCGGTTATGATATTCAGTCTGTGCGCCTGCTCCGACGGCGGAGAAGGCGGAGGCGGCGATAAGGGCGGCGCAGCCGATATGATAGACGCACGCACGCTCGTTGCCGCAGCGCAGCAGGAGAGCGGCGAAAAGAAGGCGTCCTCACTTGTCGCATCGGGCGATAAGGATTTCGACGCAATGGTAAAATCCTACCTCCATCTCGACCCCTCTGCCGTAGCCGACGGTGCGATCGCGCTCTCGGAAGGCACTGTCGCGAATGAGATAATCGTTCTCATACCCGCAGACGGCACCGATATCAAGACTCTGACCGACGCTTTCGAGACTCACCGTACCGAGAGAATACAGAGCGATGCAAACTACTTCCCCGAAAACGCGGCACTATTCGAGGCGGCAACGGTCTACGACAAAGGCGGCTACGCAATCATGGTCGTCGACGAAAATGCCGACGCTCTGTGTGCCAGTCTCGACAGTCTGATGACCCGTGCCGACGATGCGAAGTCCCTTGCCTCAAAGTACGATGAGGATGCGGCGGTCGCGGCACAGAGCTACGATTACTCGAAGCCCGTACCGGAAAGTGACGCCGTCGACTCCATGTGGTTTTCCGATGCGATGTTCATCGGTGACTCGAGAATGAAGAGCATCATGGACTACGCCACAAGAAAAAGTTGGTTTGAATACGGTGCAGACCTTTCGGCGGTCAGCCTCACCGTCAGCAAGATATATACCGAGACCGTCAATTACAAGGGCAGCACGATGACCATTGCCGATGCGATACGCTCCGGTGACAGCTATTCCAAGTGCTACATAATGCTCGGACTCAATGAGCTCGGTTGGGCAAGCACAAGCACCTTCATCGATGATTACCGCGAGATCATAAATCTTGTAAGGGATACGTACCCCGATATTCAGATCTATGTCATCGGCATAATGCCTCTCGGTGACAAGGCACTGGACAGCGGAAGCTGGCTCACCAACGACAGAGTCAAGCTCTACAATTCGCTGATTCTCGATATGTGCGCCGAGGAGGAGGTATACTATATCGACAACTTCGATCTTCTTGCTCCCAACGGCAAGCTTGACGACGATGCCGCAGTCGACGGTATCCATGTCGAACCCGGCTACAGCAAGATGCTTGTCGATTTCCTCCTGACCCACACCGTGAGCAAGTAAGACGAATATAAAAGAAGCATTGCCAAACAGTACGGCAATGCTTCTTTTATATTACGACAGCAGGGTTATGCTGCGACCCTTGGAGGCGATAAGCCCTTCCTCCTTCATGAGACGCAGCTCACGCATTAGTGAGGTTCGGTCGACACAGAGATAGCCTGCCAGACCCGACAGCGGCAGCTCCGTTTCAAAGCTGCTTCCGTGCTGCTCCTCCATGTACTCAAAATAGCTCATGAGCTTTTGGCGCACGGTCTTTTTGCTTATCATGTTTATCCTGAGCGAAAGCATCTGTGCCTTTTTTGCAGTCAGTCTGAAAAGATTGCTGTTGAGCTTTGTGTGGTGCTCACAGGCGTTGGGGCAGCGACCGTATATGCAGGACATTTTTATGAACAGCACCTTGCAATCGGAATCCGCTTCGACGACATAGCCCAAACCGCTGTACGGCAGTGCAAAGACCTCACCGAATATGTCGTTCGGCAGATAGTTTTCAAGCAGCGTATACTCTCCGTCGGAATCGACGCAATACAGATGTGCCTTGCCCGACAGCAGAACGCAGAGATTTTTAAGCTCCTGCTCATAGACTATGACGGTATCGCCCTTGCGAAAGCTCCGTTCCTCCGGCTTAAAGCAGCGGATCATCGCATCAACACTGTCTCCGCTTATCCCCCGAAACAGCTCGACATTTGCAAGCTCCATAAAATTTACCTCCAAAGCAGCATTTTTCTTAATTATATCAGGTTTGTGTAGTATTTGCTACTAACACATTTGCGAAAGTGTTATAATATTGACACAGAAAACAAAAAGTTTTAGGAGGACAAACAATGTACTGCACAAGAAAAGTAACCGACGATCTCACTTGGGTAGGCGCAGACGATCGCCGCCTTGCCTGCTTTGAGGGCGTTTACGGCGTTCCCGACGGCGTATCATACAACTCATATCTGCTGCTTGACGAAAAGACCGTTCTGTTCGACACCGTTGACAAGGCGGTCAGCCGCACCTTCTTTGAAAATGTCGCACATACGCTCAACGGCAGAGACCTCGACTATCTCGTTGTCTCTCACATGGAGCCCGACCATGCCGCAACAATCGAGGAGCTTTGCCTGAGATATCCGCAGCTCACCGTCATTTGCAACGCCAAGATAAAGACGATGCTCGGTCAGTTCTTCGAGCTTTCGGATACGCTCAATTACCACATCGTCAAAGAGGGCGACGTGTTCTCCAGCGGCAAGCACTCGTTTACCTTTGTCATGGCACCGATGGTGCATTGGCCCGAAGTCATGATGACCTACGACCTGACCGACAAAATGCTGTTCTCCGCCGATGCTTTCGGCACCTTCGGCGCACTGAACGGTCACCTCTTTAACGACGAGGTCGATTTCTTCTCCGACTACCTCTCCGAAGCAAGACGCTACTATACCAACATTGTCGGCAAATACGGTGCACAGGTGCAGTCCGTTCTCAAAAAGGCGGCGGGACTTGAGCTGAATTATGTCTGCCCCCTCCACGGCTTCGTATGGCGCAGCCACTTCGGTGATTTTCTTGAAAAGTACCTCCAGTGGAGCTCCTACACCCCCGAGGAAAACGGCGTCATGATAGCCTACGCCTCCGTTTACGGGCACACAGAAAACACCGTCAACATCCTCGCCTGTGCTCTGGCGGAGCGCGGTGTGAAGGTCAAGGTGTACGACACCTCCGTCACTCCCGCAAGCTATATAATCTCCGACGCTTTCCGCTACAGTCACCTTGTTTTCGCATCCACGACCTACAATGCGGGCATCTTCGTCACCATGGAAAATCTCATCAACGATGTCGTAAATCACAATATCTGCGGTAGAAAGATAGCCATTCTGGAAAACGGCTCATGGGCGGCAACAAGCGGCAAGCTCA
>CAZWID010000111.1:0-3689 GCA_964634065.1 uncultured Oscillospiraceae bacterium | reverse complement strand
GCACCGCATCGTAGATTCTGCCCATGCAGGTATCGACGGTTTCGACCGCTTTCACCGCGGCTTCCATAACGCCGGTATGCCCTACCATATCGCAGTTTGCGAAGTTGCATACGATGAGGGCATATTCGTCGCTCTCTATCGCCTTTATGCAGGCATCCGCCACCGCCTCTGCGCTCATCTGCGGCACAAGGTCATAGGTGGGAAACTCTTTCGGAGACGGCACAAGGCAACGCTCCTCACCATCGTTAGGTCTTTCAACGCCGCCGTTGAAGAAGAATGTCACATGGGCGTACTTCTCCGTCTCGGCAACACGGAACTGCCTAAGTCCCGCTCTCGACACGACCTCACCCAGAGTGTCGCTTATCTCCTCAGGCGGAAAGGCTATCGGCAGTGGGAGCGTTTCATCGTACTGTGCGGTGCAGACGAAGTTAAGAGGATACACGGTCTTTTTACGCTCAAAGCCGTCGAAGTCCTCAAGGTTCAGTGCCCATGTCATTTCCCTTGCCCTGTCGGGTCGGAAGTTCATGAATATCACACTGTCGCCCTCGCTTATCTTACCGTCGCAGCAGATAATCGGCTTCACAAATTCATCGGTAACGCCGTTTTCGTAGACTTGCCTTACGGCATCCGACGGAGAATCCGCTCTCTCCCCCTCACCGCACAAGAGCGCGTTGTAGGCGATCTCAACTCTGTCCCAACGCTTATCCCTGTCCATGGCGTAAAAGCGTCCCTGAACATCGGCAATTTGTGCGTTACCGAGCTCGGCGCACTTTTTCTCCAACATTTCGAGGTAATCCGCTCCGCTTGTGGGCGAAACATCTCTGCCGTCAAGGAAGCAGTGGACAAATACCTTTTCAAGTCCCTTGCTCTTTGCCATATCGAGAGCCGCAAAAATGTGCTCGATATGGCTGTGCACACCGCCGTCGGACAAAAGCCCCATAAGGTGCAGTGCTTTGCCGTTTTCTTTTGCGGCATTCATTGCCTTGACATAGGCGGCATTTTCAAAAAAGCTGCCGTTTTTTATCGCATTGCTTATGCGCGGCAAATCCTGAAACACTACTCTGCCCGCTCCGATATTCGTATGCCCGACCTCGGAGTTGCCCATCTGACCGTCGGGAAGACCTACCGAAAGTCCCGATGCGGAAAGCTCGGTATAGGGATTCTCGGCAAATATCGCATCGAGTCTCGGCGTTTCGGCTTTTGCTATGGCATTGCCGTCGGATGGCGGCGCAATGCCGAAGCCGTCCATTATAACAAGTACCGCTTTACTCATTTGCACTTCCCGCTGCGGCGATTATCGTCGCAAAGTCCTGCGGTTTCAGCGATGCTCCGCCGATGAGTCCGCCGTCGATATCGGGCATTGAAAGAAGCTCTGCTGCGTTCTTGGCATTCATACTGCCGCCGTAGAGTATGCTGACGCTTCTTGCGGGACGTGCTCCGTACATTTCACGGATGATGCTGCGTATCTCGCGGCAGACTTCCTCCGCCTGCTCAGCGGTTGCGGTCTTGCCCGTGCCTATCGCCCAAATAGGCTCATATGCTATGACGCAGCGGCGAAGCTCTGATGCATCGACACCGTAGAGGGCTGCACGAACCTGATAGTTTATATGTGCCATGGTCAGCTCCATCTCTCTCTGCTCAAGGCTTTCGCCTACGCAGATGATGGGGCTTATGCCGTTGTCTAAAAGTGCTCTTGCCTTGGCGTTTATGAGCATATCGTCCTCTTTGTGGTATTCTCTGCGTTCGGAGTGACCGACAATGCAGTACTTAACGCCGAGGTCGGAAAGCATTTTCGCACTGACCTCACCGGTATATGCACCCTTGTCGAATGCGGAAACATCTTCCGCACCGCAGGCGACCTTTGCATCCTTACCGTACTTGAGCATTGCCGGAACGTTGACAGCCGGTACGCAAAGAACCGTTTCGCAGTTTTTGTGCTTCGGCACAAGCGTTCTGAGCTCATCGACAAAGGGTCTTACCTCGCTTGCCGTCATATTCATCTTCCAGTTGCCGGCTATGACCGTCTTTCTGTATTTGGTATTCATAAGGCTTCCTCCTTACTTATTCATCAAGCAGGCGACACCGGGGAGCTCAAGTCCCTCAAGGAACTCAAGCGATGCGCCGCCGCCCGTGCTTATATGCGTCATCTTATCGGCATAGCCGAGCTTTTCTACCGCAGCGGCGGAGTCACCGCCGCCGACTATGGTCACGGCGTTGCTCTTTGCAAGAGCGTCCGCCATTGCCTCGGTGCCCTGTGCGAATGCGGGGAACTCAAATACTCCCATGGGTCCGTTCCAAACAACGGTTGCGGCATCGGATATGGCATCGGAGAAAAGCTTAACGGTATCGGGTCCTATATCGAGTCCCATCCAGTCGTCGGGGATGGCATCGACGGAGACGACCTTGCGCTCACAGTCGGGAGCAAACTCACTGCCTATTGCGGTATCAACCGGCAGAAGAAGGGCTACGCCCTTTGCCTTTGCCTTTTCTATCATTTCTTTCGCATAATCGAGCTTATCGGCTTCAAGCAGGGACTTTCCTATGCCGTGCCCCATTGCCTTTATGAAGGTATACGCCATGCCGCCGCCTATGATAACGGTGTCTGCCTTATCGAGCAGATTGTTTATAACGCCTATTTTGTCGGATACTTTAGCACCACCCAAAACTGCAACAAAGGGACGTGCGGGATCGTTTAATGCCTTGCCCATGACGGAAAGCTCTTTTTCGACCAAAAGTCCGGCATAGGCGGGAAGATATGCCGCAACGCCTGCCGTTGAGGCGTGGGCTCTGTGAACCGTGCCGAAGGCGTCGGAAACATATATATCCGCAAGGGAAGCAAGCTCCTTTGCAAATTCGGGATCGTTTTTCTCCTCACGAATGTCGTAGCGGAGATTCTGGAGCAGCATTATCTCACCCGGCTGAAGTACGAGAGCCTTTGCTTTTGCGTCCTCGCCTATAGTGTCGGCGGCAAAAACGACTTCCTTGCCCAAAAGCTTTGAAAGGTGAGCCGCAACCGGTGCAAGGCTGAGCTCCGGCTTTACCTGACCCTTGGGCTTGCCGAGGTGGGAGCAGGCTATGACCGCCGCTCCGTTATCGAGAAGATATTTTATTGTGGGAAGTGCCGCAACTATGCGCTTATCGCTTGTGATCTCCCCCGTAGCCTTATCAAGCGGAACATTGAAGTCACAGCGCAGGAGCACCTTTTTGCCCTCAACATTTGCGTAGAGTACGCTTTTTTTGTCGTAATTCATAACATATCTCCTTTCAGAATTAACTTTCACTCATTTCACCGAAGCCAAGCAGCTTCGGAAAACCCTGTTGCCGCAATGCCTCATACGCAAGGATCGCAGCGGAGTTTGACAGATTGAGGCTTCTTGCCTCGCTTACCATGGGTATTCTTATGCAGCGGTCACGGTACCTCTCACGCAGCCACACGGGAAGTCCTGCCGTCTCCTTGCCGAGCATTATGCTGACATTCTCGGTGGAAAAATCGGCTTCGGAATATGCTCTCGGTGCTTTGGTCGTTGCAAGCCAAAGATTATCGTCACCGTTTACCGCAAAGTATTCGTCTATGTTCTTGTACACGGAAATATCGACAAGGTGCCAGTAGTCCAGTCCGCAACGTTTGACCATCTTATCCGATATGTCAAAGCCCAAGGGCTCGATGAGGTGCAGCCTTGCGCCGGTTG
>CAZWID010000110.1:0-3744 GCA_964634065.1 uncultured Oscillospiraceae bacterium | reverse complement strand
CGATACGTCCGAAACCGTTAATAGCAACTTTGATCATAATTATTCCTCCGATTATTAAAATTTACTACATGGATTTGATTAAATTGTAACATATACTATCGCTGAATTGCAATATTTCGATACACCCAAATCCGAAACAAAAAATGCCCGTTTTTCGCTTGGCTATTGTATATTTTGTCTGTTTTTGATAGTATTATGACGGATTTGGGGGCAAAGGAGAAATAAAAAACATGGCAGAACCGAAAATCCCGATATCGGCTTTAGCACTTGTTTTACAACCCGTGATCTGCGTCAGAAACGACTCTATAAGCTATATGAATCCCGCCGCCGTCGAGCTTGCGGGAAAGGACCTTACGGACAGGCCGGCGACCGCACTCTTTCCGACCTATATACTCGAACGCAAAAACAGCGGCTTTGTCGCATCGGCATTTATAGGTAAACGCTATTGCGCCGTCAATTTGTTTGCATCTGCGTCGGAGCGCATCTTTGTGCTGAATCTCAAGAAAATATCAAACGGAACCGATGCCGCACTTTTTGCGAATATGCGTTCATCCTTGGCGGAGCTCAGACTCGGCGGCACACGGCTTTCCCAACTTGCGGAGCTTCGCCGTGACATTGAGCTGCGTGACTGTGCCTCGTCGGTAAATCGCAGTTTTTACAGGCTGAAGCGCGAGATAGACAATTTGAATATCATAAGTCTGACGGAGCGGGACGAGTATCCGTTTTTCGCGGAACCGACAGATCTGACGCAGCATTTGTCCGATCTTATCGACACTGTCAGGATACTGCTCAAAAGCGAGGTCAAGATAGTTTTCAATGCGCCGGAGCACTTTCATCTTGCGGTCGACCGCTACCTTGTCGAGCTTGCGGTGTTGAATCTTATCTCCAACAGTCTTGCGCATTGCAAAAGCGGAAACCGTATAAGTATATCGCTGCTTCGCACGGATAAGAACACCGTTATTGCGGTAAATGATGACGGCAGCGGCATAGCGAGTGACAGGCTGCCATATCTGTTCGAGAGAGAATACCGAGATACGGAGCTCTCCGCGGCGGCAGAGGGCATCGGTCTCGGGCTTTCGACTGTTCGCTGCGTTGCGCAAATGCACGAAGGCGCACTTATCGTCGAAAGTCGCGGGGTCGGCTGCGGGACTTCGGTGCGACTTATGCTGTCGAATTTCATAGCACCGACCTCGACACTGCACTCCCGTGCGCCTATCTACGATGCCGCCGGGCTTGCCTGCATATTGCAGGAGCTTTGCGCGCTTTTGCCCGATTCGTGTTATACCGCCATGACGGACGATTAGGCGGTGCTGCAATGAGCGAATATCAGGAGTACATTTTGCGAGCGTTTCTGGAGACCAAGCTGCCGTATGCCGTCAAGGAGAGTGCGTCGCTGCTGCTTGTCGCGGACTCGACGGTGGAGGACATATGTCTTGCGATATTGCGCAGTGACGGTGACTGTGCGGTGCCGGATATTTCTCGGCTTGCTGATGATGCTGCGGGGAAGCTTTTGGAGCTTATCGACCGTGCCGACGACGAAGACCGCGACGGTATTGCGGACTACTTCCGTTTATTCATGCTCACAGCTTCCGTCATAAAACAATGCGGCAGCGGAGATGACTGAAGGTCAAAGGTGGGTGCGATGGTCAACAAATACCATGAATACGTTTTGAGGGCGTTTTTGTCGGCAAAGCTCCCGAACGCCGTTGCAGAGCGCACACCGTCGGTGGCGGTGACCTGCTCTGTGCTGAAGGATGTGAGCGCATCGCTTATGCGCTCCGAGCATCACTATGCCGTGCCGGACGTTTCAAAGCTATCACAGGGCGATGCCGATAAGCTGATCGCCCTGCTTGGCATAGTCTCGGAAGCGGAGCGCGACGGGATAATGGACTTTTATCGGCTCCTTATGCTCACCGTTTCCGTTTTGATGCAGTATCGCTTAGGCTGAATTTGGTATAAATCATAAAAAGCAGTGGTCGGGTAAGGTGCAGATTTGCTGCCCCAACGCAAGAGGGTCGCCCAACACCGAGGCTCTTTGAATCGACTCCGCTCCGTATTTTCGGCGTATGCCGTCTACGGCGGAGTCGAGCTTTTTTTGCTTTTCAAGATTAACATAATCTAATAATATGTCAATTTGCTGCGGAAAGTCGCCGCGAACAAGCTCGGTTGCGCGCAAGCCGACAGTGCGCAGCGGTTCGTTTGCCGACCAACATTCGGACAGCAGTGCCATCGCGGTGCCGTGTAATTCAAGCGTTATATCCGTTGCCGTGCGCAGGCGACATCGGTGACTTTGCCATGTCAGCTCCCGTGACCGTATCGACACCTCGACGGTGCGGCACATATAACCGCTGCGGCGCAGACTCGAACCCACGCTTTCGGCAAGGCTCAGAAATACCGTGTTTGCCTGCTCAAGGGTCTCGACATCCTGTGGCAGCGTCGTACTGTTACCGACGGATTTCGGCGGCGGTGCTTCACCGAACCTGCACACGGGAGATGTGTCCAAACCGTTGGCAAAGGTGTAGAGCACGCTGCCCATTTTACCCAACACGGCTTTCAGACTATCGGGCGATGCCGCCGCAAGCTCACCTATTGTCCGTATGCCCATATGCTCGAGCTGACGTGAGGTGCTGCGTCCGACCATGAGCATATCGGATGCCGGAAGTCCCCATACAAGACTTTTGAAATTGTCTCTGTCTATCAACGTGACCGCATCGGGCTTTTTGTAGTCCGAGCCGAGCTTTGCGAATATCTTGTTGAAGCTGACACCTACGCTCACGGTCAGCCCCGTTTCCGCTTTCACTCTGCGCCTTATCTCATGCGCCGTCACAACGGGATCGGGACAGGCAAGGCATGAGCTGATATCAAGCCAACATTCGTCGAGACCGAAGGGCTCTACGAGGTTTGTGTAGTCGGTATATATTTTCCTGACAGCATCGGCGTGCTCTGCGTATCGGTCGAAGTGCGGTGTCACTATTTGAAGCTCGGGACATAGACTCTTTGCCTGCCATATTGCCATGCCCGTTTTGACTCCCGCTTTTTTTGCAATATCGTCTTTGGATAATACTATGCCGTGCCGTTTTTCCGCCGAGCCGCAGACGGCAAGCGGCTTTCCGCAAAGCGACGAATCGTACAGTCGCTCGATGCTCGCATAGCATGAGTTGATATCCGAATGAAGTATCGCTCTGTCCATGTCGTTCTCCTTTTGAGATACTGTGGACAGTATAACTCTCTTTAACGGATATGTAAAGCGAAAAATTATCCGTTTAAGATAATAAACCTCTTGAAATTTTGTTTTGTATAGTGTATAATTATAATCGGACAGGAGGTCGAACATGATAGATATAGGCAGAATTTTGAGTGAAAAGCGTCGCGAAGCCGGTCTTTCACAGGCGGAGCTTGCCGACGCATTGAATAAATACGGCGTCTTTGTGACCAATCAGGCGATATCCAAATGGGAGAACGGGAGCACCCTGCCGAGTGCCGTGCAGTTTCTTGCGCTGTGTCGCGCTTTGGGCATTGACGATATATCGGCGGAGTTTCTTCCGGACAGCGGCGGTATACTTTCGGGACTCAATGCCGCGGGACGGAGGATGGCACTGGATTACATTTCTCTTTTGCGTGACAGCGGGCGGTATTCCGCCGCTCCCGACACCGTGAGCATACGGACACGGTGCCTGCCGCTGTATTCCATTGCGGTCTCCGCAGGTACCGGTCAGTTTCTCGACAGTGAGCATTACGATATGA
>CAZWID010000109.1:0-3802 GCA_964634065.1 uncultured Oscillospiraceae bacterium | reverse complement strand
TCAAAGCTCTGCGGAAAGTGTCCGCAGGTGTATTGACGCTTTGCGCCGAAAAGCTCCGGTGCGTTTTGCAGGGTCTTTTCGAGGTCGGGGCCCGACATACCCGCCTGAACGGTTATGGTCTGATCTATCTCGTTGAACGAAATGACCTTGTTGAATCTCTTGCGCATATCAAGGCTTATGCCGCCCTTTGTCGGCTCAACGCCTCTTGTTACCGAGCTGCCGCCGCCGTAGACATACAGCGGAATGTCGTGTTCGGTGGAATATGCCACTATCTTCTCGACCTGCTCCGTCGTGTCGGGGTACAGGACGATATCGGGCACGGCGTCGATGACCTTGTGACGCAGACGCAGAAGGTCATATGCGGTAAAGCCGTATGCGACGGAAAGACGGTCGTAATCGGAAAGCGACCATCCGTCCTCACCGACTATTTCCTTCAGAGCGTTAATATGCTCCTCGGCAAGCATTACGGGGTTGTTCGGAAGCTCTACCTTATCAAAGCCGATGTCGTCGGAGTATTCTTTGAAATCGTCGTCGGTGAGCTTGAAGACCTCCTTCATCATCTTATACAGCGATTCCTTGGGGTACTTGAAAAACTCGGGATCGCCCCAACGGAAAATTGAACGGTAGCTGTCCTCGGGAGCGGGAGTGTCGACCCACTTAGGCTCAAAGCCCTTATACGGTTTGTGGCTCATTAAAGCATATTCCTTTCTTTGAGATTGTTCATCGTCGCATACAGCGGTCTGACGTGCTTATATATTTTCTTATAAACCATGTTGTACATACCTGCGTACACCTCATGGTTTTCCTTTATCGGCATGAAAACGTCCTTTTCATGTACCATGCTCTTTATCGCTTCGTTAAAGCCCTTAAACTCGCCCTTTGCGACAAATGCGACCATGGCGGCACCGATGGAGCTTGCCTCATGGGTGTGTATTCTCTTTACGGGGAGATTGAACACGTCGGCAAGTATCTGACAGGCAAGGTCGCTCTTGGAGCCGCCGCCGCCGACAAATACCTCTTTGATATTCAGTCCGCCTCTCTTTTCCATCGACTTCATCGACATATAAAGCTCAAGGCAGATGCCTTCGATTATCGCTCTGTAGACATGGTACTTGCTGTGATAGTCGGCAAAGCCGATAATAGCACCGTAAGAGTCGGGCTTTAGGATATCGGGCGTCCAGTAGGGCTGTAGCATAAGACCCTGACAGCCTGCCGGTACCTCGGCTGCTTTGTCGTTCAGATAGGCTTCGGTGGGTATTCCGAGCTTTGCCGCTTCCTCGGCGTCCTTTTCACCGAACTCCTTGATAAACCAACTGAGCATCCAAAAGCCTCTGTAGACCTGTATCTCCGGATTCCATGCTTTGTTTATGACCGAAGGGTAGGAGGGAAGGAAGGTCTGCGGCTCGAAGTACTTCTCACTGTAGAGATCGACGGCGGCACTTGTGCCGAAGGATACCGCGGCCTTGGAGCTGTCGGCAACGGAAAGACCGAGAGTTTCGCACGCCTTATCCGCTCCGGTTGCGATGAGCGGCAAGCCTACCGGTGCTCCCGAAAGCTCGGCGGCTTCCTCGGTGACATAGCCTATGACCTCACCGGAGGGAATGAGATCGTACAGCTTTTCCTGCGGAACATCGTACAGACAGCGAGTCAGCTCATGCTTTGACATCCACGTCTTTTTCTCGTAATTCATCGGGATATGCGCAAGAGTGTTTGCCGGAGAGTCTATGAGCTTACTGGTCATACGGTAGTTAAGGTACGCGGGCAGGCAAACTATCTTCTTCGTGTTCTCCCAAACATCGGGCTGATTGAGCCTCACCCAGTTGACCTTGGAGGTGCGGTAGGCTATCTTTGTGCCCTTGTCCATGCCGACAACCTTGAACGCTGCCGTTTTCCACAGCGGGAACGGATTGTCGAACTCACACTTTCTTGCATCGAGCCAATGGATAATGTCTCTCGTCGGCTTATTGTCACCGTCGAGGAACACCAATGTGTCACGGATGACCGTGACGGCGCAGGCGATGATGTCGCCGGTTTTGTCCATATTTCTGTCCATCAGCACTTTACTTGCGGCACACATATGTGCAAAGTAGAAATCGGTTTTCTGCTCTGCCCAACCGTCATGCCTGCGTATGTACGGCTCTTTATACTTGACCTGCACCTTGTCGACTATGTTGCCCTCCTTGTCGACAAGCACCGCTCTTGTGCTCTGTGTGCCTACATCGTAGGTCAGAATCAAAGGCTTGCTCATACTTTTTCCTCCCTATATTTTAAACCGTGGTTTTGCTTTTCTCTCTCACCAAAACGTCGCTTGTGGCGACAAGGTCCGCGCCGAGATCCAAAAGATTTTCGACGATAACAGTACCTCTGTCCACTCTTTCTGTCAGAACGAGCGAACGTATTTCGCGCATTGCGTCGAATATTCTTTCTTTGGGAATATCGCAGCTTAGCTTTACGGGTAAAACGGGTACATCGGGAAAAACCGTTTTCACCATGCTGCACAGACTGCGCTTCGGGCAGGTCATTTCACCGACGGCAAAATCGTGCCCTCTTATACAGGTGTTGCCCGTTACCGTTATCTCGCCGTTTTCTTCCTCAACGTGCAAGGTGCAGCTTCGGGGACAAACGATACAGCTAAACTCCCTTATCATTCTACCACCTCGATTTCCCAACGTACAGCGGAATTTTCGTCAATACCGAACTTCGTCATATCAAGCGTCAGCTCCTTCATCTCCGGAGGACGCATAAAAGGATAGAGCTTTTCCATGGCAAGTGCGCCGTTTACATAGAGCCTGAGAGCGCACTTTTTGAGTATTTTTGCCGAACGAAACCAAAATGTGACCTCGGTGTTGTCGGCAGCAAGATCCATCGACTGCGGCACGAGGTACATAAAGCCCTTGCCGATCTCAAAGTTTTTTATCTTTCTGTCACTCACCGCAAAAGCCGCGGCATTCTTTCCGGCTCTTTTGCCGGATGCGGAAACATAGTCGACAAGGTCATTAACGTGCAGTGCGTTGCCGCAGGAGAACACACCCTCTATATTGGTCATGAGCTGAGCATCGACAACGGGACCCTTTGTTTTCGGGTCTATCGCAACGCCTATGCTCTCGGCAAGCTCATTCTCGGGTATAAGACCGACGGACACTATGAGTGCGTCACAGTTTATTCTCTCCGCCGTCTCGGGGATGGGTGCAAGCTTATCATCAACCTTGCATACCTCAACGCCCTCCAACCTGTCCGTACCGAACACCTTTGTTACGGTGTGGGAAAGGTGCAGGGGAATGTCAAAATCGTTAAGGCACTGGTGAATGTTTCGCGTGAGTCCCGACGGTGTGGGATTTATCTCGTAAACACCGAGAACCTCGGCACCCTCAAGGGTGAGTCGGCGTGCCATGATAAGACCGATATCGCCGGAACCGAGTATAACGCAGCGTTTTGTCGGCATAACACCGAGTCTGTTTGTAAAATGCTGAGCCGTTCCCGCGGTATAGACTCCGGCAGGGCGTGTTCCGTGGATAAAGACCTGCTTTGCGGTACGCTCACGGCAGCCCGTTGAGAGAACGATGGATTTTGCGAAATCGTGCTGCAGTCCGTCGGAGCTCACGGTCACAACGTCAAAGCCGTTCTTTGTTTTTTCTATTCTCGTCACAAAGGTTCGGAGAGCAAGAGCGATATCCTCCGCCCGTACTCTGTCCATGAATCGCTCCACATACTCGGGACCTGTCAGCCTTTCACCGAAGGTGTCAAGCCCGAAACCGTCGTGTATGCACTGCTTGAGCATACCGCCGAGCCGCTCCTCACGCTC
>CAZWID010000108.1:0-3911 GCA_964634065.1 uncultured Oscillospiraceae bacterium | reverse complement strand
CGTTTTCTATGACCGCATTGCTGAGGCAATGCGGTTTTTCTTTTAAGGAGTGTCGCTATGAACAAGAAAAAAACGCTGTCCCTTGTAGAATGTGCTATTATGATAGCACTTGCCACCGTACTGAGCATGATAAAGATCGTTCAGCTCCCGTACGGCGGTTCGATAACCGTCGCATCCATGCTGCCGATTGCCATAATTGCCTATCGCAGAGGTCCCGGCTGGGGCTTCGGCTCGGCGTTGGTTTACGCAATAATTCAGCAGCTTTTGGGTCTTGATAATCTTTCGTATGTTACGACATGGCAGAGCGTTGTCGCCGTGATGCTGCTTGATTATATCATTGCATTTGCGGTGATAGGTTTTGCCGGAGCGTTCAGAAAAGTCATCAAAAATCAGGCTCTCGGACTTGCACTCGGCTGCATTTTGGCGTCGGTGCTCAGATATGCCTGCCATGTTATATCCGGCGCAACCGTTTGGGCAGGTCTTTCGATCCCCACCGAGGCGGCAATATCCTATTCGTTCCTTTACAACGCGACATATATGCTTCCGGAGTGTATAATTCTCGTGGTATCCGCAGTTTACATTGCCTCGGTGCTTGACTTCAGAGGCGAGGAATTAAAGCGCATCGTTCGCACCGACACTACGACCTATTCCGCAGTTATGAGTATATCCGCAGGACTTGTCGTGGCAGGTGCAGTCATATTCGATGTTGCCGAAGTGTTTGCGCATATCCAGAGCGAGGCAGGCGGATTCGATATAACCGGTATGGCCGCCGTTAACTGGACTGCGGTGATAGCCGTTACCGCCTCGGCGGTACTCGTTGCCGCTTTGCTCATCGTTGTCAACAAGGTCTTAAAGAACTCGAAAACGGCATAAAAAAGTTGTTGACATTTTGTGAGTCTACAGTATATAATAAAACTCCAATGCGTATGCATTGGAGTTATTTTGTCAACTACTTCGGCGTATTGCGTCGATGTTGAGTATTTAATTTTGAAAGGAGTGCTAAATATGCTTCGTACTTTCCAGCCCAAGAAGCGTCAGCGCAAGAAAGAGCACGGCTTCCGTAAGAGAATGGCTACCGCAAACGGCCGCAAGGTCCTCGCTCGCCGCAGAGCAAAGGGCAGAGCAAAGCTCAGTGCCTGATCTGAATCTGTTGTCGGGCGTTACGGAAATTTGAATATTTTTAGGGCGGAGCGATCCGCCCTTTAGGTGTTTGTGCATTTCCGTACAGTGACGGTCATCGGGGTGAAGCAATGGACGCAAGATACAGTCTCAAGAAGAATTATGAATTTCGGCGCATTTATTCAAAAGGCAAAAGCGCGGTTACACCGTTTGTCGTCGTCTATTGCAGACGAAACGGCAAAGAGCAGAACCGAACGGGATATACCGTGTCGACGAAGCTCGGCAAAGCCGTTGTTAGAAACAAGGTTCGCCGCCGCCTTCGTGAGATATATCGCCTTAATGCCGCAAAGCTCAAAAGCGGCTATGATATTATAATAGTCGCAAGGGGACGCTGCGTTGCGGGTGATTATCACAAGATGGAGGCTGCGTTTTTGAAAGCCTGTGCCGATTTGGGATTGCTTGAATCGAGGGAATGTGTATGAAAAAGCTGCTTATAAAAGCGGTGAAGCTTTATCAAAAATACATTTCACCGATGAAACAGCCATGCTGTCGCTTTATTCCGACCTGTTCACAGTATGCTCTTGAGGCATTGGAGAAATACGGTGCCTTAAAAGGAGGCTGGCTTGCCCTCAAGCGACTTTTGAGGTGTCATCCCTTCCATATTAAAGAGCAAAATATCTTCGACCCCGTACCGTGACGGGAAATACTACCAAGGAGTAACTTAATGGGACTTTGGGATTATATAGTTTGGCCCTTTGCCAGACTGCTTGAGTTTCTGTATAACACAACTCATAACTACGGCATAGCCGTTATCCTGTTTGCCTTCGTGGTCAATCTTATTCTGCTGCCCTTTATGGCAAAGAGCAAGAAGAGCATGATGCGCACTACCCGCTTCCAACCTATCATGAAGGAGTTGGAGGAACGTCATAAGGGAAATCAGCAGAAGTACCAAGAGGAGGTCATGAAGCTTTACCGCGAGAACCATATAAGCCCCATGTCAGGCTGCCTGTGGTCATTGCTTCCGTTCCCTATCCTTATCGCGCTGTACAGCGTTATCCGTCAGCCTCTTGAGCGCATGATGGGTCTTGCGACGAAAGATGTCACCAAGATCACCGAATGGGTCACCGAGAACCTCGGCTACACCGCCTCCGGCAGAGAGACCTATCAGGAGATAGGAGTTGCCGACATTATCCATCAAAATTGGGACAAGGTCACCGATGCACTCGGAGATTTCGGCGGAAAGCTCATGGATCTGGACTACAGCTTTTTGGGTCTGAATCTGGGTGAGCAGCCCGACATCGCGATCTGGAACTACTTCGGTGAGCCCGAATTTCTGACCGCACTCGGTCTGTTCCTCATCCCCGTTATCGCCGCCTTCCTTTCATGGGCATCCATGAAGGTCAGCCAGTGGAACAATCCTCAGCCTGCGGCGGCAAATGCGGCAAGCTCCATGAAGGTCATGAACCTCATGATGCCTATTATGTCCATATGGATCTGCTTTGTAATGCCCGCGGCATTGGGTGTATACTGGATTGCAAACAGCATTTTCGGCATGGCGAGAGACTTTGTTCTCACCAAGCACTACAAGAGAAAGCTCGACGAAGAGGATGCGGAGCGCATAGCAAAGGAAAAGGCAAAGGCGGATGAGATCGAACGCCGTCGTCAGGAGACAGAGAAGCTCCGTGCTGAGGGCGCAACCACTCGCAACAAAAACAGCAGCAAGAAGAATGTTCAGGCTCAGCAGAAGCAGGCACAGGAGGAACGCCGTGCCGCAGCGGAAAAGGCGGAGCGTCTTGCAAAGCGCAGCCGTATGGGACTTGAGGAGACCGAAAAGGATCCCTCTCAGGTCGGCGCGCGCCGCTATGCAAGAGGCAGAGCCTATGACCCCAACCGTTACGGGAATGCAACGGTTGAATTGGATGTGAAATCCGAGGAAGCCGCAGAGCCCGAATCGGAAGAAAACACCGAAGCATGATTTTTGGAGATCGATAATATGATAAAATCTTTGGAAATGCGCGGACGCACCGAAGATGAAGCGATAGCAGCCGCACTCAGAGAGCTGGGACTTGACCGTGACGACGTATCCGTTCAGGTCGTCGAAAGGGCAAAATCCGGCTTTTTGGGAATCGGTGCATCGCCCGCAGTGATCCGCGTTGAATACGAAGCTCCCGATGAGCCCATAGAGGAGCCTGTCGTCGAAGCCTCCGCTCCGGTCGAGGAGAAGCCTGTAAATACGGCTTCCGATTTCGATGACGAGTGCGAGGACTATAAGGCGATAAGAGCCTTCCTTACGGGGCTTTTGGAGCGCATGGGAACCAAGGCTGAGATAGAGATCACCGCCCGTGACAAGGGCGTGAGTGTCAACCTTTCCGGTCCCGGGATGGGTGCGGTCATCGGTCGCAGAGGTGAAACTCTCGATGCGATCCAGCACCTCACCAACTATGTCGTCAACCGCAGCACCGATAAGCACCTGCATATAAGCGTCGACGCCGAGTGCTACCGTGCAAAGAGGGAGGAATCCCTTGTACGTCTTGCCGAGAAGATGGCGGCAAAGGTTATAAGATATAAGAGAAGCATGGCACTCGAGCCCATGAACTCTTATGAGCGTCACATAATCCACACTGCTCTCCAGAATTACGAGGGCGTAACAACAAGCTCCACCGGCACCGAGCCGAATCGCCGTGTAGTCGTGTCTTATGACAGACCGCACAATCCGTCCAATAAGCCGCAGAGCCGCGAGTGGGCATAAATAATCAACTGTGAGGTAATTAAAATGATACTTGAAAAGATTC
>CAZWID010000107.1:0-3935 GCA_964634065.1 uncultured Oscillospiraceae bacterium | reverse complement strand
GCTATAACAGTTATAAATAACTATTATAACTAATTTAACCCGTATTTCGTTTTGAAAGGAATTTTCAAAAATGAACATAAAGGTACTTGCGGTGGGAGACGTCTGCGGTCAGCCGGGACTCGACTATCTCGAAAAAAATCTCAAGCGAATCAAAAAAGAAATGGATATCGGCTTTTGCGTCGTGAACGGCGAAATCGCAAACGTCGTCGGCATAACTCCGAGGCAGGCGGATGCGATATTCCGTGCGGGTGCGGACGTTATAACGCTCGGCAACCACACATGGACGCGCACCGAGCTGCGCCCGTATCTCGATGAAAGACGGAGAATACTGCGCCCCGCAAACTGTGCGCCGCAGTGTCCCGGCAGAGGCATAGACGCTTATAAGACGCCGTACGGCGATATCTGCGTTCTGAGCCTTATGGGTCGCTTTACGCTTGACACGAATACCGACAATCCCTTTGTCATTGCCGACGGCTACATGGAGGAGATACGCGAAAAGATTATTCTCGTCGACTTCCATGCCGAGGGAACCAGTGAAAAGCGCGCAATGGGCTACCTGCTTGACGGCAAGGCAAGTGCCGTCTGGGGAACGCACACCCACGTCCAGACCTCGGATGCCGAGGTGCTTCCGAACGGCACGGGATATATAACCGATCTCGGCATGACCGGTGCCGTGAACTCCGTAATCGGTATCGCACCGGAGCAGTCGATAGGCAAATTCATGGGCGATCCTCCGAGACGTTATGACTCTCCCTCGGGAGCCGCAAAATTGGAGGGCTGTGTATTCGAGATAGATCCCGAGACGGGACGCTGCATATCGGCGGAGGCGATAAGACTGAAATGAGAGAGATAAAACTGCTTCATGCTGCCGATCTTCACCTTGATTCGCCGTTTGAAGGGCTGTCGGGCGATAAGGCTGCAATGAGACGTAAGGAACAGAGAGAGCTGCTTTCCTCCCTTGCGGAGCTTGCGCGGACGGAAAAGGTCGACCTTGTGCTGCTTGCCGGCGATCTTCTCGACTCCGATTCGACGTATCTCGAAACAAGTGAGGAGCTGTGCCGCAGCTTGGGCGGCATCGGTGTACCGGTGTTTATCGCTGCGGGAAACCACGATCCCTACACCGCAGCCTCACCCTATGCAAAGCTCGACTTTCCCGAGAATGTGCATATATTCGGCGGCGAAACGGAGTGCGTTGAGTTGCCCGATGTCGGGGTGCGCGTGTTCGGCGCAAGCTTTACGGATAAATACAGTGCACCGCTGCTGCGGGACTTTTCCTGCGATAAGCGTGAGGATGTTATTGACCTCATGTGTCTGCACGGGGAACTGTCGATGTCGTCGAGCTACAATCCCATAACGGAAGCGCAGATAGCCGCAAGCGGAATGGATTATATCGCACTCGGGCACATTCACAAAGGCAGCGGATTGCAAAAAATCGGCAACACCTATTATGCATGGTCGGGCTGTCCCGAAGGCAGAGGCTTCGACGAAACCGGCGAAAAGCAGGTGTATATCGTAAACGTTTCCTGCGATGCCTGCAGCATAACACCCGTTTCGATAGCAAAGCGCAGATATGAGATATTGCGTGTGAGACTTACCGAAGGTGACGCACTGTCCGCCGTAAACGCGGCGTTGCCGAGCGATACAGCCGACGATATATACAGGATAATCCTCGAGGGCGAGACGGAGACTCCGCCGGATATTGCGGCACTGCATGACGCACTGCTCGAACGTTTCTTCGCCTTGCAGCTAAAGGACCGCACGAGCCTTAGGCGTGACGTCTGGAAAAGTGCGGGAGAGGACAGCCTCAGAGGGCAGTTTTTGCTCCGCCTGAAAGCGGCGTGGGACAAAGCCGCAAGCGACGACGAGAAAAACACGGTGATGCAGGCGGCACGGTGGGGTCTTGCCGCATTGGACAAAGCGGAGGAGGTGGTACGCCATGGAGATAAATAAGCTGACAGCCTCATTCGGAAAGCTCAGCGGTGACAGCATCGAATTTGACTGGGGCTTAAACGTCATATGCTCACCGAACGAGAGCGGCAAAAGCACATGGTGCGCCTTTATTCGCGCGATGCTCTACGGCGTCGACAGCTCCGAACGCCGCAAAAGCGGCTATCTGCCGGACAAGCTGCGCTACCTCCCGTGGTCGGGTGCGCCGATGCAGGGCACCATGGAGCTTAATGCCGACGGAAAGAGCATTGAGCTGCGCCGTACTACAAGACTCAAGAGCTCACCCATGAGCGAATTTAGCGCGGTATACGGCGGTACAAATGTTCCGGTTGACGGTCTCACCTCGACAAATGCGGGTGAGGTACTGACGGGAGTGAGCCGCGACGTGTTTCGTCGCAGCGCATTTATCGAGCAGGGCGGCATAGCCGTGACCTCGAGTCCCGAGCTTGAAAAACGCATTGCCGCGATTGTGTCCACGGGTGAGGAGGATTGCTCATACACCGAAGCGGACGAAAGACTGAGAGCATGGCAGCGCAAGAGAAAATACAACAGACGCGGTCTCATGCCGGAGCTTGAGGCGAAAATGACCGCAGAGGAGCGCGCTCTCAATGAACTCAGAGCCTTCTCCGATGAGCGGGACAGGCTGACTCGGGACTACGAGGCAAGCTCACGTCGCTGCATGGAGCTTGAGGAAAAAATGCTCGAGAGTCGCAAATCGGCAAGAAAGGACGCTCTGTCGACGCTGCACGATATACGAACGGAGTATGCCGCGGCGGAGACGGAGTATGCCGAGGCAAAGGCTGCGGCTGAAAATGCCAAAGCGGAGCTTGATGCATCGAAGATAAGCGATGACGGCAATATGACGCGGGAACGCTTTGACCGCGACCGCAGGAGCATGGCGGCATTGCTGACCGCGGCGAACAGGAAGATAAGTGCGACTCCCGCAATTTTGCTTATTCTGTTGGCGGTGCTTTGTATCGTTGCCGGAGTGCTTGTCTCTCCGATGCTCTACGCTGCTGCGGCACTGTTTTGCATTGTCGCGGTGCTGCTTTTCACCTCCAACGGCAAAAAGAAAGCGGCTGCGGCGACGGCACTGTCGGAGGCAAAGACGCTGCTCGGCGTTTACGGTGCAAAGGATATCGACGAAGCGGAGGATAATTTCGAGGAACACCTTATCCTCAAAAAACGTGTTGATGATCTAAGCGCAGCCGAGAAGCTTTGCAAGGCAAAGCTTGACGCTGCGGCAATGCGACGAGAAATGACCGAGACGCAAACACTGGACATACTCGATTTTTCCGGCGGCGGCAGCGACGCGGCAGTAATAGGCAGGCAGCTTGATGCGGAAAAGCAGCGTCGTGATGCGGCTTTGGCAAGACTGAACGAGCTCAAAGGCAGAGCGGCGGTCATGGGCGATCCCTTGGTGATCGGGTCGAGACTCAGTGAGCTGCGTGACGAATACCGTGAAGCTGCCGAGGAATATGCCGCTATCTCTCTTGCGATAGATACGCTTCGCGATGCCGATGCCGAGATACAGAGCAGATTTTCACCGGAGCTCGGCAAAAAAGCTGCCGAATATTTTTCGTTTATGACCGACGGGAAATACGACGGCTTGCTCATAAACAGAGACCTCAGCGTGTGCGTGAAAGAGTCGGAGGGCAGCGTCGCCGTCGATGCGCCTTACCTGAGCGCGGGAGCACAGGATCTCATGTATCTTGCCGTGCGCCTTGCCGTGTGTGAGCTTGCACTGCCGAGTAACGCTTCGTGTCCGCTGATACTTGACGATACGCTCTCGAATCTCGATGCCGAACGCACGGAGAGGGCAATGAAGCTTCTGCGTGAGATAGCAAAGAAAAGGCAGGTCATTTTGTTCACCTGCCGTCCGATACCCGAATAACCGTTATATTTTAATATTGTATAAAACAGACCGTGCGGCGTGAACTGCTCCAATTTGTGCGGACAGTACAAAAACAGACACTATGGCAGATAAA
>CAZWID010000106.1:0-4001 GCA_964634065.1 uncultured Oscillospiraceae bacterium | reverse complement strand
GGCGGCAATCCAATTCGAGGTGGGTCTTAACCCCCTCGAGCTCCCCCGCTACTCTGACATCTTTCTTGCGAAGCATAGTTTTTTGACAGTCTCAAAAGGCTTCAGCCAAACGGCTGAAGCCTTTTTTAGCTTGTCAAAAAAGTCCCTTCGGGCTTTTTATATCAGAGTAAGCAAAGGAGATCTATCGGGGTGTGGGCAATTATGTCGGGGGAAAGTGCCGCGACTTCCTCGGCACTGCGGAAGCCCCAAGTGACGAGAGCACAGCGACAGCCTGCCGCTCTTGCGGCTGCAAGGTCGACCTCTGTATCTCCGACATAGGTCACGCTTTCAATGGCGGCACCCATCTCACGGCAGCAGAGCAAAATCGGGTCGGGTGCGGGCTTTTTCGCAACGCCCTCCCTCTCGCCCCAAACGGCATCGAAGGTGTCGGGATAAAAGCGGTCTATCAAAAGCCTTGACAGTGCATCCGCCTTATTTGACACCACCGCAAGCCCGATGCCCTTACTCTTCAGCGCGCAAAGCAGCTGCGGCATACCGTCGTAAGGTCTTGTCGCATTACTGCAATTTTCGGCGTAATGCGCCTTGAAGCAACTGAAGGTCTGCTCATAGAGCGATTCCGGGCAATCCTGTGGCACGGCTCTTTTTATCAGATTACGTATTCCCTTTCCGATGAATCGTCGCACCTCATCCGTCGTGTGAGTCGGCATGGCGTTTTGCGCAAGTGCATAGTTTACCGAGGCGGCAAGATCGTCGAGCGTATCGAGCAGCGTACCGTCAAGGTCGAATATCATATATTTTATGGCAAGCCTCACTCTCTGTGCATCTGCCGCAAAAACAGCAGCACCGCCGCAGCAGCGGTCACGGCAGTGTAGGCGGCGACTACGACTATGTGCACCGCGATATCGCCGCTGCCGGAGACTATGGCGCGTTCGAGCTCAACGGCATGGACAAAGGGCAGCGCATAGGCGATATCGCGAAATGCTCCGCCGACAAGGTCGAGATCGAACCATATTCCCGACAGCCATGCCGCGACATTCGTAAACAGCGCACCGCATATGCCGCCCACCTGCTTTACGTTCATCACACTGCCGCACAGGAGCCCGAAGGCGATGAAAAACAGCGACGGCAGAATGATGCTCAAAGCCGACAGCACTACTCCGACGGAGAGCTCAAGTCCCAGACACAGCGACGCCGCATAGCATATGACGCACTGCCCCAGGGATATCGGGATAAGCGGCAGCGCGTAGCCGCAAACAAAATCCACTGCGGTCATCGGCGTCGTATACAGTCGTCGCAAAAAGGAGCTTTCCCTGTCTCTTGCGATGAGCGTTGCGGAGAATAGCGTGATAAAGCACAGCCCGAAGATGCACATACCGGGCGCAAGTCTCTCAATCTCAAACAGTGCTACGGGAACATTCGCCTGAATCGCACTCAAAAGCAGCAGCAGTACCAACGGAAAGCCGAGCGCAAAGGCGCAGGTCAGAGGGTCTCTGAGTATTTCCCTGAGGTTTCGCTTTGAAAATGTCAGCAGTCTCATTTTTCCGCCTCCTTCACAAGCGCGATAAACGCAGCCTCGAAATCGTCCTTTCCCGCGGCGGCTTTGAGCTCTGCCGGCGTACCGAGAGCGATGATACGTCCCTGCTTCATTATCGCTATGCGGTCACATAGCGACTCCGCCTCCTCCATGTAGTGCGTCGTCAAAACGACCGTTGCGGTTTTCGCAAGCTCCGATATCAGCTCATGCAGCTCCGCCCTTGCGATAACGTCGAGTCCCAATGTCGGCTCATCCAAAAACACCGTCTCCGGCTCACCGACCAGTGCCAGCGCGATACTGAGTCTCCGCTGCCAACCGCCCGACAGCTTGCCCGCCTTGCGATTCAAAACCTCCGTCAGTGCGAAACGCTCCGTCAGCTCGGCTGTAAGCTCTGCGGTTTTTTCCTTTGAGTGCCCGTAAATCCCGCACATAAATTCAAGATTCTCGCGAACGCCGAGGAGCGGCGCGACCGCCGTCTCTTGCGGCGATACGCCGATCACGCGCTTTACCTCGGACGTATCGCGAAGAATACTTTTGCCGTTTATAAACGCTTCACCCGATGTCGGTTTCGTGAGGCAGGAAAGCATTTTCACCGTTGTTGTCTTTCCCGCGCCGTTAACGCCGAGCAAGCCGAAGATCTCGCCCTTTTCGACGGTAAGGTCGATACCGTCAACGGCATTGATCGCACCGTAGCATTTTGTAAGTCCTATAGCTTTAATCGCTTCCATGTCCGTTACCCTCAAAACGTGCTCTGAGTCCGAAATATATATCGCTCAGAGCGCGGCTCACATATTCCATATCCCACTCGATATAACCCGTCGCGATCATGACCGCGATGCCGTGGACGAAAATCCACATTTCAAGATGAAAGCTCTCCGCTGTCTTGCGGTCGAAGCCCGTTGCGGCACATATAGCATCGAGCAATTCATCCGGCAGAGGCTGCGCTATGTCCTCACCCGTGCGGTCACGCATAAACAGGAGCTTAAACAGCTCACGCTCATCCGACGCAAAGCGCACATATTCCATGCCGCTTGCCTTGTAGGGCGGATACTCCGTCGAACGGAGCGACACCGCAATGCGTTCGTTATACAGATCGAACGCTCTTGCCATGACCCGCTGCGACAGCTCCTCCATGTTCTTGAAAAGCCCGAAAATGGGCTTTGCCGAACAGCCGAGCGACTGCGCAAGAGCTCTTGCGGTCAATCCCTTCATGCCGTTTTCGCGCACTATATCGAGCGCAGCGGCGATTATCTCGTCCTCGGTAAATTTGAATTTCGGCGGCATAGCCTCCGCTCCTTTCAAGCAACGAATGTTGCGCAATATCTGTTGCCTATTATACGACCGTTTGTTCCCTTTGTCAAGACGCAAAAACGCACGGTTTTCGATAAGGTGAAAACCGTGCGTCGTTATTATGTGTTGTCCTCGCCGTCGGGGACAGGCGGCTCATCCCATTCGGAGAAATCTATCTCGGGCGTTTTCTCCTTCAGACTGCGTATTTTATTGAGCGTTTCCTCCGCAGCCTCCTTGAGCCCCGTCCTCTCAAGCTCTCCGACCGCATCCCAAAGGTAGCTCACTCGAAACTCCTTGCCCTCGAAGATGCGCTTTATATTCTCGATATGCTTTGCGAAGATCGGCGGCACCACCGTTGCCAATATGCCCGCGCCCTGCCAGTTGCCGGACTTTACCCCGTGATACAGCGAATAGAACGCCGAGGTGCAGATGGGCACAAAGCAGAGATATTTCGTTGTGAACAGGACAGTCAGCGCAAAGCCTAAGGACGCCGCGAAATCCTTTGCACCGAAGGACAGAATCGTTCCGCCGAGACAGGCAAGACCCTTGCCGCCGCGAAAGCCCATTGATGCGGGAAACATATGACCGAGGATACAAGCCGCACCTGCCGTTTCGCCCGACGACTTAAAGCCGGGGAACATTTTCTGACACAGCTTGACAGACACCGTCGCCTTGCCGATATCGAACGCCATGACGGATATGCCCGCAGCCTTGCCCTCGAGCATCATGATATTCGTCGCGCCTGCGTTGCCCGAGCCCATTTGCCGAACATCGTAGCCGTGATAGGTACTGATAAGGTATGCGGGATTGATATTTCCGAGTGCGTACCCGACTCCGGCGCATACTATCGCCTGTGCCAATTCTTTGCCGTTTTTCATTTGCCGTTGACCTCGCGTGTTTGATAATACTTTATTCTAACACATTTCGGCGCATTCGGCAAGTGCGCACTTCAGAAGACCTGAACCCGTTACTCCGCAAGAAAAATCAACCACCGATCTGTCGTAGGGAAGGGTCATGACCCTTCCGTCTGCAACGCAGTAGGATTTTGCAAAAGCGTTAATCAGAATGGCAGAGTGTAGACTAAGTGACTCGGCTCTCCCTCCGGGAGAGCCGAGAGAGACTGTCAAAAAACTATGCTTCGCAAGAAAGATGTTAGAGTAGCGGGGGGGGAGCTCGA
>CAZWID010000105.1:0-4037 GCA_964634065.1 uncultured Oscillospiraceae bacterium | reverse complement strand
CGGCGCACTCGGCGGAATGTACTGGCAGCGCGAGATCGAAAGAAAAGCCTTTTCCATGGGCGGCGGCTATGCCGCTCCCGCACAGACGGTCGGTGATTTTCTGGCGCATTGCAAAAGCGACGGTGCGGGCAGTGTCACCCCGTCGTACCGACCGAAGGTACATTGGTGCGACCTGCATGAGCTGTATCCCGAGAAGCTCACAAATGTACTCGAAAACGCCATTCCCGCTCTCGACAGGAAGCTTTCGGGCTTTGCTTCGCCCGATGCGGTGCTGACCGCTCCCGAGACCCGATCCTCCTCACCCGTGCGCATATTGCGCGGAGAGGACAGACAGTCCGAGATAAGAGGACTTTACCCCTGTGGAGAGGGTGCGGGCTATGCCGGCGGCATTACCTCCGCCGCCGTCGACGGTATCCGCTGTGCGGAGGCGATCATAGCGCAATGTGAAGGTAATAACAATTGTTGATTTACCCGCAAAATGCTATATAATGATAGCAAATACATTTACCTTCGGAGGGTATCATGAACTGTTCCGGTATAAATCTCACCATGCTCTGCGACTTTTACGAGCTGACCATGGGCAACGGCTATTTTGAAAACGGCATGGCAGACCGTATGACCTACTTCGACGTGTTCTACCGTCAGAATCCCGACAACGGCGGCTTTGCGATCGCGGCGGGGCTCGAGCAGGTCATCGACTATGTGAATAATCTGCACTTCGATGAGAGCGACATCGAGTATCTGCGCGGCAGAAATCTCTTTTCCGAGGCGTTTCTCGATTACCTTGCAAGCTTCAAATTCACCGGTGACATTTGGGCAGTGCCCGAGGGTACGCCGATATTCCCCAGAGAGCCTATCCTGACGGTGAGAGCTCCCGCTATTCAGGCTCAGCTTTTGGAGACCTATCTGCTCCTAACGCTCAATCATCAAAGCCTCATCGCGACCAAGGCAAACAGAGTTTGCCGCGCCGCCGAGGGCAGAACGGTGCTTGAGTTCGGCTCCCGCCGCGCTCAGGGTGCGGACGGTGCCGTTATCGGCGCAAGAGCGGCATATATCGGCGGCTGCGCGGGCACTGCCTGCACCGTCTCCGATTCGGTTTACGGCGTTCCCGCAGGCGGCACCATGGCGCACTCGTGGGTGCAGATGTTCGACTCCGAGTATGAGGCATTCGAGACCTATTGCAAGACCTATCCCACCAATGCCACCCTTCTTGTCGACACCTACAATTCACTCAAATCCGGTGTTCCCAATGCGATAAAGGCGTTTAACAATGTCCTAAAGCCTCTCGGTATAACAAGCTGCGGCATACGTTTTGATTCCGGCGATATGGCGTATCTTACACGTAAGGCACGCGTTATGCTTGACGAAGCGGGGTGGACGGAGTGTAAAATCACCGTGTCGAACTCTCTCGATGAGCGTCTCATAACCGAGCTTTTGCTTCAGGGTGCGAAGATCGACGCCTTCGGTGTCGGTGAGCGGCTTATAACCGCAAAGTCCGATCCCGTGTTCGGCGGCGTGTATAAGCTTTGCGCGGTCGAGGACAAAAACGGCGATATAATACCCAAGATTAAAATCAGCGAAAACGTCGGTAAGATAACGAATCCCGGCTTTAAAAAGGTCTACAGATTCTATAACCGCGAAACCGGAATGGCGGAGGCGGATTATATCTGCCTGCACCATGAGACCGTCGACGACACAAAGCCGCTTGAGATATGCGATCCCGAAGCAAGATGGAAAAGCAAGGTTATGGAAAACTTCGAGGCGAAGGAGCTTCTTGTGCCGATATTCAAGGGCGGCAAGCTTGTGTACGAGGTCCCCGATCTCAGGGACGTGAAACGCTACTGTGCCTATCAGGTCAGCACGCTTTGGCCCGAGGTCAAGCGATTTGACAATCCTCATAACTACTATGTCGATCTATCGACGGAGCTTATGGCACTGAAGGACAAAATGCTTAAGCATTGGAGTAGTATCCAAACCCGTTTTTAAGCGGATATAACCGCCGCAGGCTTCGTTTTGTTCAATCGAAAGGCGACAGCCTTCCTCAATCGCAAAGCCTTGCCTGCAACGTTTCTCTCTCACTTAAAAATCTGCGACCTCTGCAATTGAGATTTTGTTCTTAGTCGAGGCAGAGGACGCAGGAATACTAACGTATTTCAAGGACGATAACGATGAATAAGGACAAAATATCATTGCAGAGGCGGAGTTCGGATACTCCTCCAATGCTTATGGAAAGGCGTGGCTGAGCATGGACGGCACCGAAAGACGGAGCATTATATTGCAGACGCTTTCCGAAAGCTCCTCTCCCGTTTCCGCGACCGCGATGGCGAAGCTTTTGGGTGTCAGCCGACAGATCATTGTCGGTGACATCGCGCTGCTCCGTGCCTCCGGCGAAAGGATAAGCAGCACCCCGCGAGGCTATGTACGCGACGAGACTAAGGGGCTTGTGTTCACCCTTGCCTGTGTGCACAACCGTGAGGACACGGAGCGTGAGCTCAATATCATGGTAGACAACGGCTGTACGGTCATTGACGTTTCGGTCGATCACCCGATATACGGGCAGCTTACGGCGGATCTGCACCTGAGCAGCCGCTATGATGTCGCGCGGTTTATAGCAAAGCTCGAGAGCGGACAGACAAATCCCCTTTCGGCTCTCACCGGCGGCATACATTTGCACAGGCTGCTTTGTCCCGATGAGGACTGCTTTATCCGTACAAAGGCTCAGCTTCTCGATGCGGGTATGCTTATCGATAATCCTTGATAATATTTAGTCTAATGTTGACAAAGTGCATATAAACGGTTAAAGTAGACTTTACAGGTGTCAAGACACCGTTAAGTCTACTTTTATTTGTAATGTGTTTAGGAGCTGCTATGTCAAAGGTTAAAGCATTTTTAAAGCGCAAGGACGTTGAAGTGTCCCTGCACCGCTACGGTATAGACGCACTCGGCGCAATGGCGCAGGGTCTTTTCTGCACCCTTCTTGTCGGTACTATTCTCAACACTCTGGGCTCTCAGCTCGGTATAGGTTTTCTGTGTGAAACGATAGGTGATACGGGGCTGACGATAGGCGGCTTTGCCTCCGCAATGGCGGGTCCCGGTATGGCGGTCGCGATAGGCTACGCGCTCCATGCGCCCGGCATGGTGCTGTTTTCGCTGATCCCCGTCGGCTATGCGACGAATCTTCTCGGCGGTGCAGGCGGCCCTCTTGCGGTTTATTTCATCGCGGTCGTCGCCGCGGAAGCGGGCAAGATAGTCTCCAAGGAGACGAAGATCGACATTTTAGTCACCCCGATCGTGACCATACTCGTCGGCATCGGCTTTGCCGCACTCGTCGCTCAGCCCATAGGCGCGGCGGCATCCGCCGTCGGTGACCTCATCAAGTGGGCAACGACGCAGCAGCCCTTTGTCATGGGCGTGCTTGTTTCCGTCATCGTCGGTATCGCGCTGACGCTTCCCATATCCTCCGCCGCCATATGTGCCGCGCTGTCGCTCACGGGTCTTGCGGGCGGTGCCGCGGTAGCGGGCTGCTGTGCCAACATGGTCGGCTTTGCGGTCATATCGTTTAAGGAAAACGGTTGGGGCGGCGTCGTATCGCAGGGACTCGGCACCTCGATGCTGCAAATGGGCAACATAGTCAAAAACCCGCGCATCTGGATACCCGCAATCGCCGCCAGTGCGATAACGGGGCCCATTGCCACCTGCCTGTTCAAGCTCGAAATGAACGGTGCCGCGGTCAACTCCGGCATGGGCACCTGCGGTCTCTGCGGGCCCATCGGCGTATGGACGGGCTGGCTCGAGCCGACAAACGGTGCCGCCGCTATAACGCCCACCGCAATGGACTGGATAGGTCTCGCGCTTATCTGCATCGTCCTCCCCGCCCTTTTGTCGTGGATCTTCGGCAAGCTGTGCCGCAAAGCGGGTTGGATAAAAGACGGCGACCTCAAGCTGAGCTGATCGCTAAATAGTAAATAAGTAGAAGGCAGGTGCATTGAACAAGTCCGGTAAAAACGGACAATAGAAAAAAACAGACCCCCTATGGT
>CAZWID010000104.1:0-4063 GCA_964634065.1 uncultured Oscillospiraceae bacterium | reverse complement strand
ATCGACGATTACTTCGGTCTCGAGACTCTGAAGCTCATCGTTCGTCAGCCCCTGAACCTCACCGGCACCGTCGGTAAGGTCGACATCGAAGCAACCGTCGCAGGCGGCGGCGTTTCCGGCCAGGCCGGCGCTATCCGTCACGGTATCGCCCGCGCTCTCGTCGTAGCCGACGAAAGCTACCGTCCCGCTCTCAAGGCGGCAGGCTTCCTGACCCGTGACCCCAGAATGAAGGAACGCAAGAAGTACGGTCTCAAGGCCGCACGTCGCGCACCTCAGTTCTCGAAGCGTTAATCGATTGTTATCAACTGCCATTCCTACGGAGTGGCAGTTTTTTCAGTTTAAGCTGAGGAGAAGCCATGAAGCTTGAAGCCGCACCCATGCAGGGTGTCACAGACGGTGATTTCCGTCGCGTCCAGAGCCGTATTTTCGCTGCGGCAGACAAATACTATACACCGTTTCTGACGCCGACGGCGACACACAGGATGACGCCGAAGGAGCTGCGCGAGGTCGATCCCGAAAAGAATCGCGGCATTTGCCTTGTGCCGCAGATCCTCTGCGCCTCCGCGCCAGATTTCCTATGGGCTGCGCGCGAGCTTGCCGCCATGGGATACGGTGAGGTCAATCTCAATCTCGGCTGTCCGTCGGGCACCGTGACCGCAAAGAAAAAGGGCAGCGGTATGCTTGACGACCTTGATTCGCTGCGCAGCTTTTTGGATGAGGTGTTTGCGCACTGTCCGATCGCAGTTTCGCTGAAAACGCGAATAGGCGGCAAAGACAGGGACGGATTCGAGGCACTTTGTGAGCTGTATTCGCGCTATCCGGCAACGGAGCTTATTGTCCACTGCCGTCTCCGTGAGCAGCAGTACAAGGGTTTGCCCGACCTTTCGGCATGGGATACCGCGTTGCAAAAATGCAGTCTTCCCCTGTGCTACAACGGCGACGTGTTCGACCGCTCCCGAGCCGCCGTATTACTTGAAAAATATCCGCAGACGGAGTCTGTCATGATAGGTCGCGGTTTGGCGGCAAATCCCGCGATATTCGGTGAAATTCGGAGCGGAAAGCCCGTCGAAAAGCAGGCACTTGCGGAGTTTCACGACGAGCTTTTCGCAATGTGCAAAGAGCGCATAGGCTGCGAAAAGCCGCTGCTTTTGCACATGAAGGAGCTCTGGACATATCTCGGCTGCTCATTTGACGGTGCGGAAAAGGCGATAAAGCAGCTCAAAAAATCGCAGCATGAGGCGGACTATCTCACCGCCGTCGCCGCCGTTTTCGCTCATCCCCTGCGCGACCCCGCAGGCTTTTATACCTGACCTTATGCGTAAAATCACCCGAAAGGAAAAACCTTTCGGGTGATTTTGCATTTGTTCAATTCAAAAAGTCGCGGAGCTTTTTGCTGCGGCTCGGATGGCGGAGCTTGCGGAGTGCCTTCGCCTCGATCTGACGTATGCGCTCACGCGTGACGTCAAATTCCTTGCCGACCTCCTCAAGCGTGTGACAGCGACCGTCGACCATGCCGAATCTGAGCTCCAACACCTTCTTTTCTCTCGGTGTCAGCGTATCCATGACTTCGGAAAGCTGCTCTTTTAAAAGCGACAGACTGGCTGCCTCCATGGGCTCGGACGCGTCCTCATCCGCTATGAAGTCACCGAGGTGGGAGTCCTCCTCCTCACCGATGGGCGTTTCGAGCGAAACGGGCTCCTGTGCTATCTTCAGCGTGTAGCGCACCTTCTCGGCGGGCATCGACAGCTCCTGCGCTATCTCCTCCGCCGTCGGCTCTCTGCCGAGCTCCTGCAAAAGCTGCCTTGAGCAGCGTATGACGCGATTTATCGTCTCCGCCATATGTACAGGAATACGGATGGTGCGACCCTGATCCGCTATCGCTCGGGTTATCGCCTGACGTATCCACCACGTCGCATAGGTCGAAAACTTGTAGCCCTTCGTGTAGTCGAATTTTTCGACCGCCTTTATGAGTCCGAGATTGCCCTCCTGAATCAGATCGGGCAGCGACATACCTCTGCCGACGTAACGCTTCGCTATCGACACGACAAGGCGAAGATTCGCCTCCGTCATCATTTGGATCGCGCTCTCGTCGCCTTCGCTCATTTTCTCGGCAATCGCAAGCTCCTCCTCGGGAGTCAACAGCGACACCTTGCCGATGTCGCGCAGATACATACGCATGGTGTCGGCACTGTAGCTGTCGAGCTCATCGGTCGATATCTCCGCATCATCGTCAACAGGCGGAAGCAAATCGTCGGCGCCGATGTCGAGATCTATGCCGCTTGCTTCGAGCGAATCGTAAAAGCGTGCAAGTGCCTCGGCGGATGCGCCCGCTTCCTCGATCGCCGCGATATCCTTTGCGGCAACCTTACCTGATTTCTTGCCGCTCTCCAAAAGCTGTGCAAGCATGGCATCGGGTGATGCCTTTTCCGTTTCCTTTACGGCTGCGTTTTCTTCTATAATTTCACTCATACTGTCTCTCCCTTTAGCGGTCATTCAGACGAATACCTTATTTTTGAGCCTGTCCATCGCTTCCTTCGCAAGCGAAAACGGCAGTGCGAAGTTCATTCTTATACCGAACGGTGCGTTGAATGCCGCTCCGCTTTGCCAGATGACGCCTGCTTTAACGCCTCTGTGCAGCAGCTCATCCATCGAAACACCGTGCTTTTCGCACCAGTCTTTGCAATCTATGAGCAGCATATACGTTCCCTGCGGTCGCATAAACGTGACCTCCGGCATATGCTCCGCAAAGAAATCACAGGCATAGTTCAGATTCTTTTCGACGACGGTACACATTTCGTCAGCCCATTCGCCGCCCTGCGTATATGCGCCGATGAGCGCGTGCATACTCATTACGTTGCAATGATTGTATCCCGAGAGCTCGGCTTGACGCCTGAGTCTTGCGCGGAGAAAGGGGTCAAACACTATGTGATACGAACCGATGAGTCCCGCAAGGCTGAAGGTTTTGCTCGGTGCGTAAAATGCCATGACGCGGCGGCGCGCGTCCTCCGATACGCTTTGCGTCGGGATATGCCTGTTGTTGCCGAGAATAATGTCCGACCATATCTCGTCGGATATGACGACACAGTCGTTGTTGCGGTAAACCTCGAGTGCCCGCTCTATCTCGTCTTTTTCCCACACTCTGCCGCAGGGATTGTGCGGTGAGCAGAATATCGCAAGGTGTATCCCGTGCTCCTTGAGCTTTGCGTCCATATCCTCGTAATCCATGCGCCAAACGCCGTTTTCGTCCTGCTTTAAGGGTGAGTGCACAATTTTTCTGCCGAGACGCTCAAGCGTCCCCGTGAAGCCGACATAGGTGGGACTGTGCAGCAGTATCTTTTCGCCCGGAACGGTGAATGCACAGACCGCCGAGGCAACGCCGCCGAGCACGCCGTTTTCGTAGCCTATCTCGTTTGCGGTGAGTCCCTCGACTCCGTTGCGCTCACGCTGCCAATCGATGATGGCGTTATAGTATTCGTCGGTCAGGCTGTAATATCCCCAACAGGGATTTTCGAGTCTGCGCCGCATCGCTTCTTTAATCGACGGTGCGACGGCAAAGCTCATATCCGCAACCCACATGGGGATGCGTGACACTCCTTCATCGGGCTCGACGCCGTCGAAGGGTATGACGTCCGCCGCAAGAGAATCCTGCCCTCTGCGGTCGAGCACGGTCTCAAAATCGTATTTCATTCTGCGTTCCTCCTCAGTTGAGAAAGTCGCGGAGCTTCTTGCTCCTGCTTGGGTGGCGAAGCTTGCGCAGAGCCTTCGCTTCGATCTGACGTATGCGCTCTCGCGTTACGTTAAACTCCTTGCCGACCTCCTCGAGAGTGCGTGTGCGACCGTCGACGATGCCGAAACGGAGCTCCAGCACCTTCTTTTCTCTGGGTGTCAGCGTGTCGAGCACCTCCATGAGCTGCTCCTTTAAAAGCGAAAAGCTTGCCGCCTCCGAGGGCTCGGACGCATCCTCATCGGGAATAAAGTCACCGAGGTGAGAGTCCTCCTCCTCACCGATGGGCGTTTCAAGCGACACGGGCTCCTGCGCTATCTTGAGGATGTCGCGCACCTT
>CAZWID010000103.1:0-4089 GCA_964634065.1 uncultured Oscillospiraceae bacterium | reverse complement strand
GGTGCGGTTAGTTTCTACACGATAAAATCGGATGAGTTTTTGAAAAAATTCTGATCTTTCTTACGGCTTTCTTCCGTTTTTATACCGTGTAAGCTGTGAGTTCATGCACCGACGCAGCATATTTGAAGCAGCCTTCCCGTCTCCCGCCTCGATAAGATCCGTGAATCCGACAAGCTCGTTTATCGCAGCAGCCGCACCGATTGACACAGCGTAGCGTTCCGTCAAGCTGACGGCACCCTCCTGCACCGAGTTGAAAACAAGGGCAAGCATATTGCAGCCGCCCAAACGGCAGACAAGCTTCGGATAGTCATATAGCTTGCGCGCAAATGCCGCATAGCCGAAGTCCTGCGACGCGGCAAAGTCACCGAGTTCGGCAATACACTCTCTGAGTTTTGCGATATCATCCGCCGTATGGTTCTCCGCAAGGCGTATCATGGCATAACCCTCAACGGCGTGACGCAAATCGAACAACCCCGCAATGGTCTCGAGACTCAGATTGTCGCCGTTGAAGCGGACTATCGCATTAAAGGTGTCGAGGTTCCCGTCCTTCATATAGTCGGCAACATAAACTCCGCTTTGCGGCTTTATCGTCACAAGTCCCATGCGCGAGAGTTCCTGAAGTCCCGAATGAACGACCGTTTTGCCAACACCCATCTGCTCCGCAAGCGTCCTCTCCGGCGGAAAACGTTCACCGATTTTAAGCTTTCCCGAAAGTATGAGTCCCGCTATTCTGTTTACGAAAAGCTCCTTCAGCGTCGGAGCGGCAAGCTTCTCAAAGCTCTCCATAAATGAGTCCCCTCATAATTGGTGCGACCAAAACCAATGGTCTATTTTTATGTGCAAAACAAACATTTTGTACTATACACGCCAACGCAAAGTGACGAAATTACCCAAAGTTTTATTGAACATATTGACTTTTTGCCGTCACAATGTTTAATTGTTAACATATTGGACAGACCAATTGTATTACATTATCTCAAATTTGTCAATAGTAACAGGGGGTTTTTACATGGCGAGAGAATTGATTTTACAGCTCGGCAAGAAGCTCACCGACCGCACCACCGTCAAGCTCGGTCTTGAGAAGCTTGACGAAAATTCACCGGAGTATTACGGTCTTGCCGCCGTCGTCACCGATGAGATGGCAGAGGTCGCACTGGCAATGGATATTCGTGTCGACACGACACCCGATGTCATCGCAAAGAAGATAGGTAAAGATGAAGCCTACGTCAAAGATATGTTCGACAAGATGAGCATGGTCGGCTTACTCGAATTTAACTATGACGAAAACGACAATAAGCGTTGGGTGCTTCCCCGCTTTATTCCCGGCTGTGCCGAGTACATGAATATGCACACCGATCAGCTTGAGGCACATCCCGAGATCGGCAGATTCTTCGATCAGATGGGCTTTTTGCCGCTCAAGGCGATAACGCCCATGGTGCCTCCCGGAGGTGCCGGAATCGGTATGCACACGATACCCGTCGAACGCGCCATCCCCGCAGAACGCGGCTCATCGAGTTTGGAGCATATTTCGCACTGGCTCGACAAGTACGACGGCAAATATGCGCTCAGCAAATGCTCCTGCCGTGCAATGCACCGTGTTTTGGGCGACGGCTGCGGCGAAATGGAGGACGACTGCTGCATTGCGGTCGGTGATACCGCACGCTACACCGTCGAGACCGGCATCGGTCACTACGCGACAAGAGAAGAAGTCCTCGAGGTGCTGCGTCGCTGCGAAGAAAACGGCTATGTTCATCAGATAACCAACATCGACGGCGAGGACAAGATAATCGGTATCTGCAACTGTGCTCTCGGCTCATGCGTCGCTCTGCGTACCTCTCAGCTTTTCAACACGCCCAATATGTCCGCTTCCGCTTACCGTGCCCATGTCGACAGGGAAAAGTGCGTCGCCTGCGGTAAGTGCGTTGAGGTCTGCCCCGCAGGTGCCGCAAAGCTCGGTCAAAAGCTCTGCACCAAAAACGGCGAGGTGCAGTATCCCGTTCAGCCTCTCCCCGACGATCATCATTGGGGTGAGCATATGTGGAGCAAAAACTACATAAACGACAATCAGAAGAACTGCCACGAGACCGGTACCGCTCCCTGCAAGACCGCCTGCCCCGCACACATTGCGGTTCAGGGCTATATCAAGATGGCCGCAGAAGGCAGATACCTTGATGCGCTCAAGCTCATAAAGCAGGACAATCCCTTCCCCGCAGTCTGCGGAAGCATATGCAACCGCCGCTGTGAGGATGCCTGCACCAGAGGCGGCGTTGACAAGGCAGTTGCAATTGACGAAATCAAGCGTTTTATCGCGGAAAAAGAGCTTTCCGCCGAGACACGTTACATACCCGAAAAGAAATTCCGCAAGGGCAACACCGAACCTTACACCGAAAAGATAGCAATCATCGGTGCAGGTCCTGCCGGTATGAGCTGCGCATACTTCCTTGCAGAATCCGGTTACTCCAACGTCACCGTGTTCGACCGCAACCCCGTTCCCGGCGGTATGCTGACCCTCGGTATTCCCTCCTTCCGTCTCGAAAAGGATGTTCTCAATGCGGAGATCGACATTCTCAAGGAAATGGGTGTTGAGTTTAAATGCGGCGTCGAGGTCGGCAAGGACGTTACCATTCAGCAGCTTCGCGACGAAGGCTATAAGGGCTTTTACCTTGCAATCGGTGCGCAGAAGTCTCAGAAGCTCGGGGTTAAGGGCGAGGAGCTCGACGGCGTTTGGGGCGGCATCGATCTCCTGCGTGAGGTCAATCTCGGAAACAGACCGAGTGTCGGCAAGAGCTGTGCCGTTATCGGCGGCGGCAACGTTGCAATGGACGTATGCCGTACCGCGGTCAGGCTCGGTGCGGAGAACACCTACATAATCTACCGCAGAAGCGAAGCGGAGCTTCCCGCAGACCCCGAGGAAGTCAAGGAAGCTATCGAAGAGGGCGTCAAGTTCCGTTACCTCAACGCTCCCGTTGAAATCATCGGCAAGGACGGCAAGGTGTCCGCACTCAAGGTCGAGATTATGGAGCTCGGTGAAGCGGACGAAAAGGGTCGCAGAAAGCCCGTCGGAACAGGTAAATTCGAGACCGTTGAGGTCGACAGTGTTGTTGCGGCAGTCGGTCAGACCGCAGACTTCAGCGGTCTTGACCTCGGCAAGGCAGAGCTGACAGCGCGCAACACCGTTTTTGCAGATGCAGTTACTTTCCAGACAGCCGAGCCCGATATCTTCGTCGGCGGCGACGTTTACACAGGTCCGAAGTTCGCGATAGACGCTATCGCGGCAGGTCGTGAGGCGGCGATAAGCCTTCACCGTTTCGTTCAGCCCGGTCAGAGCCTTACTCTCGGTCGCAATCCCAGAGATTTCAAAGAGCTCGACAAGGAAAATGCGGTTATCGACAGAGAGTGCTTTGACGCTCCCGCAAGACGTGAGGTACGTCATGATTCGGCAAAGGCAAAGAGCTTTGCAAACGACAGGCTGCCCTTCACCGAGGAGGATGTCAAGGCGGAGGCAAGTCGCTGCATCGGCTGCGGTGTCACGGTTGTCGATCAAAACAAGTGCATCGGCTGCGGTCTGTGTACCACAAAGTGCAACTTTGACGCAATTCATCTTCGTCGTGACCATCCCGAAGCGACACATATGATTCGCTGCGAAGATAAACTCAAAGAAATTTTGCCCAACATGGCAAAGCGTGCAGTACGCCTTAAAATTGCGGATATCAAGGAAAAATTCGCAAAATAATACTTATCAAGCGAAAAAGTCGGGCGATTGCCCGACTTTTTCGTATTTCTATTTTTGTATCGCCGCAACAACATCGGCTTCCGCGAAGGTATACGGGAAGGAATACCACTCCTCTATCAGAGGGTCTATCTCGCACAGGGCGGCATACAGTTCGTCGAACACCTCTGCGTCTCCGGAATAGCTTTTCTCTATGCCCATGCTCCCGGCAACGGAATCACGAGTACCCATATAGTACCTGTTTCCGTCAGAGTCATAGCTCACGAACATGAGCGTCATATACGCTCCGGTTATCCAATACGGCGAATCATATTCGGGCACATCGGTAGCTTCATTTAGGAAAACCAACATTTCATTTC
>CAZWID010000102.1:0-4089 GCA_964634065.1 uncultured Oscillospiraceae bacterium | reverse complement strand
GGCTGCTATAAAGCCCCCGCCGCTTTGTTGCAGAGGGCGGCGGGGGCGGCGCGTTCAATTTTGCTAATACTTATTATAAACCCGACTTTTCCAAAATCAACAAAAATTTTCTTGCTGGCTAACGGATTTTTGGCATTTCGGCGACTTTGCCAAAATGGGGCCGCCAACCTTGTTAAGATTGCCTTGTGCCGCAGCGTGCAACAGTGTTGCTATATCTTGCGGTTGACAAGATTCTTGTGATGGAGTATTATAATCACAAGATAATTGGAACGGATGTTTGAGAATTTTACCATCTATTCCGACAAGTTTTGCACATGGAATATCCAAGGACTTCCGCGTCGCAACGGTTCTCAAAATAGATAAGATTCTCGGCTTTGATCTTTTTTAGGTATCGGCAACCTGATAGGTGATATGTGTCCGATTCTCTGCTTGCACAAAATTCTCCGTTAGGAGAGATTTCATAAGAGCTTAATGCTTTATAGGAGCTTTCTGTTGCGAGGCCGTCAAGTGCCAGCTTGCAGCTCCACCCTTCATATCCGAGCGATAGGGATATATAGTCATTATCTTTTTTGAAATCGGACTCATTGGGAAATTGCTTTTTCCCGTATGGAAGGGATAGCTTTGAGATGCGATAGGGACACCCTTCTTCGCGTTTGACTGTTGCGATGCAAAAAATCGTAGTATCTCCGTTGATCTCGAGCATCGCGTCGTACTCCGCTTGATAGTTCGACTTTTCGTAAAATGCGCCGATTTCTTCTTTTGCAAAAAATTCCATTCCAATCAGGTTTAGCAAACCGAGGACGAGGACGGCGGGGAGGACGGCATCGGATAGAGAATGCACATTTGCGAACGGGTTGTATTCGCGCCAAACAATTGGTTGCTTATAACGAATCCTTCGATATATGTCGCGGAGTAATTGCAATGCCATTCCGATAAAAACAAGTATAGAAAAGCCGGAAAAAAGCGTAAGCCATGTTTGAAGTCGCTCCACGGATTTTCGCCCCCTTTACAATCATTATGGAGCCAATTCAAAGCTACTTGGTTCTATCTTTACAAGACGCCCTTTTTTGCATAGAGGGCATGGAGAATAGTCGAGCCAACGACAGAACTCAATGTTGTGGGCAGCCCATAAATATTCCTCATTTTGGAAAATGGAACAATCGTAGGTGTGATAATAATCGGAGCCGTCTACTACAAACCTTATATTTGAATCATAAAATGCAAGCTTTTGTTTATCTTCTTGGTGTTCTTTACTGAGCTTTTTATATTGATTTTGGTACAAGTCGGCACGAACGGTTATTTGAGAAATACTTTTATCCTTTTTCTCAAGTTCCGCAGACAGTTCGGCATTCTCGCTTGAGAGTGTATTTGCGGTATGTGCTTGATATACATTCCCCACAATGCTGGCGAGAAGGAGAATTGCAAGGATTATCGAGACAGAGGGCTTGGATTTCCGGCGCGGCTTTGGCTCGGGTACAAAAATTTTGCGCTGCGGCTCAGTTGACGGCTGTTCGCTTTCTCGCTTCGGCAGTTTGACCGTTCGATACGGCTTTTCGCTTGTCGGTATCTCGCCGTACTGCTCAATATTATTTGTTGTTTCTGCTGGCTCTTCATCGGGAGACTGATTGTTATCAGGCTCGCCAAAGGCTTGATCCAGAATAAGCAATCCCTTATCGGAAAGCTTTGATTTGTTGATGTGGTAGAATAGTGTTCCCCAAATAGCAGCGGGAGCGAAATTGACAGAAAGCCCGTTCAGAGAATTGGCAACAGCGAAAAACAGCGCGATAATGACAGTATAGATAATATGAAAGGCTTTCAGAGTTCGTTTTCGTATCGGGCTACGCCGTTTGAGATAAAAAATCAGAGGAGCAAGACCGTAAATAACCGCGGTAAGAATAAAGCTGATTATCATAGAGACAAAACCTATAGAATCCACAGCAGATATCTCCCCATTATGATATAAAAATGATAGACATAAATAAAAACACGGAGGGAAATAGAATGAGCGAATTGGAGCAGTTGGTACTTATACTTTCGAGGTTTACTCCTGAACAGATGAATGAGTTTCGATTTGCCGCGCAACAGCTAATAGAGCAGATGCAAGCGCGGGATTGTTTTTGCAAATCGCGATAAGATTTTGAATATCCTCCGGCAAATTCTTAACGAGTGCTTCGCCATTGGCGGGGCGCTGTTTTTTTATACTGTTGAGTGCCGCGATGCGATCTTCTTCTGAAAGGGAATTAAATTCTTGAGAAAGTACAGCTTCTTTTGCAGTGGAATAAAGGATATCATTATCCCAGCCGGCGAGGTATTCAGCGGATACATTAAGGGCCTGAGCAATAGAAACAAGCCGATCAATGGGGATATTGGTCACGATACCTGTTTCATATTTATAAATTGTCTGCTTTGTAGTGTGGCACATACGACCAAGCTGTTCCTGAGTAAGCCCCGCAGTTTCACGAGCGGATTTAATGCGTTCCCCTTTTGTCATAACATAACACCCCATGAACTTTTGTGGACATTATATCATAAATTTTTAGGAAATCAAGAAAAAAATAACTTGACAAGTCACTTTAGCGGTGTTACAATCAAAGTAACTTAAAAGTTACCTGTTAGGAGGTGAGCGAATGAATACGGACAAACTTCGAGGGATTATTGCCGAGCGTGGATATTCTCAGCGAAAAATTGCGGAAGTTATCGGAGTGACCGAAAAAACTTTTTATAATAAGATGAAAAAAGGAGTGTTCGGAACGGACGAAGCAGAAGCGATGATCGAGTTTCTTAATATTGAAAATCCGAGTGAAATTTTTTTGGGCAAGAAGTAACTTATAAGTTACAAGTGGGATAGGTCGTCGTGAAAGGAGGATCAGGAGAGATGAAACACGGAAAACGCGAAGCTTATGATTTGGAAGAAATGCTCTACCAGGAGGCCAAGGAAAAACGTGACGAGCGGCATTATTATCGCAATCTTATTCTGCGTTGTGTAGCGACGTTCGGCATCGGCACGATCCTCATGGCGTTCCTTGAGGCGTTTGGTCTCGGCGGCTTCCTTATCGCTTTGGCGCTGTGCTTCTTCAGCGCGATGTATGCGCTCACACTCTAATTGCTCGTAGCCCGTGACAGTAAGCGAAAAGAGATCGTTGGTATCGGGCGAGGACGGTTTGCGGGAGAGCAGGCCGCGGGCGACAAGCTCGGAAAGTGCGTCGCGCGTTTTGCGGTAGTCGCTCATGCCGAAGTGCTCGTAAAGCTCTTTGCGGGTACGGGGCGCAGCGGCGAGGAAGCTAAGAATGTCAAAGAAAGCGGAGTACATGAAAACACATCCTTTCTACGGGGAGTGTAGCACAAGGAGAGGAGAGAAGCAAGAAGGGACGATGGGTAATTCATTTCATGCGCGGTTGGTGGAGGAGTGGAGAGATGGCGTTTACGCGCAGTATGTTGACGAAAAGCTCATTCTCGACGCTCCCGTAAGGGGAACCAACATGACATACGGAGAGTTTTGTTTGAAGAACGGGCTAAACTGGAGAACCGGAAAACCGTTTCCCCGAAATCCCATGACCGTATATGACCTTTTGAACAAGATTTCCGTTGCGACAAAATTTACAGAGGACGGGAAGCCGATGCTGCATACGGTGACCATTATTTGCGGTGGAAGAGGAAAGCTCCTCGAGCTTGAAGTGGCGAATGTGAGAGAAAAAGACGACTGTCTGGAGATTCAGGCGCAAGAATTTAGAAGAAAGGGGGAGTGAAATATGGGAAAGCCGGTCATGACGCTGACCGAGTGTACCGCAGAGCTGCGGAGGTACGGCATTCGGTGCTCACCTATGGAGGTCGGAGATTGCATCGAGAAGGGTATCTATCCCTTCGGACGGCTGAAATGCGCGACGGATAAGCGCAGGACCTTTGAGATTTGGCGCATGGATTTCGAGGCGTGGCTAAAGGAGAAAGGGGTGAAGATCGACGAAAAGCAATAAAAAAGCCCCCTCGGTGTTGCGGCCACCGAGAGGGGGAGGAATAAATGCTGACAACAATATTCCTGCGGACAGTATAACACGACCGCGGGGGAAAGGCAAGTAAAATGTTGAATTTTCT
>CAZWID010000101.1:0-4135 GCA_964634065.1 uncultured Oscillospiraceae bacterium | reverse complement strand
CTGCGGAGATCTACCCCTACGGCTTTGCACAGACAAGCGGCGAGCTTGACGATGCATTGGCTCAGATGGCAAAGGTCTTTGAGGATATGTTGGAGCTTGCACAGGTCGAGAAAACCATGCAGCTTCTTGCGGAGGAGATCGAAAAGACGAGACGGCGTGTCAACGCGCTTGAGTACGTTATGATCCCCGAGCTTGAGGGCAACATAAAGTACATATCCATGAAGCTTGAGGAGAACGAGAACTCCACCAAGGTCAGACTTCTCAAGGTCAAGGAAATGGTACTCAAAAACGCTCACGATTTTAAATGAGCTTATAGCAACGAAAATGACCGCAGTCTTTTGACTGCGGTTATTTTGCATAAATAAACGCAATGATTTTTGTATAAAACGGCGGAACTTTGCGGCGTGAAAGAAACACTATTCCATTGACGAAAGATTTTTATTATAATGATAAAAACGTGGAAAAATTAACGATTTGACAGAACGGAGAAAGCATATGAGCTACAAAGCGGCGGTGATAAGTGTAGGTGGCAGCTATTCCGACGGGGCAAGGGAGGCGGAAAAGCTGCTTTGCGAGATCGGCTTCGATATCATATATACCTCGACGGTACCCCATGAACGCTATGCGATATCGGAGGAGTTTATAAAATGCGAGTATGAGTTGGAGGCAAATCTCATCGTCTCCTGCGGCGGCACCGGACTGTCGCACAAAGAGGTGACGCCGGAGGCAACGCTTGACGTTGTTGACAGGGAAGTGCCTGCGATACCGCAGGCGATGCTGCACTACAGCTTGCAGATAACGCCGCGAGCAATGCTCACAAGAGCGGTCGCGGGAGTTCGCAATAACACGCTCATAATCAATTTGCCGGGTAGCGCAAAAGCGGTGCGGGAAAACCTTGCCGCGATATCCGACGCGCTGTATCACGCAGTGCAAATGCTGTCGTAGTTCAATTTTTGTTGACATTCGGTTGACGTTAATTTGAGAAATCGGGTATATCATATTTAGGTTAAAAGTTTGACAAAGCGCAAATTTTGCGTTTTACATATTTTCTGTGAAATAGTTATTGCTTTTTGTATAAAAATGTTGTTAAATATTCTTGTTGCGCATAATAAAAATGAGGTATTGGTATGTTAAAGACCGTTGCGACAGTCGTTGCTCTTGCTTTGGGAGCGGCTGTAGCGTACATAAACTCCCGCCTGAGCAGGAAGGCGTTTAACAAGGATAACGTCACGGCGATAATGGCAATAAATATGGAGCGGCTGCTTTTGGACGCCGTATGCCTTGCGGCTGTTTTCGGCTGCTGCAAGCTGCTTGATATTGCGTTTATCCTGCCTCTTTGCGCCGCTGCGGTGGGACTGTCTGCCGGAGGAGTACTGTTCCTTCGCATGATGACAAAGAAAGAGAACGAAAAGAACGGAGGCGATGAGCTTGGCTGAGCTGTGGGAAAATTATTTGAAGCCCACGCAAACGGTGTATACAATGTGGGTCATAATGGCTGTGCTGGTCATCTTTTCGATAATCGCAACACGAAAAATGAAGGACAAGCCGGGCATTTTGCAGAATATTGCGGAGATGGCGGTCGGCAAGCTTTTCGGCTTTTTCGAGGGCATACTCGGTAAAGAGAGAACAAGAGAATACTTTCCCGTGCTTGCGACCTTTTTTGTTCTCATAATCGTCTGCAACTATTCGGGACTGCTCCCCGGTGCCGGTGAAATATTCACGGTTCCGACCTCGGTGCTTGCGGTAACGGCGGCACTTGCGGTCATAGCGTTTTTCACCATTCATACGACCGGAATCAAAAAGAGAGGCGTAAAGGGCTATTTCCTGTCGTTTTTAAAGCCGTTTGCCGCTTTGCTCCCGATAACGCTTTTGGAGCAGATTGTGCGCCCATTGTCGCTTGCTTTGCGACTTTACGGTAACCTCTACGGCGAAGAAATGGTAACGGAGACCTTTTACGGGCTGTTTCCCTTGCTTCTGCCGCTTGTCATGAATGTGCTGAGTCTTTTGTTCTGCCTCATTCAGGCGATGATATTCACCATGCTGCTTGCGGTATTCATTGCCGAAGCGACCGAAACCGAAGAAGAATAAACAATAAATATAATATGGTATATTTCAGGAGGAAATAAAAATGACACTGTCACTCGCATACGGATTTATTGCACTTGCCGCGGCACTTTCCATCGGACTGAGCACCATCGGTGTCGGTATCGGTCAGGGCATGGCGGCTTCAAAGGCACTCGAGTCCATGGCACGTCAGCCCGAAATGCACGGTAAGCTTCAGACAACAATGATCCTCGCAATGGGTCTTATGGAAGCACTTGCAATCTACGGTCTGCTCATAGCCTTCATCATTCTCGGCAATATGCCCTGATGTGACATAAGACAAGAGGCATTATTGAAGGGAGTGAAGAAGCTTGGTCTTAAACATAGTCGGGCTTGAGATCAGCGTGCCCGAGTTTATCTGGACTGTAATAAACTTCTTTATTCTGCTGTTTCTGCTGAAAAAATTCCTTTACGATCCCGTGCTCAAATTTATGGACGCACGTTCCGGGCGCATTGCAGCGGGACTCGATGAGGGAAAGAAAGCCGAACGTGCTCTCTCCGACAGCAAGGAGCGATTTCGCAAGGAGCTTGGCGATACGAGCGACGAAGCACGAACGCTCATCGGTACAGCACGGTCGGATGCCGAAAAGCAAAAGGCAAGCGCGCTTCATGCCGCTCATGCCGAAGCGGAGGAGCTGCAAAAGCAGATCCGCGAGCGCATAAGCGATGAGGAAGCAGCGACAAGAGCGGAGCTCGGAGATGAGCTGACGGAGCTTGTCGAGCTTTTGAGCGCGAAGCTGCTTGACGGTTCGGCAGACGAAAAGTGACGGCTTGCCGCACTTTCGCAGAACACAGTGAAAGGAGGGATACGCTCAGATGGAGATAATATACAGAATAATAAACTTTGTCATTCTTTTCGGAGCATTGGGCTTTTTGTGCCGGAACATGATAAAAAATATGTTTCGCGGCAGACGCGAAAAGATAAGCGATGAGCTGAAGTCTGCCGAGGATGCAAAGGAAAAAGCCAAAGCACTGGAGAATGACATTGAGGCGGCACGGCTTGCAAACGATGAGCAGAAAGCCCGCCTTATTGAGGACGCTAAGCGTCAGGCGGCGGCTCACGCAAGGAGCACCGAGGAAAGCGGAAAGACCGAAGCCGCAGGTATTGTCGACAATGCCGCAAAGACTGAGGAACAGCTTCGCAAGGAAATGTACGGCAGACTGACGGTCGACACCGTACGTTCCGTTGCGGCACACACGGCGGAGCGACTGAAAGACGGTGCCTATGAGCAAAAGAAGCAGGCACTCAATGAGCGGTTTATCCGACAGATTAAGGATTTGGTATCGGCTATGCCGAGCGACATTTTGAATATGAACGAACTGAAAAAACTTGACATTTCAATAAAAAGTGCGGAGCCTCTGTCCGATGAGGAGATGCAACAGATCACGAGAATCCTGTGCGAGACCTTTATAAACTGCCGCAACGAGGTCGATTCCGAGCTCATCGGCGGTGTGCGTATGCAGGTGGGTGACACCGTGTATGACGGCACCCTTGCCCATAATCTCGACAGGCTTACCCGTGATGTTGAAAGCAACACTCTTGCGGATGAGAGCCGCAGCGTTTCGGAACAGATACGCGAAAGACTTTCAAATACCGGTACGGATATCGACGTGTTCCAGACCGGAAAGGTCGAGACCTTGGGTGACGGTATATGCCGTGTATCCGGTCTTGCCGACGTTATGGCAGGCGAAATGCTTGAATTTCCGAACGGACTCAAGGGCATGGTTCAGGACCTTGAGCGCGACAATATCGGCGTCGTCCTCATGGGTGAGTATAACCACATTCAGGAGGGTGACGAGGTTCGCCGCACCGGTAAGATCATCGAGGTTCCCGTCGGTGAGTGCATGATAGGCAGAGTCGTAAACGCAATGGGTCAGCCTATTGACGGCAAGGGACCGCTGAATGCAACGGACTTCCGTGCGGTCGAAAGTCCTGCACCGAGCGTACTGCACAGAAAGAGCGTTTCCGTTCCGATGCAGACCGGTCTCAAGGCAATCGACGCTCTTGTGCCGATCGGCCGCGGTCAGCGTG
>CAZWID010000100.1:0-4146 GCA_964634065.1 uncultured Oscillospiraceae bacterium | reverse complement strand
ATATCTGAGCGATGCACCGAGCTCACCGTCGGGTCCTCCGTATTGGCTGATTATAAACTTTGCAAGCGCGGGATTGGGATTAGCAATCTTGACCGGATATTGAAGCTTCTTTTCATATACAAACATCTGTCAGTCCTCCCCATCCGCTTTATAATCCCAAGGCCATGGATTGTTAAGCCATGTATACGATTTGCACTTTGCCGTATCGCAGCGGCTTACGGGACCGCATTGCTTGATAAATCTGTCCTTTGCTTCGTTCGACAGCTCACAAATGCTCTTAAACATTTCAAATGCCTCACTGTCATTGGCGTGGGTATCAAGATATAGAGCAAGCTCCTGTGCGACAAAATCTATTGCCATCAGTTCTCCCAAGGGCGTACCTGTGAGATCACCGGTGTTTACCATGTTCATAAACGGCAGATCAAGACCCGGAAACAAAGTTCCCCTTGACAGTGCCTCTGCTGTTGCATAGGTCGTATCAACACTCTGCTGCAGCGGCACATATGCCATGGCAAGCGGCGCACATTCATTCAAAGAACCCTGCTTAAAGCTGCAATTATTACTCACTTTTTCGGACTCCTCCTTTGCAGTCCATAATATGCATACATTTTAAATTACGTGAAATCGCCACCCTTAATGGGTGGCGATTGAGACTGTCAAAAAACTATGCTTCGCAGAAAAGACGATAGAGTAGCGGGGGAGCTCGAGGGGGTTAAGACCCACCTCGAATTGGATTGCCGCCGCAAAAAAGGCTTGAGAATCAAGGCTTTTGGGCGTAGCGTCATTTTGAGTATTCAAAATGACCGGCGGCTGTTTCAGCTTGTCAAAAAGCCCGAAGGGACTTTTTTGACAAGCTGAATCGCCACCCTTAATGGGTGGCGATTAAATCATGCTATCATTGCTTTAAACTCTTCTTCGCTTATAACTCTTATACCAAGCTCATTTGCTTTTATGAGCTTTGAGCCTGCGTTTTCTCCGGCAAGGACGATGCTTGTCTTTTTTGAAACCGAGGACGAGACCTTTCCGCCATGATGTTCAATGATTGCCGAGGCTTCGCTTCGTGTAAATTCACTGAGCTCACCGGTCAAAACGAACGTCATTCCCGAAAAACGAGTGTCGCTCGACTCCGCTTCACCGTCAAATGAAACTCCGACATTACGAAGAAGCTCAATCTGATGCCGGGACTGCGGCAAGGAGAACCATTCGATTATATAATCAGCGGTTATTTCACCGACATCCGGCACAGACAAAAGCTCGCTCTTACTTGCCGCCATGAGCTTGTCCAATGTGCCGAAGTGCTTCGAGAGTGTTTTTGCTGCCTTTTGCCCTACCTGACGTATACCGAATGCGCAAAGGAGTCTTGCAAGTCCTGCTGCCTTGCTCTTATCTATAGCCGCTATAAGCTTTTCTGCAGAGCGTTTACCGAAGCGTTCAAGCTCATAAAGATCTTCTGCCTTGAGATAATACAGCTCCGCCGGACTCGACACAAGCTCCGCATTGATAAGCGTTTCGCATACCGATATGCCTAAGCCGTCGATATCCATGGCTTCCTTTGAAGCAAAATGAGCAAGATTCCTCAGCCTTTGAGCGGGACATTCGGGACTTGTGCATCTTATTGCCGCTCCGTCCTCATCACGCACAACGGGTGCACCGCATTCGGGACAAACATTCGGCATATGGTAAGGCACTGCCTCGGCAGGTCTCTTTGCAACATTAACCGACAAGACCTCGGGAATGATCTCCCCTGCCTTTTGAACCAAAACGGTGTCTCCGATTCGGATATCAAGTCGCTCAATATTATCCTGGTTGTGAAGTGTTGCATTGGTGACGGTCGTGCCTGCGAGTCTTATCGGCTCAATGACGGCTTTCGGAGTTAAAACACCTGTGCGCCCGACCTGAACAACGATGTCGACGACCTTGCTTTCCTTCTTCTCCGGCGGGTATTTATATGCGACTGCCCATCTCGGAGCCTTTGCCGTACTGCCTAAGTCAACACGCTGAGAAAGAGAATCGATCTTTATAACCGCACCGTCTATATCATAGGAAAACTGCTCTCTGTTCTCTCCTATCCACTCGATACGTTCACAGCAAGAGGATATGTCGTCGCAAAGCTTATACGGCACAACGGGAAAGCCCATATGCTTCAAAGCGTCGAGAGTTTTGGCATGACTGAGGTATGCTTCACCGGAGCTAAGCTGCATATTAAAGCATACGATATCAAGCTTACGCGATGCGGCAACCTTCGGGTCAAGCTGCCGAATTGAGCCAGCCGCGGCATTTCTCGGATTTGCAAGCAACTGCTCGCCGCGTATTTCACGCGCTTCATTCAGCTCATGAAATACCGCTTTTGACATATAGACCTCTCCCCTGACGATCAGCCTTTCGGGAGCGTCGGTGATGCGGAGCGGCAGACTTCTGACGGTGCGGAGATTTTCGGTAACATCCTCCCCTACCAAACCGTTTCCTCTTGTTGAGCCTCGAACGAAAACTCCGTTTTCATATTCAAGCGACATGGAAAGACCGTCGATTTTCGGTTCAACGCAGTAAGTATGTTTTTCACGTATGGATGCATCCATGCGTTCACCGAAGGAATACAGCTCTGTAAAGGAAAAAACATCTGTAAGGCTTTCGAGCGGAACCTCATGTCTGACTTGCTTAAACTCCTTGAGTGCTTCTCCACCCACTCTTTGCGTCGGAGAATCCGGCGTTATGAGCTCGGGATGTTCGGCTTCAAGCTTCTTGAGCTTTTGCATGAGCATATCATAGTCGTAATCGGAGATTACGGGGGCATCATCGACGTAATAGAGCTTGTTGTGATATAAGAGCTCTCTCCTTAATTCATCGATTTCCTTTTGTACGTTCATAGTCATTTCTCCACATTCAAATATGTTTCGGGGACCTTGCCGACAAGCACGGTATCGGCTATTAAAACCTCCGTCAAAACCGTTGCGCTCTCCGTACCCCATGGCACAAGTACATCAACGTCCATTTTTATCTCGAGAAAAAGCTGATAAGAGGTTTGATTGATACCGCAAGAGCTGACCTTGCTTTTGAAATCTACGGCAGAGGAAGTGAGCAGCAGTATCTCAACCGTGACTTCGGGACCCTTACCCATAAGCAGATTTGAGCCCAAAAGATTGCCGAATGGGATATCAACAGTCATTGAACCGGCATCCGTTGACGCTATAATACTTCCGAGTATTTGAGCGGAAAGTGCATTTATATGTGCCATATTACCCGAAATTGCGGCAATATTGCCGTCAGAATCCCTCTGGAAAGTCACAAAATATTCAAGATCGTAGGCATCCTGATCAATCATTTCACATACGACTTTATTTACGGTTGCCGATACCATATCTGCAGCATCCGAAACAGCAATTTGTGTGGTAAGTGATTTAAGATGATAGGTACTTGTAAGAATAACGGAGAGGGATAGCAAGGCGATAATGAGCAGAGCTGCCGTCCTGCGGCGTCTTTTGCGGCGATAATGCATGAGACCACCCCATGCATTATATGCCGGTTATTCTTCCATCATTTCATTAACTGCCATCATGATGCCAAGCTTGCCGGATTCGTAGGTTATACCACCCTGCATATACGCAATATACGGTTCCTTCATGGGACCGTCTGCGGAAAGCTCTATCGATGAGCCTTGAATAAAGGCACCTGCTGCCATAATGACCGGACAATCGTATCCGGGCATTTGCCAAGGCTCGGGAGTGACATACGAATCAACGGGAGCACCGCTCTGAATGCCTCTGCAAAACCGCTTCATATTATCAGCGCTGCCGAGTGTGAGCATTTGAATGATATCGTAGCGTTTTTCGGTTGCGGCAGGAGATGCGGAAAAGCCGAGCATCGACATCATTGCCGCACAGAAGGCTGCGGTTTTAAGTGCTTGCGCTACAATGTGCGGTGCCATAAAGAATCCCTGGAACAGCAGTCTGTTGTTGCCCAAGGTGGAACCGCATTCTCCGCCGATACCGGGTGTGGTCAATCGCATTGCGGCATTTTCAACAAGCTCTTTTTTGCCGACGATATATCCGCCTGTTGGTGCCAAACCGCCACCGGGATTTTTTATGAGAGACCCTGCCATAAGGTCTACACCGTAGTCTGTGGGTTCTTTAAGATCGGTAAACTCACCGT
>CAZWID010000099.1:0-4148 GCA_964634065.1 uncultured Oscillospiraceae bacterium | reverse complement strand
GGAACGTCTGCGCCGAATACCTTGCCTACGCCGACAACGTGCTCGGCAGCCCAGGTCTTTTCCGCAGCCTGAAGGGTAAACTTCTCACCTGCGACATGGCAGATGGGGCACTCTGCGGGAGGTACGTCTCCCTCATGAACATAACCGCAAACGGGGCAAACCCACTTCTTCATAATTATTTCCTCCTGTAATATAATCAATTAAGTATTAAGCTTTAGCTTGTCTTTATTATAGACGAGCAATAGGACAAAAAGTGTAGCGCAAGCTACACTTTTTGCTATATTCTTTTAATATTTTGAGAAATTTCGCTTAAAGTCGCCGCAGCCTCCGCATCGCAGTCTGTGCTGCGTGCAAGATCGCCCAAGGACAGCATTCCGACCGGTACCCCGTCACGGCAAACGGGCAGCCGCCGTATCTTCGCTTCGCTCATCAGCCTTGCCGCGTCTCCGATATGTGCTCTCTCGTCGACGGTTATCGCGCCTCTTGTCATTATCTGCGACACTCTCATTGCATCGGGTGACGCTCCGAGTGCGGTACAGCGCACCGTTATGTCTCTGTCGGTTATCATACCGCGCAATCGACCGGAGTCGTCGCAAACGGGAACGGCACCGATGTTATACTGCCGCATGAGCCGCGCCGCGGCACTCACAGGCTCCTTTACACCGACGCTTATAATGTGCTCACTCATAAGCTCAAAAACTTTCATGGCTACACCTCCGCTATGATCATAGCCCGTTCTCTGCGGCTTTATTCAATGAGAGCTGCCAAAGCGGGACCTGCAGCATTGCCGAACAGCCGCACCGCAGCCAATGCCTCTTGCAAGGTATTTCCGTTGCTGCCGACTTCGATTATCATCGAGCCCTCTGTTAGCTGCTGATTGTAGCGATAGCTCACCACCGAGATCGGACGCATGAGACTCGGATACTTCTCCGATACCGCATTTTGCAAATATACGGCAAGACTCAGATTTTGACGCCAATTGGGATGCGTAAGTCCCGCGGCATCGGTGCCCACAAGGAGCATCACCTGTGAGGCGCACACACCGTCCTCCGAGGCTACGACCTTGTACAGAACGTCATTCGAGCCGAGAGCGTCACGGTGGAGGTCTATTACTATTTTAATAGTAGGGTACTGTGCAAGATATTCCTCGATCCTTGCGCCGCTGCGATTGTAGGAGCCCGTGTAGCTCGGGTAATCGTACACCCCAGTGTCATGTATGACATTGAGACCGAAGCTCTCGAGAACCTTCGTAAGTTCGTCACCGACTCTTATTATGTTGCGCTCTGCATCGAGTGTTCTGCTGTCACCGCTTGCCTCATAGCGGTCGAGTCCCGCCGGAGTGTAAGCCTCGCTGGAATGTGTGTGTATGATAAGTATCTGCGGAGCATCCGCCGTGAGCCGCAGAGAGCAGCCGGAGCTCAACACCGTGTCGAAGTCAATGTCATAGTCGGTGGAGTTTTTCAGGGCAAAGCTGCCGCCTATCGTCGTCGGCACTATCTCCGGCGACGGCGATACGCCGACTGTGTCGGACGGCCTCGGTGTGGCGGCGATGACCTCGGTCGGCTGCGTACCGTCTATAAGATGCTCGAAGCTTGAAGTGAAGGTCGGTGCTTCCGCGTGCAGAGCATCGAATATGACGGCAAGTCCGCCGAAGCGAAAGCCGAGATAAAGTCCCGCAAGCGCGACAAGCAAAAGAACGAAAAGCTTTGTCCGTCTCATTTTCATACCTCACCACCGTGTATTATGTTATTCGCTTATGCGGCGAAATATATCTCTGTACAGACAAAGAAAAATATGATACATTATATAAAAGCTCCGCCGAAAATGTCGGACTTACATGAATTATGTAAACCTGTTTTTGAATATTAGGGAGGAAAGAAAATGCATATTACATACAGACCTAAGGGCGTTTGTTCGCAGCTTATGGAGATCGATGTCGAAAACGGAATTATCGAAAAGGTGGCGGTTGAGGGCGGCTGCAGCGGCAATCTTCAAGGTATTTCGAGCCTGCTTGTGGGGATGAAAGTGGAGGATGCGATAGGCAGAATGGAAGGCATAAGGTGCGGATTTAAGAACACTTCATGCCCCGATCAGCTTGCAAAAGCATTAAAAAACTGCATATAAAATCCGCAATTTAGTTTACATAATATTTTTGCATAACAATAATGGTTAACATAAAGTTATACAAATGATTAAAATTTGTAATAATTTTTACTGTTTTTTTGCAAAATGTCGTCGAATTTAAATTTTTGTACAAATTGCACAAGGCACAAAATCAAGTGCTTTTGTCCAAAAATCAGCGCAAAATCTTGTGCGTAATGCGATGACTGTGTTGAAACTGCACAAATTCGACAGCCGTCGATTGTGCAAGTTGCATATTGAAGTACTCCTGTTCAATCCGATATAATTGAGTTGCCTATTTGTAATAGGTCAATTCCTTCGGTGAAACGCCGAAGACCAAAATTTGAACAGGAGCGTTATATGAGCAAAGCAAGCAAATTTAACATTTCACTCGTATTCGTTATCTGTTTGCTGTGTGTTCTGTGCTGCGGCTATGCGTTTGCGGACGGAACTGACGATGCCGACTATGAGGAGGTACCCGTCTTCGTGGATGGGCTGCTTTCCTGTCGCGGCTACTCCGTAGGTGAGGAGACCTATGTCTCCTTGGATGCTGTCTGCGGTGTGTTGGGCTACGAATCGGCAAGCTATTATGATATAGAGACAAATATGCTGACTGTCACCGTCGATGATATTGTTATCACGGTATGTGCCGATGACAAGTACATGACGGCAAACGGCAGATGCCTGTATCTGCCCGACGGCTATAAGGAGATCGAAGGGACTCCTGTTTTTCCGCTTGAAGCTGTGGCGAAGATATTCTCGCTTGAGCTACGAGAGGACGATCACGGAACCTTTGATTTCGGCACGGCAAACGAAGAAATTCTTGAAAGCGGCGACGAATATTATGATGACGAGGATCTTTACTGGATGAGTCGGGTCATAATGTGGGAGTCGGGCAATCAGCTTCTTGAGGGTCAGATAGGCGTAGGTAACGTCATACTCAACCGCATAGACGACGCAAGATTCAACGATACGGTGAAGGACGTTATCTTCGAGCAGGGACAGTTCCTTGTTGTCGACAGCGGTGCGATTTACGGCGATCCCCGTGAACTGAGTGTCGTTGCGGCAAAACTGACTTTCGAAGGCTACAATACGGTCGACGATGCGGTGTTTTTCCAAACGGGAACCGTATGCGACAATGCGGAATACGTTGTCACGATCGACGATCACAGCTTTTTCAGGTGATTGATTTAAGCGAATACTTATGATAAAATGAGCCTACGGGCTCATTTTATTTTTGGAGAAAAATATGAAAGATATAATCACAAAAGGCTTTGCCGAGCTTGGGGTAGAGCTTGACGTAAAAGCACCGGAACGCTTTGAAAAGTACCGGGAATATCTCGAAGAAAAAAACAAAGTCATGAACCTTACGGCGATAAGCGGTAAGGAGGATGTCGCACGGCTTCATTTTCTGGACAGTGCTGCACTTTTGCGCTATGTTGACATTGGCGGCAAAAGCGTCATCGACGTTGGTACCGGAGCGGGATTTCCGGGACTTGTGCTCAAGATAGCGGAACCGGATACTAAGCTGACGCTTTTAGATTCTCTTAATAAGCGTATTGATTTTCTGCGTGAGACCTGCGAGCTGCTCTGCTTTGACGATATTACCTGCATCCATGCAAGAGCGGAGGAAGCACCCGAGGATTACAGGGAGAGCTTCGACATTGCGGTGTCGAGAGCGGTGTCGTATCTTCCGCAGCTTTGTGAGCTGTGCCTGCCGCTTGTGAAGGTCGGCGGAGTATTTGTCGCAATGAAGGGACCCGACTGTGCCGACGAGGTAAACGAGGCAAAGTCGGCAATAGGGAAGCTGGGAGGCAAGCTCAAGACGGTGGAGACCTACACCGTGCCGGGGACGGATATCCGACACAGTGTTGTTATCATCGAAAAGCTGCACCCGACACCTAAGCGTTTTCCGCGCAAATGGGCACAGATAAAAAAACAACCGCTGTGATGCGACAAAAACTTATCAATAAAAAGCATTGACACATATGCTTTCATGTGATACACTTCACTTAACTAATCCGATG
>CAZWID010000098.1:0-4268 GCA_964634065.1 uncultured Oscillospiraceae bacterium | reverse complement strand
AGTGCGGTAAACGGCGGTCAGCCGGTTTACTACTACATGATATCGGCAGAATAAAAAAACTCACAAGCACCGCTAAAACAGCGGTGCTTTCTTTAAAGTAGAAAGCAAGATCAGGCTTTGCCAATCTCAATCATCACAACTCTGCTTTTAGACTGCTCCGTGCCCCGTAGGGCGGAGTCATGACTCCGCCGCAAAGTCAGCAGCACGATAATTGGCGATGCAAAAGACACGTTGCAGTGCGTTCTTTCTTTTTTAATACTTCCGTAAAATCCCACTGCGCATCATGCGGAAGGGTCATGACCCTTCCCTACAATGGCTTGGCAGTGGTTTCAACTGCCGACAGTTGATTTTTACTTCCCGAACTTAAACATCTCAAAAGGAGAATACCATGTCCGATTTTTCTCATTTTAACGACAGCGGCAGAGCCCGCATGGTCGACGTTTCCGATAAGAGCGAAACGCAGCGCACTGCGGTCGCCGCGGGAAAGGTCAAGGTAAATTCTCACACCTTCGAGCTTATAAAAAGCGGCGGCATGAAAAAGGGCGATGTTCTCGGTACGGCGCAAATAGCCGGTATCATGGCGGCAAAACGCTGTTGGGAGCTCATCCCCATGTGCCACCCGATAATGCTCACGGGAGTCGACATAGTCTTTGAGCTTGACGAAAACGCACACGAGGTGAACATCACCGCGACCGTCAAATGCAGCGGTGTCACCGGTGTCGAAATGGAGGCACTGACTGCGGTTTCGACCGCGGCACTGACGGTATATGATATGTGTAAGGCGGTGCAGCGCGACATGGAGATCACCGATATTCGCCTGCTTAAAAAAAGCGGCGGCAAAAGCGGTGATTTCGTTCGGGAGGAAAAGTGACATGAAAAAGATACTGCTCATAGGCACCGGCGGAACGATAGCCTCCGGAAAGCAAAACGGCGCACTTTCTCCTGAATTAACGCCGCGGCAGCTTTTGGATTTCGTTCCCGAGATCGCCGCACTGTGCACCGTCGAGAGCCGCTCTCTTTTTTCGGTCGACAGCACCAATATGACGCCCACACACTGGATAGAGCTTGCCAAGGCGATCGAGAGTGTGTACGCCGACTATGACGGCTTTGTGATAAGCCACGGTACGGACACCATGGCATACACCGCCGCGGCTCTTTCGTACATGATAAAGGACTCCTTTAAGCCCGTAATACTCACGGGTGCGCAAAAGCCAATCGGCTTTTCGTCCACCGACTCGAAGCAGAATCTGCTCGATGCTTTCATATGCGCCTGCTCCGACACATTGAGCGGTGTCAACATCGTGTTCAACGGCAGAGTGATACTCGGCACGAGAGCGCGAAAAACGCACTCGAAGTCCTATGCCGCGTTTTCAAGCATCAACTACCCCTGCATCGCAACGGTGCAGGACGGTGTGCTGACGCAGTATATAAGCCCCGAGTACCGTGACGCGCCCGAGTTTAACACAAATCTTTGCACAAGGGTCGGGCTTATCAAAATGATACCCGGCTTTGACGGTGCGCTGCTTGAGTTCATGCTGTCGCGAAATGATGCGGTCATAATCGAAAGCTTCGGTGTCGGCGGTCTGCCCAATTACGGTGACGGTGATATGTTAAGACTCATCCACGCCGCCGAAAGTGAGGGCAAGGTCGTAATCATGACGACGCAGGTGCAAAACGAGGGCTCTGACCTTGCGGTGTACAACGTCGGGCACAGGCTCAAGGGACTGGGCAATGTCCTGGAGGCGTACGATATGACGACGGAATGTGCGCTTGCGAAGATCATGTATATTCTCGGCAGAACAAGGGAGCTCGACGAGATACGCCGCCTGTTCTATGAGCCCGTCGCACATGATATTCTCTACCGCTGCGGTGAATGATATGAAAACAGTCATAGTAATAGGAGGCGGTGCCTCCGGCATAATGGCGGCACTCACAGCCGCCGAGGATAAAAGCAATAAGGTGCTGCTCATTGAGCGTCAGCAGCGCATAGGCAGAAAGCTTCTCAGCACGGGAAACGGTCGCTGCAATCTGACGAACACCGGCACGACCGCTGCCGATTATCACGGTGCGGAAGGCAGCTTTGTCGCCGCCGCACTTGAGCGGTTCGGCATCGAGGATACGCTGCGATATTTTTCCGAGCTCGGTCTCGTTACGGTGACGGAGTACGGCGGCAGGGTCTATCCCCTGTCCAACTCCGCAAACAGCGTTCTCGACGTTCTGCGCTTTGCGCTCGATGCGAAGGGCGTTGAGACAATGACCTCGACAACGGTGCAAAGCATTGCGAAAAAGGGTCGCGGCTTTGCGGTTTCGACCGAGGAAACGGAGCTTTTTTCGGATTACGTCATCGTCGCCTGCGGCGGTGCCGCCGGAGCAAAGCTCGGCGGAACGACGCTCGGCTATGAGCTTCTGCGCCCCTTGGGGCACAGGCGCACTTCCCTGCATCCCGCACTTGTGCAGCTCCTTACGGAACCGACGTATCCGCGCGCACTCAAGGGCGTTCGAGCCGACGCCGCATTGACCTTATACGGCGGCGGCAGCGGTATTGCAAGCTCCTGCGGTGAGCTGCAATTCACGGAAACGGGGCTGTCGGGTCCCGCCGCTTTCGATATATCGAGGGAAGCCTCATTCGTCGGTCGCGGCGGTGAGGTGCATATAAACTTTTTGCGCTCATATTCGCGCGACGAGGTGCTGTCGCTGCTGCAAAAAAAGCGTGAGCTGAACAGAGGGCTTGAGGCAAATGAGCTTTTAACGGGAATACTCCACAACCGCCTCGGCAAGATGCTTGTAAAATACTCCGGCATCGGCGGCGGCAAGGCGACGGAGACTCTCACCGATGCGGAGCTTTCGGCGGTGGCAAATGCCTGCACCGATATGGTCATCCCGCTGTACGGCGTCGGTGATTTTAATGCGGCGCAGGTGACGGCAGGCGGAATACAGACAGCCGAGGTATCACCCGTGACTATGGAGAGCCGTCTTGTGAAGGGACTTTTCATCTGCGGTGAACTGCTTGATGTCGACGGCAACTGCGGCGGCTACAATCTGCAATGGGCGTGGACAAGCGGTCGCATAGCGGGGAGGCTCGGCAAATGATACTTTTAAGAAATATTCGGCTTGATATTGGGGAATCTGAGGATATACTTTTCGCCAAAGCAATGTCCGCACTGCACCTAAAGCGCAGCGATGTAAAGTCGCTTAAAATACAGAAAAAGTCCCTTGATGCACGAAAAAAGAGCGATATTCATTACAAATATGCACTTGCGCTGAGTCTCAAAGACGAGGAACGCATCCTCAAAAAGTACGGCGGCAAGGACGTATGTGCATACAAGGAGGATATATTCGACATTCCGAAGTGCTCATCCGACAGCCGTCCCGTCATCGTCGGCTTCGGTCCTGCGGGAATGTTTGCGGCTCTTGTTCTGTCCCGCGCGGGACTTCGTCCCATCGTCATAGAGCGCGGCGGCGACGCCGAGACCCGTCGTCAAAAGGTCGAGACATTTCGCGAAAAAGGCATCCTCGACCCCGAATGTAACGTTCAATTCGGTGAAGGCGGAGCGGGTACGTTTTCCGACGGTAAGTTGAATACGGGGATAAAAAGCCCGCGAATCTCTTTTGTGCTCAAAGCCTTTCATGAGCACGGTGCACCGGAGCACATTCTCTATGACGCAAAGCCGCATATCGGCACCGACATTCTCATAAACGTGGTGCAGTCCATGCGCCGTGAGATAGAATCGCTCGGCGGCGAGGTGAGGTTCAACACAAAGCTCACTTCTCTCAAGCTCTGCGGCAACCGTGTTTGCGGCATCGCCGTCCGTTCACCGGAGGGAGAATATGAGCTTTCGTGCAAGTCACTCATCCTTGCCATAGGGCACTCGGCAAGAGACAGCTTCGAGATGCTTTGCTCCCTCGGCGTTCCGATGGAGGCGAAGCCCTTTTCCATGGGCGTTCGCATAGAACACAAGCAGAGAGATATAAATGCGGCGCAGTACGGTGATGCGTCCCTTCCCCTGCCGCCTGCCGACTATTCGCTGAGCGTTCATTTCCCCGACGGTTCTTCGGCGTACACCTTCTGTATGTGCCCGGGCGGAGAGGTGATCGCCGCGGCATCCGAGGACGGCGGCATCGTCACAAACGGCATGAGTCTTTCAAAACGTGACGGCGAAAACGCAAACGCCGCTCTGCTTGTTACGCTGCAACCGGAGGATTTTCCCTACGGCGGCGCACTCGGCGGAATGTACTGGCAGCGCGAGATCGAAAGAAAAGCCTTTTCC
>CAZWID010000097.1:0-4304 GCA_964634065.1 uncultured Oscillospiraceae bacterium | reverse complement strand
TTGGGCGTAGCGTCATTTTGAGTATTCAAAATGACCGGCGGCTGTTTCAGCTTGCCAAAAAGCCCGAAGGGACTTTTTTGACAAGCTGACTCGGCTCTCCCTCCGGGAGAGCCGAGAAAAGACAGGACGCAACCGAAGTGCATCCTGTCTTTTCCATACTGAATATCATCGCAGTGCAGATTTTTCGGCGGGGTCATGACGCCCGCCCTACAACGGTGCACAGCATTTTAATTACTGCGGTGCAACGATTGACTCGCGCCTTCTCCGTTGGCTTAGCGTTTGCAGCTCTGCCCGCAGACGGGGCAAAATTCACCCTTCGATGTGTCAAACTTCGTGCCGCAGCGTGAGCAGAATCTCATTGCGGCAGGTGCCGCAGCGGGATTGGGATTGTAGTTCGGTGTATAATTCTGTTGGGGATTGGGATTATAGTTGGGTGCATAATTCTGTTGGGGATTGAAATTGGGATTGCGGTTCATGTTAGGTGCAAAGCCGCCGTAGGGTGCATAGCCTCCGTTAGGTGTAAAGCCGCCGTTGGGTGCATAGCCTCCGTTAGGTGTAAAGCCGCCGTTGGGGGCGTATGCGGGGTGTACCTTAAAGGAGGATGCGCCCATCATGCCGAATATGCTAAGCACAAGTATGGCGACGTTTTCAAACTCATGTCTGAGAACCAACAGTATATTATCGGAGTAGAAAACATCGATGCCGTTAGCAAGATACCATACGACCCAGAAGACCCAATAGAGTATTGCCACGGCTTCGCCTACTGTCGCAAGTGTCCAAGCGATTTTATCGTTTTTCACAAGGAGCAACACGGCAGTAACCGCAAATGCCGCAATGAGAAGTGTCGTTCTGAGAAAATACACTATTGCTATGAGATTGCCATCAAAGTACCAAGAAATATCATAGCCACCGTAGTCCCAAGAGTTCAAATAGTCGATATATTCATTGATCCACACTATTTCACTTACAAAATCGATCACGCCGGCAGCGGCTAACATAAAAAATCCGACTGCGATAAGCATCCTTTCCGCATTGCCTACAAGCTTTGTCGCGGCAACGGCAAAGATAATTAAGGCAATGATATAGAGCGCATTGCCTATTATATATTGTACTTCATAATCAGCGATATCGCCTGCTATCGCAATTATATGCCACACCGCGGCGACTGCCAAAAGTGCGGTTGCCAACCAGTTGAGTCCCTGAGTTTTAAAATGCAGTGCCTCATTGTTGTTCATACTTTATCCTCCTTAAATCGAAAGTTCAAGCTCTTTCCCTGTAGCTCAGTCCGCAGACGGGACAAAAATCGCCCTTCGACGGGTCGAACTTCGTAGCACAGCGTGCGCAAAAAACTATGCAGCCTGCGGCGTTCGGCATATATCCGCCCTTCGGCAGATTGGCGGATTCGGCGTTGTAGCCTGCTCTCGGAGCATAAAAGCCCGGTGCAAAGCCTCTGCCTCGGCGCGGTGCCGTCATGCCGCAAACGCAAAGGAGTATCGCGCCGACGCTCATCATTATCGCGGCAATGACATACAAAAGCTCATTGAAGTAGCCGCCGAATATGCAGAAAAGCCAGTAAAACGCCGTCATGCCGAAGCCTATCAGCGCGATGAGCCACACCGTTTTCGGTTCCTTGCCGCCGAGTATCAGGGCACCCGCAGTGCCCAAGGTTCCCGCGACAACGAGATAGCGCAAGGCAAGCACGATGTAGACCGGATATTTCGACAGCAGCCACCACATATCGTACTTTTCATATCCGTAGTGCAACACCCAATACTCATTGGCGTTGGCGATACCGTCCGAAAGCGAGATCGCAAGCTGCACAAAGCCGACAAGCGAAATGACCGCTATCGTGATAAACGCTCCGGCGACGAGGTAGTTTTCCGCACCGCCGCTTATCTTCGCCGCCGCAACGCAAAGCACGACAAATGCGGCGATATAAAGCAGCTCCGTGACCGCAGAAAGTGCGGAATAGCTGCCCATATTTATAATGACGCCGATAGCGTCGACCGCGGTTGCCGCCGCAGTCACACCGACCGCAGTCCACTTTAAGGCATCGTTTTTATACTGTATTATCTCATCCATTGTTTTCTCTCTGGCAAAAATGTAATCTTATCTTTTGTTTTCGCAGCCGCAGATCGGGCAATAAACACTGAGGTTCAGGTCATATTTCGTTCCGCAGCGTTTGCAGAATATCGGGTTTATAATGTGATTTACATAGTCGTCCTCGGGGGGCACCTGCGATTGACCGGAGTCGGTAAGCACCTGCGTTTCACCGCAGCCGGATCCGTTCCACTCGGGCTCGGGCTGCGTTTCGTGCTTTGTCTCGGGTTCGGGCTTTACATCCGGCACCTCGGCAGGCTGCATGACTTTGACCGAATTTTTAATGGCGTGAAGCTCCTCCTCGATGTCGCAGGTCTTGTCTATAAGCTCACCGAAGCCGTAAAGCAAAAGATTTCCCAACCATGCGCCGAGGCAGCCGAGGCCGATAACAAGCAGTCCCGTTAATGTGAGCTTTTCGTCTAAGCACATCAAAATGATGCCGCCGAAAATGCTGAGCCCCATACCGATATACATCAAGGTTTCCGCAAGTCCCTTGATCTTTTTGCCGATTTTATCGTACATATTTAACCCTCCGTTTTTCTTTCGTTCACAGTTTTGCTATAATTTGATTTTATCACCGAATATTTGTATTTTCAACAATTTCCATGCACAATTCGACATTTTATGCCTGTTTTTATTTGCGGTAGATATCATCTTATTCTAATGCCGCACAACAAGTAGCGACATTCAATATAATTTGTGCAATAAATTATATAAAACTCTTGACAAAAGATTTCGAAGGTATTACAATTCAATTATAAAGAGAGAGGAGTATGCACATGAAAAAGACACTGTACAGCCTGATGCTCAGTGAGGAGGTCGTGGGTGAGATCGACCGTCTTGCGCATAAATACGGAACAAATCGCTCGAACCTCATAAATCAGATACTTGCCGAGCACGTCAATCTCATAACGCCGGAACGCCGTATAAACGAGGTGTTCCGCGCGATAGAGCAGCTTCTTTCGCCGTCGCGTGAGCTTGTCCCCTTTTTCGCGCCCAATGCTCCGACGATGTCTTTAAAGAGCTCGCTTGAATACAAATACCGTCCGACGGTCAAGTACGAGGTCGAGCTGTACCGCGGCGACAGCGACGTTTTGGGTGAGCTCAGCGTCATATTCAGAACGCAGTCCGCGGCGCTCATCGCTTCGATGGCGGATTTCTTCCGCCTGTGGAAAAGTATCGAGGATACGCATCTCCGTCCGCTGATGGGCGAGAGTGCTCCCGCCTATGCGCTGTACGACGGCAAATTCATCCGCTCGATCGCGATACCGCAGCGCGACTGTTCGTCCGACGAATTGGCGCGCGTCATATCGGAGTATATAAAGCTGTTTGACACGATGATGAAGGGCTGGCTTTCCGGTCGCTTCGACGCAAGGGAGATCGAAGCCTGCTACTATTCACAGCTAAGGAGGAGCGACATCCTCATTTGACAAAGGAGGGTCATATATGAACGCTCAAAAATTTACGCAAAAATCCCTTGAAACGATACAAGCCGCACAGAGCGTAGCGGTTGAGAACAAAAATCAATATATCTCGCCGGAGCATCTGCTCTATGCTCTCATCGATCAGGACGGTGGGCTCATCCCTTCGCTGTTTGCAAGGCTCGGTGCCGACTGCAATGCGATACTAAGTGAGCTTGACGCCGAAATAGGCAAGCTTCCGAAGGTCGGCGGCGAATTTGAGGTCTATTTTTCGCGGGAGGCGGAGCGTGTCCTTGCCGCCGCGGAAAAGACGGCAAAGAGCCTCGGTGACGAATATATCTCCGTCGAGCACCTCATGCTCGGCATATTCGCGGCGGGAACCGCGGTCACAAAGCGCATACTTTCCGACCATAACATAAATAAATCGGGCTTTTCCGCGGAGCTTGCCAAGGTGAAAAGCGGTCCCGTGACGGGTGACAATCCCGAGAGCACCTATGATGCGCTGAAAAAGTACGGTACCGACCTTGTCGAGCGCGCAAGGCAAAACGAGCTCGACCCCGTTATAGGCAGAGACACCGAGATACGCAACGTCATACGCATACTCTCCCGCAAGACGAAAAACAATCCCGTGCTCATAGGTGAGCCGGGTGTCGGCAAAACGGCGATAGCGGAGGGGCTTGCCCAGAGGATAGTCCGAGGCGACGTTCCCGAAGGACTCAAAAACAAGACGATATTTTCGCTCGACATGGGCTCGCTCATAGCCGGTGCGAAATACCGCGGCGA
>CAZWID010000096.1:0-4563 GCA_964634065.1 uncultured Oscillospiraceae bacterium | reverse complement strand
TTATCTGCCATAGTGTCTGTTTTTGTACTGTCCGCACAAATTGGAGCAGTTCAGCGTTTGGGTACACCGCTTTTTTGTTTTGATTTGCGAGCAATACACCCGATAGGGTATAATAACAACAGAAAAATAAGGAGAAGAACAATGAATCCGATTGCTGAATTTGTTAAAGAAAACAGAAAAGCGGCAGGTCTTACACAAGAACAGTTTGCATTGCGTTCCGGACTTGGACTTCGATTTGTGCGAGAGCTTGAGCAAGGCAAAGAAACGGTGCGTATGGATAAGGTCAATATTGCACTTGCAATGTTTAATGCACAGGCAGTTGCCGGAAAGAAGGAAAACGAATGAGTGTATTCAGAATCGCCTACGTTTATGTGAGAAATACTTTTGCCGGAATCCTCAAAGAAACGGACGAAGGTTATTCCTTCAAATATGATGCAGAGTATTTACAAAGCGAAAATGCAACGGCGGTTTCGCTTACTTTGCCGTTGCAAGCGGAGGACTATAATTCAAAAACACTATTCTCGTTTTTTAACGGGCTTATCCCCGAAGGATGGCTTTTCAAAATCGTAACGGATAATTGGAAAATAGACAGACATGATCGTTTTGGTGTTCTTCTTGTTGCTTGCAAAGACGGAATCGGCAATGTTTCAATAAGGGAGGAAAAAGATTGAACTGTTTATGCTGTGGAAAGCCTTGTAAAGCTCACACCGAAATGGCTTGCAATGTGCGACAATTCGCTGCTCCCCGATGAATTAAAAGTCAGATTGAAAAAGATAATTGCGGAAAGATCCGAAGTATTGCAACAGTAAATAAAAAAGCTCCGACAAGCTGAAAACCGAGATGCGAATGCATCTCGGTTTTACACTTTTAATATTCTTATTTCTTTGCCGTTTCGGTATCGGTTTCGTCGGACTTTTTATCCTCCGCGGTATCGGCATCGCCGGAAAACTCGTCAAAGCTCATGAGCTCAAAGCCTTCTTCGGTGAACAGGTTCTTGAAGCTGTCGTCATTGAAATCGTTGACGTATTCGACCTCTGCCGCCTCCGCTTTTTCATCAAGCAGATCGGAGAACTGTTCGTCGGCAACGGTCGCGCCGAGGGTCGTTCCCTCACTGCCGTAGGAGGTCACGGTCTTGGAGATATCCATCGGCAGACGTACTATGATATGGTAGCCGTAGCTGCTCTTAACGGGGTCGGAGACCTGATATTCGGACAGTGCCAAACAAGCCTCATAGAACTCGGTCACCATGGTGCCTTCGGTGAAAAGGTAACCGTCGGCATTGTCGGAATAGGTAAAGCCGCTTGCATCGTTCAGTGTGCCGCAGCTCGGGCAACTGAGCTTTCCCGCGTCATACTCCGCCTTGTGGATGCTTATGCTTGCGCTGCAGTTGGAGCAGGTCGCACGGTACTTGAGATCGTCGCAATACTCCGCCTTGATCTCGGCAAAGCGGGTCATGAGCTCATCGGGGTCGCTGATGCCCTGAAGCTCCGCCGCGATATCCTGTGCCTGCTGAGTGCGCTTTGCGATCTCGGAATCGGACAGTGCCTCACTGGTGCTCTCGTCGACGGTCATTATAAGAATGTGGTTAGCGTTGACGTAGCCGTTCTCGTCTGCGTATTTCACTATATCGGACTCGGAGAGCTTCTCACCGTTTTCGCCGTACATATCGGCAAAGAGAGCGTTGGAGACGAGATTCATCCTGAGATTCTTTTTGTAGTAATCATAGTTGATATTGACACTTTCGAGGTACTCACGGAGCTGATCCTGCGTTGCACCGTCACCGCACCAGCTTTCGGCGGCGTCGGTCATCGTGTCCTCAAGCTCCTGCGTTTCCTCATCGCTGAGGGAAAGACCTCTGTCGTTAAACATGGTTTCGACGATGTAGCTTCTGATGACGGTCTCCTTTGCATTGGTGACGCACCACTGATAGTTGGTCATCGTCTCGTCGAAGGGGCAGGTACCGTCCCAATCGACTTCGGAGCTGCCTGTGTAGTAGCTGTAGAGATACTGAAGATAGCTGACGGAGTAGCCCAACCAATAGCAATATTCGTCAAAGCTTATCTCTGCGCCGTTAACGGTCAGTACGGTGTCCTCCTTGTACGCTTCCGATTCCGAGCAGCCGCAAAAACAGCCCAGTACAAGTACGGCGGCGAGCATAAGTGCCAAAAACTTTTTCATGTGAGATTCTCCATTCTGCGAAAAATTATCATTATTGTACTATATTAAAGTTGCATAATCAACAGATAAATGTAAAATTTTAAGCCTTATCCCAAGCGGCGGAGGACATCGAGAAAATAGTCGGGCAGCGGTGTTTCGAGGTGCACGCTCTCGCCGCTTTTCGGGTGTATGAACTTGAGCTCGCGCGCATGAAGGCACTGTCCCTCAAGTCCCTTATCGGGGCAGCGTGCACCGTAGGTCGAATCGCCCAACAGCGGATGACCTATGCTTGCCATATGCACACGTATCTGATGCGTCCGACCCGTTTCGAGGCGGCAACGCACATGGGTGTAGCCTCTGTATCTTGCGATGACCTCCCAATGCGTCACCGCGCTGCGGGAGTTTTTGTCCGTGACCGCCATGCGTTTTCTGTCCGTCGGATGGCGTCCTATCGGCGCATCGACCGTGCCCGAGTCATCACGCATATTGCCGCAGACAACGGCTTCATAGACCCTTGAAAGGCTCCTGTCGGCAAGCTGAGCCGACAGCGCAAGATGCGCCGCGTCGTTCTTCGCGACGATGATGAGCCCCGAGGTGTCCTTGTCTATACGGTGCACGATACCGGGACGCTTTTCGCCGCCTATACCGGACAGACTGTCACCGCAGCGATACAGCAGGGCGTTGACAAGAGTACCGTTCGGATGCCCCGCAGCGGGATGAACCACCATACCGCGACGCTTGTTGACGACGATAACGTCACCGTCCTCATAAACGACATCAAGCGGGATATCCTCCGGCACAAGCTCCGTATCCTCCGCTTCGGGCAGCAGGACACATATCGCATCGCCCGCTTCGCACTTATAATTCTTTTTGACCGCCGCACCGCTTACCGTGACGCCGCCGTCCTCAATGAGACGCACCGCCGCACTGCGGCTTAAACTCGGCACATTTCGTGCAAGGAGAGCGTCGATACGCTCGCCGCTCTCCTCTGCAATAAATCTTATCTCGTTCATATTACTTAAACTCGTTGAGGATATCCTCAAGTGAGTAGGTTTCGGGCTCGTCCTTCGGGGGCAGCTTAAACTCCGGAGCCTCCGTCTTGGCGGGCTTTGCAGCCTCCTTGACGGCTTTGAAATCATACTTGGGAGCTTCGGGCTGCTGCTCCTTGGGCTTTTTCTTTGCCGCAGCCTTATCGTCCTCTCTGAGCGACGCCTTAAAGGAGTCCCAGAACGGGTCCTGCTCCTGCGCAATGGGCGTGCGTTCCTCGGGAAGATCGTCGGAGCCGCCTATGCCGACGGAAAGGGTGCCGTCGTCCTTGGCATCACGTTTGCGCTCACGCTTCTTTTCTTTGTCACCGTGCGCCTTTTTCTTATCCTCCGCCTCATTGCCGCCGCCGACGAAAAGGTAGATGATAAACAGCAGGCAGGAGACGACCAAAACGGCATCGGCAACGTTGAATACCGCGAAATTCACAAACTCGAGCTTGAACATATCGACGACGTAGCCGTGCATCAAACGGTCGATGCAGTTGCCCACCGCACCCGCAAGAATGAGAACTAAACAGAGGCTTGCGAACTTACCGTGAAACACCTTTTTCGCAAGGAGCACGATGACCGCGACGGCAAGCAACACCGTGAGGCCGATGAATACCCATTTCATATAGGGCACGTCTCCGAGCATACCGAAGGCGGCACCGTCATTGTGGACGTTGACAAGCTTGACGACACCGTCGATAAGCGGTGCGTCACCGGTACCGAGTGTGATATTAACGGTCACCCAATACTTGAGCCATTGGTCAAGTATGAGTATCACCACGGCGATAATAGCATACAGCATGACAAAGGTTCCTTTCTTTATATTCGGAACGGGGATTTGGAGTTAAGTCGATACAAAGCCGTATCTTATTCGTCGCGGCGCAGTGCTTCAAATTGTCGGTATCTTGTAGGGCGGACTCATGAGTCCGCCGTCAAGTCTGCACTGCGACGCTACACAGCGGATAAAAGACAAGTCGGTGTGATATTGCGTTCCGTCATTTAAACATTTGCGTAAATCAAACTACGTAGCAGGCGGCGGTTTGCTTTTACTTCCGGCGGTCTGTTTTTGCCGCTTGTATTTGCGATTTGTCTTACAGCTTTGCGACAACGCTTGCGCAACGGGGGCAAAGTCCGGTTTCGGGATCGGCATCCAAAGAATGCATCCAACAGCGGGGGCACTTAACACCGGCGGCTTCCTTGACGGAAATGCGCAGACCGGTATTCGCGGAGCCGGTACCGACGACGGCGTTTTCGTCCTCATCGTCGGAAATCAGGCACTCGGAAACGATGAACAGATCGCGCAGATCCATATCGGAGATCTTGTCGAGAACGTCCTTGCTCTCTCCCTTTGCGGAAAGGGTGACGGATGCCT
>CAZWID010000095.1:0-4567 GCA_964634065.1 uncultured Oscillospiraceae bacterium | reverse complement strand
GACGGCAGATCAACCTTAGGTGCGGAGTAGGGGATCCTGAGGCGGTCGTTGTCATAGTACAGTATTTTATAGTAGCTGCCTATCATCCCGAGATCGGAGGCTTCGATATCGTTCCAGTCATCGAGAGTGTAGCTGTACACATTGGTGTCGTCGGGTAAGGTATCGCCCAAAGTTGCGGGCCATCCGGTGTTGTTTGCGGTCCAACTTCCGTCATAGAAGATATAGTAGTTACCCAAGATTCGTGACATGGTTTTTGCATAGCCTACTATTTTTCCCGCAAAGGTTACGGTATATCCCGTTTCGGTACTGTAGGAGGAGCACTCGAACATATCGCCGTTTGATATGATTGCACCGTTTAAAATGTCACCCATATAAAGCGAGCCGACAAGACCGCCCAGTCTCACATTGTAGATGTTCTCACTGTTCAAATTGACCGACTTTAAGAGCTTGTAATTGTTATCTTCTCTGTTGTTGTTTACCGCACAGACATACAGATTACCTCTGTTATCCTTTCCCGTCAAAGTAGTGCCGCCGACTTTGAACGAACCGTCTCTGCCGATGGAGCCGACGATTCCACCGACGTTGACGGTAAAGTCGCCTGCGACGATGCCGGTCACGGCGGTGCTGTTATTGTAGCAGGCATTGAGTCGACTGCCGGCGAAAGCGGCTCCCGCAATACCGCCGACGGAAACCTCGGTGTCGGAGGTCGAACCGCTGCTGGCTGCAATGTCGTTTACCGTTACGGAGGAATACTTGACTTGGCAGTTTTCGATTGTTCCGCCTGCGACATAGCCGGCTACCGTACCGACATAAAGACTGTTGCCCCACTCCGAGAGTGTTTCAAGATAGCTGTTGCCTATGTTAACGGTGATGTTTGAAAAATCAATATTTTTGACCGTACCGGAAAGATTCGCGAAAAAGCCGAGACTCTTTACCGTATCCTGAGTACTGCCAGCATTTTCCTGCGTGTATATGTAACCCTCGGAAATGTTCAGATTTGATATCTTGTGACCGTTTCCGTCAAAAGTACCGTTAAAGTTTTTGATCGGGTCGAAGGTCGCACCGTTGCCGTCGATATCATTGCCCAATACAAAGTGAGCATTGGGATTGTTGCGCATGACGGCGAAATCGGAAAGCGTTGTTATGAGGTAGGGATACTCGGCACTGCCGTCACCGTCCTCGCAGGCGGGATCTATCAGCGTTACCGTACAGGTTTTTACGGTCTTGTCTCCGATCTTGATATTAAGATTTCTTGTTCCCGTATTGGATGCATCGCAGATAGCGCAAACATCCGTAACGGAAAAGCCGCTGCTTGTGTCCGTAGCATATGTGGCACAACCGGTAAGAGAGGCTTTAAGTTCATCGCTGAAGCCGGAATAGAGTATCTCCGCCGGATCGGGCAGATAGAACATACTCGTTTTGCGAATACTGAAACCGTCCTCGAAGGAGACCGTTCTGTTATACCAGTATTCGTCGCCGTCATAAAAGTCATTCGTGTTCAGCGTGTGATATGTCAGTACAAAATCTTCGGTGGGATAATTTGAAAGCAAAGCACCGAGGATGCAGCTTGCACTCTCCTGCACGGAACCGCAAAGCTCGACGACGCTATCGGAAAGATAGTCTTCGGTTATCCATGTGCCGAAGTCGGTTTTGTATTCGGTCGTACCCTCGTTCTCCATGCAGGCGGACTGGTACATTGCAACCGCTTCTTCATAGTACACGCCCATGCAGTAGGCATAGTATATGTAGGTGATCATTGCCTCGGTGTCAGCCGCGGCAAGTGCCATTGCTTCGGAATCGCTCTTTCCCTGTGCTTTATATGAGAGTATGTAGTACTGACTCAAGATGTCGACGACATTGCCGGGGTCGGTACTCGTATATTCGCCTCTTAAATACTTGCCGAGCTTATCGACTGCGGAATGCAGATTGCCGGTATACTCGACGTTTTCAAGATGATAGAAGCAGTCGAAGGTGTTTTTGACATACGCATCACTGCGGTCACCGCTAAGAGCGTAGCTGAGCTGCTTATCGTAGTAGCTTATGCCTTCGTAGTACTGATTGAAGAAAGCGAAGAACTCGGTCAGATAGGTGTAATACCTTGTTATCTTGGCTTCGGACGTGACTGTCTGCTTTATCTCGTCAAGCTGCTTGGAGATATCGCTCAGTCCGGAGTTAACCGTAGCTTCAAGCTGATAGATGGCTTCGTTGTTCTTTTGCAGCTCCGAGCTTATCGTGTTCAGCTCGGTTTTGATATCGTTCAGTGCGACGGAATCGATCTCGTCTCCGTAGTTGTCACCGATGTTCTTTCCGGTGAGGTCGGCGGCAATGTTCTTAAACTGACCGAGCAAGCATTTGCCGACATCGCCGTTATAATAGTCGAGATTTTTTGCGGTCGTCACCGTTCCGCTGATGACCGATTTGCAAACCGACAGACCTTTTACGATAAGAGTTCCGACGAATGCATTCGACTGCACCGAGAATACGGGCATCAAGGTGAACAGCATACATATCACCAACAGAATACTGATGACCCGTTTCTTCACATTACCTGTTTTTTGCTTTAGCATAATGTTTCCTCGCTTTCTTGCTTTGCCAATGCTTTTAACTTAAACCGACTCAAAGTAAGTTTCCAAAGAGTCGAACAGCTTTTTTATGACCTCGTTTGCAACGGCGTCCAAATCAACGGTTCGGACATAATCGCATATTCGAGCGATCTCACTTTCGGGAACGCAGTATATTCTGAGACTCGATGTGATAAAGCGGTCAAGCTTACGGTGTATCGGGAAATGAATGTCACAGGGTCGTGCCATATAGCTGCGCATAAGTCCGGCGGAGCCGATGACCATTTCGTAAAAATCGCTTTCTTCGTAATCGGGAAAACGGGCACCGAAAATGGTTTTGAGCTCCTTTGCCGTGTTTTGATATATGTATTCAACCGTGTTGGGCAGGGTATATGCTTCGGTGTATATCTCTCTCAGGTTCTCGTTTTTCTCCGTCAATACAAGTTGGATTGCCGTCTCTGCCGCATAGACGTAAGCCGGAGGAAGCGTATTCTCCGCACTTTGCCGTGCCGCAGTGAACTGTCCCGCAAACATGAGCTTTGTAAGCTCCGCAAGCAAGACTTCTTTGCTGTGATAAAAATTCTGTACGCTGCTGACCGATACTTCGGCAGCATCCGCTATCTCCTTAATGGTAGTATTCCTGTAGCCCTGCTCGAGCATAAGCTTCGCACAGGTTGCCAGTATGCGTTTTTTCGTCGGCAGGCTTGTCTTTCGAGTAGCCAAACGATCCCCTCCAATTCATACCAATCACAATTTGATATCCATATCAATTATACATTGTCGAGCATGATTTTTCAATAGTTAGTGTAAAATTTCACGATATGCAAAAAACGCAGTCGTTTTGACTGCGTTTTTTGCGTGCATATTGTCTTATTTGTCGAATTTGTCCTGCTTTTCGTAATCGGTATACTGACGGTCGAAGCACTTTTCTTCGGGGGAAAGGTCAAGACCAATCGTCCCGCCGGGGTTCATATTGTATTTCGGGTCAAAGTAATTCTTCAGAACCTTGAACACTCCGTATTCCTTTTCACCGACATAGCCCTCAAGCCACGGTGCGAACATCTTACCGATGCCGTGATGGTGACTTATGGATGCGCCGGAACGCTGAATGGCGTCGAGTATCGTCGTGTGATATGCCTTGAACGCCTTTTCGTCCTGCATCTTGGTGAGGAAAATGAAGTAGAGGTTAGCACCCTGAGGATAGCAGTGACTCATGTGGGTGGTGACAACGGTATTCGGCAAAGCGTGACAGACCTTTCTGACGTCGAGGTGCACCTGCTCCATGTTTGACCAGTTGACGGTACATTCGAGAGTATCGGTGGTTATGCCGAAGTCCATCATCGTGTCACGCAGGTAGGGGTCATTGAAGCGACCCTTTTCCCAACTCTTTGTGACATATCCGGTGAGGGGCAGACCGCCGTGCTTGCGTGCGATCTTGGAAATGTTCTTTGCGACGTTCTTGGAATAGCCCTTTTCGCCGTCGGTGAAGCCGAGGAACAGGCAACGCTCCATATCCTTATAGCCGAGTTTGTCAAGCAGCGGATACAGCGGAGTATCGTCGACATTGTACAGGCGGAGCATCATGCTTGTCTCCTCCTGATCGGATAGCCTGAAAACGGAGGAATAGCCGCATTCGCACTGCATCATCTCTCTTGCCGCCTTCATCGCCTCGTCCCATGTTTTGAATATGTAGCTGAAGCGTTTGCGATTTTCCGGCATCCAACGGAATACCTTGAGTGTGACCTCGGTCAAAACGCCGAAGGTGCCCTCGGAGCCCATCATTATCTGATTGAGGTCGGGACCGCAGGCCTCTCTGGGGTAGTGACTGGTCTGTATCGGACCGATGGGGGTGGCATACTTCTGAGACAGAACGATGTCGGTTATGCAGCCGTAGTAGGTGCTGTTCTGTCCCGCGCCTCTTGTGACCGTCCAACCGCCGACGGAGGAATATTCAAAGCTCTGCGGAAAGTGTCCGCAGGTGTATTGACGCTTTGCGCCGAAAAGCT
>CAZWID010000094.1:0-4688 GCA_964634065.1 uncultured Oscillospiraceae bacterium | reverse complement strand
TTCTACCATAGGGGGTCTGTTTTTTTCTATTGTCCGTTTTTACCGGACTTGTTCAGCGTAAGCACGGTCTGTTTTATCGACTTGACAAATATGGCAAAATGACCTATTATTATACTGTCGGATGCTTCCGAAAAACGTCAAATTTGAAAAGAAACGGAGAGATTAAAATGAAGAAAAGAACACTTTGCGCTCTATTGTGCGTTCTTATGCTGCTGCCCATGGTGCTTATGACAGGCTGCAGCGGCAGCGGGAAAGATGGATCGGATTCGGCTGCAGGCACGGCAGAACGCCTTGCGGAGCGGTATATAGAGTATGTATACATAGACAACAACCGTTCTTCGGCGGTAAGCCTTTTTTATCCCCGCGCTTTGAGTGAGATTGGATTCACCGAGTCTGAAGTTATGTTGGTGTTGGGAAAAGCTTTTTCAACCATGGATGAGGTCGTTTCCTCAACCGCAAAAGAGGTCAGCAGCTCGGAGATAGATTCCTATTTGAACGACTTCGGCTACAGCTTCGATATTGAAAAAGCCTATCTTGTGTCCGTACGCCTTGAGAATGAATACTCTTACGGATACATTGAGCAATTCGTCGCAAAGATCGACGGCTCATGGTATGTCATGCCGCGACTTGACGGAGATAATGTTGTGTTTGCCGGCAATCTCGATGACTGAGAATGAGGACAAATAAATATGATTTTTTGGACTAAATACGAAGGCGACAGTGCCGCAACCGGAATAAGTGCGTTCGGCGGAATAATGATGTATTTGGGCATAGCTCTGCTCATTGCCGGCGAAGGCGCATCGATGATACTTCTCATTCTGTTCGGGATCGGCGTGCGTTTTTTCGCAAGCGTCTATCACGATTCAAAGGTGAAAAAGCAGCAGGAAAAAATACAGCAGCAGCAAGCGGCAACGAATTACGATTACGGTGTGCCGCACGACAACGGTAACAACGGGCAGTACTACAACGGCAATAAGCCATTCAACAGTAGCGACGATATGTGAATACTGACTGAAAAATCGGCACGGCAGCATAACGCTGCCGTGCCGAAAGTTTTACTTGTTGCAGAATATAAGCAGCTCATCGAGACTCATGTAGTAGCCGGAGGGAGCAAGCACACCGGGGCTGCTCAATGCCGCACCGGGAGATAGCACGGCACCGAGCTTTATACTTCCGATATCGGTGCTCGCGCTAATGCTATCGGGAGTAAGGCTGATGTAGATCGGGTCCTCGGCAATGTGTGCCGTTATTTTGAGTGCCCCGTCGGCATAATAAAACTCATCTACCGCGCCGACGACATTCGCAAGCGAAAGATTGTCGAAAAATGCGACGTATGCGTTGACCGTTTTGCCGATCGTTCCGCTGCCGAGTGATGGCACGAGACGTAAAACGTTCTCCATTGTCTGACGAAGCTCCGCCATTGATGCCTTGACCCGTATCGCTCCGTAGCTGACGTAGACCTCACCGTCATAAAGCGTGACGCAAAGCTCCGTTCCGAGAAGCTTCGAGCTTGCCTTGACCGCGGTCGGGCTTGCAAAGTCGAATATCATATCCGCATCGATCGCAACGCCCCCGACAGTGAGCTGAGCCTTCATTTCCATGCCACTTGCACCGACATAACGCAGCAGGGTGTCGGTGAACGGTGCAAGCTGCGACAGAGTGACAAAGTTGCCCTGTGGCACCGCGATGCTCGGCGTCGATGCCGAGACAAGGCTCATCGTCAGCTTAAGTTCGCCAAGCTCTGCGTATATCCACGACGGTGCTATCGCGGCATTGATGCTCACGCCGCCGCCAATATTCAGGCTGCCGTGAAGTGCACCGCCGTACCATGACAGTCCGCTGACGGAGTTTATTGCCTTTTTGACACTGAGATCACCGAAAAAGCTCTCTATCGCAGCACCGACCGTGTTGCCGCTGCTTCCGCCGCTGAGCTCCGTTACGAGACCGACAAGATCTTCAAGCTCCGAGAGTGTGCCCTTAACGCGTATGTTTCCCGCTTCGGCATATGCCGTGCCGTCAATGAGTTTTACTGTCAGTGTAACGCCGTCTATGTCGGTCACAAAGGCACAGCTTAAATTGCCGCCTACGCCCGAGACCTGCAATCTGCCTCCGAAGCTTTTGCCGCCGTATGAAAGCGTTACGTCCGCCGTGCAGCCCTTTGCGCTAAGGGTGTTCATTATGGGGTCAATGAGACTGAGTGCACCGGTGAGATCGGTGTAGCCGTTGAGACTTTCACCGTCAAAGCCGTTTGCGGGAGTCGCGGTAAGTCGCATCGAAATGCCGCCGAGTTTCACCGTCAGGTTTGCCGAGGAGAGCTTCGGCGTACTCTTGCCTTTGATCTTCACCGTGCCGGAGAGCAGGTCGTCGTTAAAGCTTATAGTCTTACCGCTTTTCGTCGAACTAATGTCCATGCCGTTTACGATGCCCTGCACCGTCTCACCCTCGAGAGAAATGTCGGGCATACTCATGCCAAGCGTACTCATGACCTTGTTTGCGGCATCCAAAACATCGCTTGCACCGAGCACTATCTTTTGATTCTCAATGTGCAGATACAGCTTACCGCCGCTGTATGCGCCGAATACGTTTAAGCCTTCGACCTTGCCTTTGACCTGAAAGCTCATCGCCTCAATGTCGATATGCGCTTTGAGCTCATACTGCCTGCCGTTTGCCGTGAGCGTCACATTGATGTTGGGAGTGTTTTCAAATACGGCAAGCAGCTCATCCTGAACGGCGTCGTCGCGCTCTATGCCGCTCAGCTTGTCGGGGTCATACTTCGTAGCAAGATACTCCAAGAACTCCTTTTGCTCGTCGGTGACATTGTCAAAATCGGAAAAGACCTCCGTTATCCTGCTTGTGCAGCTCATTGTGCCGAGACCCTTCATTGTGACCTCATAGGTCTCGACGGTGTCCATACGCAGCAGTCGCCAATTGCCGTCGATCGTCCACTCCATGTGTACCTCTGTGAATACAGGCATCTCGGATGCTCCGCTGTAGGTGTATATCTGACGCTTGTAGTAGGCACTTGCGCCTTCGGGGTCGAGATCGAAAGAGACGGTGTAGGTCCCGTCGGCGTTTGCCGCCATGACGGGATCGATGACCGTGTCCTCGGAGACGACGTAGTTTGTGAGATTGCGCGGAAGCTGACCGTATGCTCTGGAGAAATCCTCCTGCGAAACCGCATATATGTCGTCGCTCCAGTCGGCGGTCTTGCCGCTTACGGAGTCAGCCTTGCGGATAAGTATCGCGCCGTCCTTGAAATACTTCTGCTCACCGACTTTGACAAGCGCACTGGTGCTGACCGTCTGGTTGAATACACTGTCCCTTGTTACAATGCGCTCACCGTATATCTGCTGATTGTAGTCGATGAAGCCCACCGACGCCGCCGTTTGCCCCGTAGTCTCGGAACGGTAGACGGCGGAGTTCATGACGCCGATACATATGTAAATATTGTCCTCCGCGGTCTGATCGGAAGGATCGCCGTCCGGTACCGGTAGGGTAGTGCTCGCACCGCCGTCGGCAAAGTCCGCCTCCGATACGCCTCCGAAGAAGGTCGGCACTATTTGAATGGCAGCAAGCACAAGCACTGCCGCAAGTGCACAAATGAGCAGCTTTTTCTTCTTGCTCTTTTTTACGGTTACCCCTGTATCCTGTGCTTTATTTTTCTTAAACAGCTTCATTATCCTCAGCCTCTCGTTGTGAACACACTGTCGGTTTTCTTCTTGAGCCTACTATACAACAGAAGCTGCGGTAGTGCACCCTACCCGCCGTTTAGCTGTGGAATCCTGCGGAGACCGTTGTTCTCCCGACGGTAGAGCGGGAGAACGATCCGATAGAATCCTTGAAAATTCACATCTTTTTAGCACACCTCCCTCTTGCGCATAGAGGAATTTGCTGTTATAATGCAGACATGGACGATTTGAGAAGAATACTTGCCGAGAATATCGGTGAGCTTAGAAAAAGTCAAAATCTTACGCAGGCTGAATTTGCCGAACGCCTGAACTACTCCGATAAGGCGGTCTCCAAATGGGAGAGAGGCGATTCATTGCCTGATGTCATCGTGCTCAAGACCGTTGCCGATATGTACGGCGTAGGTCTTGACGATATGTTGCGCGAAAACGGCGTCAGAGATGCGGTGTCTCCCGAGGAAAAGCAACGCGATGAGCAGAGGACGCAAAAGGTTCTCGTTACTGCACTGTGGGTAACGATGGTGTGGATTGTCGCGGCGGTCATATTTTTGTATTCGCAGTACACGACAGGGCATATGTGGTGGATGGCGTTTGTGTGGGCTGTGCCGGTGTCCTTTGCCGTTGCGATTTTTTTCGTCAGACGTTGGGCGGATGAGCCGAAGCATAAGCTGATAAGCTGCATACTGTATTCGGGGCTTGTCTGGTCGGCTCTCGTGTGCTGTTATCTGGAATACATGAGCTACAATTTCTGGATGATATTCTTCATCGGCGTTCCCGTTCAGGTCGCGCTTATAATCAGCTCCAAGATCCACGATGCACCTCGCCGCCGCAAGGAACCGAGACGGTGAGTGTACTTTTGTATGAATTATGAGATGCAATGCTCGAAGATAAAATATCCGCAAAAAGATGTTGACAAGCGTTTTCGCGTCTGTTAAAATAGCTTTTGCATCCGGGGGTATAGCTCAGCTGGGAGAGCGCTTGAATGGCATTCAAGAGGTCAGC
>CAZWID010000093.1:0-4893 GCA_964634065.1 uncultured Oscillospiraceae bacterium | reverse complement strand
GAAACGGAAGCGATAGCTTTATTCAAATGCCTGTCGGACAGGTCGAGACTTCAAATACTGAAATCGCTTGCCGTTGAAGATATGTATGTTGAACGACTGTCGGAGCGACTGTCGATAACACCGTCAACGGTGTCGTTTCATCTGAAAAAGCTTTCCGATGCCGGAGCGGTGACATCGTACAAGAGCCAGTACTACACAATGTACTCGCTTAACAAAGAGGTGTTCGAGAGGAATATTCTCGGTATTATCAGCGAAAAGACCGATGAAGCGGACATACGGGAACAGCGTGACAAAGCCTATCGGCAAAAGGTTATAGACAGCTTTTTCGAATACGGTAAGCTCAAGGCGATACCGAGCCAGCGAAAGAAGGAGCGGATAGTTCTTGAGGTCATTGCCGAAGCCTTTGAGTACGACCGCATATATACGGAGCGTGAGGTAAACATCATAATTGCCGATTTCAATGACGATTTCTGCACCATACGCCGAGATATGATATCCGAAAAGCTTTTAGACCGCAGCAGCGAAGGCTATTGGAGAGTAAAGTGAATAAAAAGAACGGCTTGCAAAAAGTCCAAAAGGACTTTTTGCAAGCCGACAAATCAAAAACCTCTTTTGACTGTTGACAAAAGAGGTTTCGATTTATATGCGAAGTTTATCCCTTGTTCTTTGAGACGTTCTCCTCAATTTTACCGATGAGCTCATTTATATCAAGCGACACGGTGTTGCCGAAGGTCGTGAGATCGTCACTGCCTATCGAAAAGCTAAAGGATATCGTTTCGCCGCAATCCAGCATATTAAACGAAAATGTGTCGATTTCAGCCGGTGCTCCGTGAGACTTACAATAGCTTTTCGCACTGCTAAGGCTGTAAAAGCTTTTACTAAAGCTCCGACCGTCATCATCATCGCCGGAAAGCGAGAAACCGTTATAAGAGTAGGAGGTCGGCAAGACATCCAAAATACTTCCGATATCTTCGTAATCTACTTTTACACTCAATTCGTAGTAATTTAAAAGGTACTCTTTGTCAGCCCTGTTACGCGTAACCGCACTTCTGATTATTTTCATAATACCACGCCGATGATGCTTTAATTCACAAACAAAGCTTTGCGCTTTTTGAAGTATACGATGTTTACGGGAATCATTATTGCGGCGGCGATGATGGATGAAATTGTGTCGGATATAAAAGAGCTTATCACATCGCCTGTGCTCATATAGGCATTGGCGGATATGATAGAAATGTAGCATATCTCGGCAATCACGATAACTCCCGCGTTTACGGCATACAAGTAGGTTATGAGCTTGGGACTACCCTTACGGAACTTGAGAAGCTGAGAGCGAGTGTAGAAGCAGAAAGCGGCATAAGCTGCGAAGAATATGCCCATAATTATGTCGATAGCCTGAAAACCGGGGTAACAGGCGTATATCCAATCCGCATCAACGCCAATGGAGATATACCGAATTCCGCTTATATACTGTATCGCACCGATAATGCTGGAAACGGCACCGAGTATCAAAAAGACATTTGCCAATACCTTAAACCAAGTCATAGGCAGCTCGGGCTCCAAGGTGGCGGGACGGTAAGGTAGCGGCTCCTGTTGCTCGAAGTGTTGGGGCGGGGAAACGGATGCAGCACCCTGAACCGTTGCAAAACCGCATTCGGGACAGAAACGGTCGCTGTCTGAAACTTGCATACCGCATTTGGGACAGAACATTACAATACCTCCGTACAATTAGTTTTACAGTTAGATTTTACACTATTTGTCTGCCGATTTCAATCGGAAAGTACTTTTTTGACGAATTTTGTTTTCGGATATCAATTGATAAACAGAGATTTACGCTTTTTGTAGTAGCTCGAATTGAGCAGCGTTGCCGCGATTATCCATATCAGATACGGGATGACATAAGAGAATGCAAAGCCTAAAGAGAAAAACACGTCGAAATAGCTGCTGCCGCTGTTTACGTTGGAAACGAGACCTACGCAGAAGGAGGCAATGAGCACTCCGCCGGCAATGAGCTCTCCGATGAAAAAGAATGTCAAAAGCTTCGGCGCATCGGCTTTGAAGCCCGCAAGACGGGAACGAACGTATATCCCGTATCCGGCAAGTGCGATAAGCAGCAGCGCATATACGATATCGAGTGTTCGGCTGCCGAGATGGTTAATATTCAAAAAGAAAGGGTAGGCGCAAACGTGATTGATACCGATAAAATTAAGCAGTGCCGCACCGATATTCAAAAACGCAAGAATATAAATACCGACATTCGTCAGCAGCTTGTGCCAGTCCATTGACATTTCCGGCTCAATCGGCGTTGCTTCATAGACAGGCGGAGCAAAATGCACCGCGGTACGAGCACCGCAGTTTGAACAGAAAGCCGCTCCGTTCGTAAGCTCGGCACCGCAATTCATACAGAACATACAATTCACCTCTTTTTAAAGCGATTGTATACGTTTTTGCCGAAAATTGCAATAACTTTTACCAAATGCGCTTCTTTGCCGCAAAAGCACTTGTATGACGGTTGAAAATTTGTTAAAATAAAAAGAACCGTTATCACGGAGGACTACGATGAACAAACGAAGGAATACGAAAAAACGGCGAACCGGTAAAAATTCATACGCCGCATATGTCGTTATGACCGCTGCGGTGCTGCTTGCCGTGCTTGTTCTTGTGCTTATAAAGGCGTCGAAGATCGCACCGGTGTGTGAGCTGAAGGTCGAAGGACTGTCCGCCGATACTCCCGATGAGGCTCAGGCGATATGCCGTGCCGATCATAAAAAATTCGTCAAAGCCGCAAATGGTTATGACGATTGCCTATGGGTCTGGTGCGGCGGCGATACGGTGTATCTTGCGGAGACGGACAGACTGACCGTGTGTGCGGGAACGAAAGCCGGCTTTACGGCGGTCAAATTTATCGATGATGACGGAGCCGCCCTCAAGGGCTATATCATAGACCCCGAAGCCGAACCGAATGAGCTCGGCAGAATCAGCCTCGGAGAAAGCAATAAGTACACCTATGAGGATGTCGGCATGAGCATAAGAGAGGCACTCAGAGACGGCAGCATTGATTTTGATGCTGCGGTGTATCTTTGGAAAATAGGAACGAACACGGTGTTTGCGGTAAGAGAGGACAGCTATACGGTGATAGACGGAACGAACGTTATGTTTGTTGACGACGGTGGTCAAACCTGCTTTTGCAGAATACTCGACACCGATATTTCCGAATAATAAGGACGGAAGCTATGGCGAATACGATAAATGACGGAGTGAGCGACGTCAAGCGTATGCTTGAAATAGTCAAGACCCTCACGAGATACAATATGGGCGAAGGACTGACGCCCGACAGAATGTGTGATATGTTCAGGGAGTTGGGACCGACCTATGTCAAGATAGGTCAGCTTCTTTCGATGCATCCCGAGATAGTGCCTCCCGAATACTGCAAGAAGCTTGAAAGCCTGCGCACCAATGCAACACAGCTTGTTACGGCGCAGATAAGGGAGATAGTAAGCGAGGAATACGGGAAGCCGTGGAACGAGGTTTTCCGACGCATAATGCCGATACCTTTGGGCTCCGCATCGATAGCTCAGGTGCATGAGGCGGAGCTTTTCGACGGGACAAGAGTGGCGATAAAGGTTCAGCGACCCGATATATACGAAAAAATGGAGCGTGACGTCAGACTTTTAAAGGGTGCACTCGGCATCGTCAAGCTCAAAAGCATAAGCGAGGTTATGGATCTCGGCAACGTTCTCGACGAAATGTGGGAGGTCGCAAAACAGGAGATGGACTTCTTCTGCGAGGCTGACAACATACGCCGCCTTGCGAAGAATATCGACGGGATTAAGTACGTTTACTGTCCCAAGGTATATGACGAACTCAGCACGAAAAACATACTTGTAATGGAGTATATAGGCGGCTGCGAGCTGAACGATATCGAGGCACTTAAAAGGGACGGGTACGATATATCCGAAGTTTGTATGCGGTTTATAAACAACTACATAAAGCAGTTTGCCGAGGATCATTTCTTCCACGCAGACCCTCACCCTGGCAATGTTCACGTTTGCGACGGTCGGATAGTCTGGCTTGATCTCGGAATGATGGGTGTACTCACCGAGGATTGTGCAGAGCTTATAAAGGTCTGCATGAAGGCTATTGTGTCAAACGATCATATCGCCTTTGCCGATGCCGTCATAAGCATCTGCGACGCCGAGGTCGAGGATATGGATGCCTGCTACGAGGCGATGCGAGAGTATCTTGCGAAGTATCGCATAGTTTCCATGGAGGAAATGAGCAGCACGGTTGATATTTTCTCGGATCTGTATCACATAGCAAAGCAATTCGGCATTACCGTGCCCAAGTCCATGACCATGTTCTGGCGCAGTATTTCGATAATGGAGGGTGTCGTGTCGCAGCTTATGCCCGATATGAACCTGTCGCTGATAATCGGAAAGCACCTTGCCGCACAGTCGATGGTCGGCGGAGTAGCGGGCTCGATAAGCAAAAAGGTGTCGCACAGAAGGCTTGTCTCCGGCAGCGCACTTAGCTACAACGGACATCCCCATGAGCCCGAAGCCGAAATCGAAGATGAATACGAAGATAACGAAAACGAGGACGCTGAAATTTAAGCGTCCTCGTTTTTTACAAGCAGCATCATTGCGTTAAACTCGGCACTGAGCATACTGCTCAGCTCATCTTCCGAAAAACTGCACACTCTTGTGGCGCACAGCGTACCGAGACCGAAGGTGAATACCCAAACATTTTCAAACAGCAGCTTTGCCTGCTTGACGGTGAGCTCATACTCCTTGCAAAGGAGCTCGATACAGTCGGTCGCAACACTGCCGAGACCCTTAAAAACATCGTCAAAGCTCACGGCATTTCTGTTTTCCTCCATAAAAAGGAGCTGAT
>CAZWID010000092.1:0-4922 GCA_964634065.1 uncultured Oscillospiraceae bacterium | reverse complement strand
AGAGCGTCGCAGCGATTGTTGTATTCGTTTTCGGCGTGACCTCTGACCCAGTGACAGTGTACATCGTGAATGTCACAAAGCTTCAAAAGTCTTGCCCAGAGATCGGGGTTCAAAGCGGGCTTCTTATCTGCTTTTTTCCACCCGTTTTTTCGCCATGATACCGCCCAACCCTTCGAGAGAGCGTCAATGACGTATTTTGAATCGGAATACAGTTCAACGGTGCAGGGCTCCTTGAGAGCCTCCAGTGCGGATATGACGCCGAGAAGCTCCATGCGGTTATTGGTCGTCTCCTTCTCGGCACCGGACAGCACCTTTTCGCTGCCGTTGTAGCGAAGGATCGCGCCCCATCCGCCGGGTCCGGGATTGCCGGAGCAGGCACCGTCGGTGTATACGGTGACGGTTTTCATCGTCCGTACCCCATTCTTTCGTAGCGGCTTTTCATCATTTCGTATTCCTCTTTGTCGATAAGCCCGTTTTCGAGGAACGCCTCAAGCTGTTCGGCTCGGCGGTCGTGATCGTGACCGGTGTCCGCCTGCATACAGTCGGAATCGTAATACTCTCTTGCGGGCGCATTATACTGTTGCGGAGCGGGTCTGTACTGCGGCGGCTGTTGTGCGGCTGCCGCTGCTTTTTTGCGCTTTTCGTTGCGGACGACCAAAATTACAATGATTAGCGGTGCCGCAAAAATCAGAAGAAAGCCCAGAATAGTCGGAGCGAGTTCACCTAAGATGTCCGCCGAGAATATGAATATAACGGCAGCCCATATGACGGCTGTCAGACAGCCGCTTCCTTTTTTCTTTCCCGTGTTGTTTCCGTTCATAGCCGACCTCCTTCATGGTTGTTCCGTGCATTACAGCATCGAAATAAAATTGTAGCTCATATGGAACAGAATCGCCGTCCATATGCTGCCGCTTTTATCGTAGGCGTAGCAAAGCGCGATGCCGCCGGGGACATACTGCAAAACGTATATCAGCATCGTGATGTCCCGTGCCGATAGCATATACGACCAAATGTGATACAGTCCGAACAAAAGCACCGTGACGATATACGCCGCAATGCGGCTGCGGCGGCGCAGTGTGCAAAACACACCGCCGCGGAATATCGGCTCCTCGACCATCGGCGCAAGGAGCACGGCAATGACCGTCATCGTCCGCTTATCCGAGCTTGCAAGTGCTTCGACTGCATTCTGATTCGGGTTAGAGTCGATGGCACCGAAGAAAATCAGCAGCAGATTGACTGCGATGTTCAGCACATAACACAGCCCCCATGCTATGAGGAACTGCTTTAAGCAAAGCAGCGGACTGTCGAGCAGATTGTCGAAGCTACGTCGGAGATAGCCGCCCAAGAGCAGCAGCACAAGCGAAAAGCTTATGATGTAGTAGACAAGATTGAACTGCACTCCGCCGATATCGAGCTGCAAAAACAGGATAGCAAACGCGACGATCCTCGGCAGAAAGACGCAATGCAGCGACATTATCACCATCGCGCCGACAAATTCTCTTGTGCTGAGTCTGTCTTTGAATACCATTAACCGCTTGCCTTCTTTTTGAGTTCGTTTATGAGATTCAGTGCCTCAAGCGGCGTCAGCGAATTTATATCCGTCTGCCGCAGGATGCGCCCGACCTCCTGAGTGCCCGCATCGGCTATGCTTATCTGACCGTCGTCCGGCACCCTTCTCGGTGTTTTTTCGACCCTGTAGGTCGGTGATTCGAGCTCCGCAAGATAACCCTTTGCCTTGAGTATGACCCCGTCGGGCACACCCGCAAGCTTTGCGACCTCAATACCGTAGCTGTCGTCGACGGCACCGGGTACTATGCGGCGCAAAAAGACCAGCTTGCCGCCCTGCTTTTTGGCACTGATGCTGTAATTCTTCACACCGTCGACCATGCCCTCAAGCGCGCTCAGCTCATGGTAATGCGTCGCGAACATCGTTTTCGCGCCGAGCCTGCGCTTGTCCGCACAATGCTCCAGAACCGCTCTTGCGATTGCCATACCGTCATAGGTCGAGGTGCCTCTGCCTATCTCGTCGAGTATCAGCAGCGACTTATTCGTCGCATATTTCAGTATGCTTGCGACCTCGCTCATTTCGAGCATGAAGGTCGACTGTCCCGCGGCAAGATCATCGGACGCGCCTATTCTCGTGAACACCCTGTCCACCACTCCGACCACCGCACTTTTCGCGGGAACGAAGGAGCCCATCTGCGCCATGAGACAGATCAGCGCGGTCTGGCGCATATAGGTGCTCTTGCCCGCCATATTCGGTCCCGTGACTATCGCGACACGGTTGCCGTCGCAGTTTAAGACGGTGTCGTTCGGGACGAACATAACGTCGCCCACGGACTGCTCTACGACGGGATGCCGCCCCTCACGGATCGTCAGCTCACCGGAGGTGTCGATCTCGGGCATACAGTAATTGTTGCGCACCGCGACCTCGGCAAAGGAGCACAAAACGTCAAGCTGCGCAACGGCGTCGGAGCTGTTTTGTATTTCCGCAACTCTGTCGGAAATGCGCTCACAGGTGAACATGAATGCCCTGTACTCAAGCTCCTTTATGCGCTCCGATGCGGTCAGAAGATCGTTTTCAAGCTCCTTGAGCTCCTGCGTAAAATAGCGTTCGCTCGAAACAAGCGTCTGCTTTCTTATATATTCCTCCGGTATTTTGCTTTCGCCGGCGGATTTGGGTACGTCGATATAGTAGCCGAACACACGGTTGTAGCCGACCTTGAGCTTTTTGATGCCCGTGCGCTCGCGCTCTCTCTTTTCGAGTGCGGCAACGGCGTCGGCACCGTTATCGCGCATACGCCTGAGCTTGTCGACCTCCTCGGAGTATCCGTCACGCAGTATCCCGCCGTCACGGACGGAGAAGGGCGGATCGTCGCATATTGCGCGCTCAACGCGGTTCGTCACGTCCTTGAGATCGTCCATCGCGGCAATGTCCTTGAGCGTTGTCGACTTAAAGCCCGACAGCAGCCGTTTCAGCTTCGGCAACGCCTTGGTGCACTCACCGAGAGCCAAAAGGTCTCTGCCGTTTGCCGTGCCGTATACCACCTTGCCGATGAGCCGCTGCATATCGTTTATGCCGCGTAGCGTCTCGATAAGCTCCGCTCTTATGTTGTTGTTGCCGTACAGCTCATTGACGGCGGAGAGACGGCGGCGAATGTTGAGCGGGCTGAGCAGCGGTCTCTCTATCCAACTGCGAAGAAGTCTGCCGCCCATCGGCGTTTTGGTCTTGTCGAGCACCCAAAGCAGCGAGCCCTTCTTTTCGCCGGTTCTTTGCGATTCCGTGAGCTCTAATGACCGCTTTGTCGCCCAGTCAAGCTCCATAAAGCGACCCTTGTCGAAAATATCGAGCGTGCGTATATGCGCAAGGTCGACTCTTTGCGTGTCCGAGATATATTTCAGCAGCGCGGCACAGGCACTTATGGCGTGCTGCCCTTTGGGGTCAAGCCCAAGCTCCTCAACGCTTTTCACCTTGAACTGGTCGCAGACGATCTGCGGACCGTTCATGTATTCGTAAGCGTGACCGAGCTCAACGGTGCAGTGCAGTCGCTTGAGTATAAACTTCGGTATCGGCTCCGCCTCGCCGTAGGTCGCGGCGGCGTTTATGACCACCTCACTGGGTACAAAGCGCGCAAGCTCGTTTATTATGTGCGTCACCGCGTCATCATCGAAGGAGGCGCAGCAAAATTCACCCGTCGAAACGTCGCAAAATGCGACCGCGCCCTTGCCCATGTTGTGGAACACGGAGCAGAGGTAATTGCTCTTGCCCTCATCGAGCATTATGCTGTCCGTCACCGTTCCGGGAGTCACGATGCGGATAACGTCTCTTTTGACCAAGCCCTTCGCCTCGGCGGGATCCTCGACCTGCTCACATATCGCGACCTTGTAGCCCTTTGAGACAAGCTTTGCGATGTAGCTCTGAGCACTGTGGTACGGGACGCCGCACATGGGAGTGCGCTTCTCGGGATCCTCGACGCCTCTGTCTCTCGTCGTCAGCGCGAGATCGAGCTCCTTTGACGCAAGAACGGCATCGTCGTTGAACATTTCGTAGAAGTCACCCAAACGAAAGAAAAGAAGACAGTCCTTATACTGCTGCTTTATCTCGTTATACTGCTGCTTCATCGGCGTCAGCTCTGCCATGGCGCACCTCCGTTTCTTCTTGTGATGTCAATCTTGCACTGAAAAACATACCAATCATAAACTATACCATTTAATAAAGAATTGTCAAGCAAGATTAGCCGGAACGGTTTAGCACTGTAAATCGACATTCGTCGATTTCTACAAATGAGAATATCGAAAACTGTAAAAAGTTTCAGAATTAAAGTTCTTCAAAAAACATTCGCGCTATGATATAATACAAGCAGCGTTCTAATCATTTTACAAACTATTAAATTAGGAGGAACAAAATGAAAAGCACAAAAAAACTGCTTTCTCTGCTGCTCGTACTGGCAATGATCTTCTCTCTTGCCATCCCCGTACTTGCGGAAGATGAAGCAACCCCCGTGGCTCTTGCCACTTGGGACGGCGCAAGCATCACAAGTGACAGCCTTGCCAACAACGGCACAGGTGACAAGCTGAGCGGTATTGAACTGTCAGCTGGCGCAGTAAAGAAAGGCGACGGAAGTCAAAATGACACTTTGTCAAAGTTCGCTCTGACTGCTAGCACTCAGTACAAAAACTATCAGCTTACTCCGCTTTATGGAACAAGCTACTACGAAGCCGGTGTGCGTTATGCATACATTCAGTTTAGTCTGAGCACCGTCGGTTATGAGAACCTTGAGCTCAAGACCGTTATCGGTGGCAATGGTCGTGTTCCTCTCACTTACAAATGGGCTTACTCATTGGATGGTGAGTCTTGGACCACAATCGACACTGTTGTAGCAGCAAATGCAAATACCAATGGCAAAGACGCAGCCGCAACC
>CAZWID010000091.1:0-4925 GCA_964634065.1 uncultured Oscillospiraceae bacterium | reverse complement strand
GTCCGGTAATATCCGCGTCAAGCACTGCGGTCTGATAGCCTCTGCGCTGCATTTCACACGCCATAAGGCTCGTTACCAAAGACTTGCCCACGCCGCCCTTGCCGCTGACTACGGCTATTACTTTCTTTACACTTGCCGCCGGATTCAGCTTTGCGCTGAAGTCCTGCTGCTGTTCACGCTCGCTGCAGTTTTCGCCGCAGGTCGAGCAATCATGCGTACATTCACTCATCACATGATCTCCTGTTCATATTTATATTTTTTGCGAAATTATTCGCTTGGATTACTTGGTTTTGAGCTTTGCCAAAGCTTTCAGAACGAACATTGCTCCAAAGCCCGTGAATGCTCCGGTTATTATGCCCGATGCCAAAAGTGCGGGACCGTAATACAGTGCGATCTGCGGCGTTCCCGTGATAAGCAGTGCGACGGCAAGCTGACCTATATTGTGCCCTATCGCGCCGAAAACACTCAGCACCCATATGAGTTTATCACGAAATGCTCTCAAAAGCAAACACATTACCGCATACGCCAAAACTCCGCCGGCTATGCTGAACAGAAAGCCCGACACTCCGCCCGCGAAAACGCTGCCGAGTACAATACGGCAAAGCAGTATGAGTCCCGCCTCTTTGCGTCCGAGCAGCACCATCGCCGTCAGTGTAATGATATTCGCAAGACCGAGCTTGACTCCCGGAACGGGAACAATTGGCGGTATCTGTGCCTCGATGACAAATATTATCAGCGAAACCGCCGTCAGCATTGCCATAAGGCTGAGTCTTTTTGTCTTAGCCATCGACGGTATCTCCCTCTATCTGTATAACAAGATGATGCGGCATACAGACTATCGGTATAGCCTCGTTGTCTATAACGCCCTGCTCCATGCAAATATGATCGCGGCAATCGGATTCAGTTACGGATATGCCGCCGTGCTCTACGTGTATTTTATTATACCCGTATTCCGTCTCGATTTCTATGTCATATGCCACAGTTACCGCATCGAGATCGATTTTTTCGTAAAGCTCACCGTCTATATAAATATCCGCCACCGTTCCCGTTTTTCCCGTGTAACGCAGCAAAAAGAATACTCCTATGCTCAAGGCAAGCAGCGCGGCAAATATTATAATCCACATTTTTGTCTTATTTCCGTTCATGCTTATATTGTAATTGTTTGTGTCTTGCTTGTCAATAAGGTCAATTGATGTTATAATCAATGTAATACATAATTATTTTTCGGGAGAGCTGCGGTATGCCGAACTTAATTGCCACAATTCTTTCATATCTGCTTCCGGTTACGGCGATACTTGTCATAGTTCGCTGTATGCGCTCGATGCTGAAGGGTAAAGTCGCCACGGAAATATGGGGCTATATACACACCGACGACGGTGTACTGCTTATAAACCATTGGGAAAATCTTCTCGGCAGAGGTAAGTCCTCCGACGTCTGTCTGCCGTCCCGTAAGATAAGCAGAGTCCATGCCGTCCTTATAAGAAGCTCGAAGGGTCAATGGCGCATATTTGACATTTTTTCAAAGGGCGGCGTTTGGGTAAACGATCAACGTGTCCTTGCCGCCGGACTTCCCGTTGCCGACGGGGACATTCTTCGTCTTGCCGATGAGCAGGTGCGCTTTCGCGACATAAGCGAAACGCAGCGCAGTGCGATCGAAGCAAGGAGAGTTCACCGTTGGAAGCGCGTCCATCCCGCGGTCACGCTTGTGTATCTGACGGTGTTTCAGCTTATTCTGCTTGCGGAGCACTGTATTTTCGTCGATGACGCAGCATATATTCCGTCCTTCTTGCTCGGCTTTTCGTTGCTCATTCTTTTGCAATGGTTCTGCTATTTCGTTATGCGCAGCATAAGGCGCACGGGCTTTGAGGTTGAAACACTTGCATTCTTTTTGAGCTCGCTCGGTCTTTCCATCATTGCCTCCTCGGTGCCCGATGAGATGCTCCGGCAGATCATCGAGATATTCGTCGGCGTCGCGCTGTTTTTCATACTCGGTTGGTGGCTCCGTGATCTTGACCGTACAAAGACCATGCGTATCCCCGTTGCGATAATCGCACTTGCGTTTCTTGCGCTGAATCTTGTCGCGGGTCAAAGCAAATACGGTGCTACGCTTTGGATACAGATAGGCTCCATGTCGCTCCAACCCTCCGAAATCGTCAAGGTGGCGTATATATATGTCGGTGCGGCAACTCTCGAGCATCTGTTCCGCACAAGAAACCTTATTGTTTTTATAGTATTCTCCGCGCTTTGCGTTATCGTTCTCGGACTTTTGGGTGACTTCGGAACCGCACTTATATTCTTCGTCACCTTCCTCGTCATCTCCTTTATGCGTTCGGGCTCGATAGCGACCGTCGCACTTGCGATAACCGGTGCGGCAATGGGCGGCTTTTTGATTTTCACGATAAAGCCCCATGTCGCAAGCCGTTTCTCCGCTTGGGGGCATATCTGGGAGGACGTTAGCGGTGCCGGATATCAGCAGACTCATGCTCTTTCCGCAGGTGCATCCGGCGGTCTTTTCGGTAAGGGTGCCGGTAACGGCTGGCTGCACAGCCGCTTTGCCGCAAATACCGACACCGTTTTCGGTATGCTTTGTGAGGAGCTCGGGCTCATCGTTGCGATATGTGCCGTGCTTGCGATATTGGCTCTTGCCTTCTTTGCCGTCAGGAGCTCGGCAAAGGGCAGGTCGGCTTACTACTCCATTGCCGCCTGTGCCACCGCAAGTATGTTCCTCGTTCAGATGTCGCTCAACGTCTTCGGCTCAGTGGATATCCTCCCCTTCACGGGAGTCACCTTCCCCTTTGTCTCGAGAGGCGGGACCTCCCTGCTCTCCTGTTGGATGCTGCTCGCATTCATAAAAGCCGGTGACACAAGAAAGGGCGCAAGCTTCGTCGTTAAGCCGGCAGAGGCGGTGTCTGCCGCGGAGCAGCCTGCAACAGAGGATGAAATACCTAAGGAATACCGCCGCAATGCCGAAGCGCAAAGGAGGAATGAGCAATGAAAAAAGTTACTCACCGTGCTTATTTTACCGTTTTGCTTGCGCTTTTCGTCATCGTCGGGCTTGTTATATACGTCATCCGCTATGTCGACAACGGTGCGGAATGGGCTTTGTATTTCGATGATACGACAACCGACTGCACCTACACCGTCACCGACCGCAACGGTACCGTGCTTGCCAAAATGGGTGAGGGCGGCAAGTCCTATGCCGAGGACGCGGCTGTGCGTATAGCCTGCTACCAGCTCATAGGTGACTACAACGGCAATGTCGGTACCGGTGCACTGACAAGCTTCAAAAAGCAGCTTTCGGGCTACAATCTCGTGTCCGGTGTCAGCGAGGGCGGCGATATCGAGCTCGTGCTCAACATAGACGCAAGACTGAACACCGCGGCATACGATGCACTTGCAGGCAGAAAGGGTGCCGTTTTGGTGATGAACTACAGAACGGGCGAGCTTGTTTGTATGGTTTCCTCTCCCTCTATGGATCCTTTGAATGTTCCCGATGAGCTGCCGGACGGCGTATATCTCAACAGGGCGATAAGCTCGACCTTTACACCCGGCTCCGTATTTAAGCTGGTAACGCTTGCGGCGGCGATCGACAAAATCCCCGACCTCGACGAAAGAACCTTCACCTGCGGCGGCAGCGTCGACATCGGCGGAAACACCGTGACCTGCTCGGGTGTTCACGGTACGCAGAATATCGAACAGGCTTTCGCAAACTCCTGCAACTGCGCCTTTGCGGAGCTTTCAATGGAGCTCGGAGCGGATACCTTGGCTGAGTATGCGGAGAAGCTCGGTATGTGCTCGACGCACTCTTTGAGCGGTATCACCACCGCAGCCGGTAATTTCACCAAAGACGAAAGCAAGAGCTCGTATCTCGCATGGTCGGGTATCGGTCAGTACGAAGATCTTGTCTGCCCCTACTCGATGCTCAGACTCACCGCCGCAATCGCAAACGGCGGTACGCTCAATGAGCCTTCCCTGATCGGCACTTCAACCGAGCGTGTAAATCTACTCAGCTCATCCACCGCGAACAAGATAGCCGATTTCATGAGCTACACCGTTCAGTATAAATACGGAGCGGACAATTTCCCAAATCTCAAGCTATGCGGCAAGACCGGCACCGCAGAGGTCGGCAACGGTCAGACAAGTCACGCATGGTTTGTCGGATTTTTGAACGATTCGAGTCACCCCTATGCGTTCGTCGTATTCGTCGAGAACGGAGGAAGCGGCAGAACGGTTGCCGCTCCCATTGCAAACGCCGTCATGCAGCAGGTCGTTGCGCTCGACTCATAATATGAAACGGAGATTTAAATGACGGATATATCGGTCAAAGGACTCGTCAAGTCCTTTGAGATAGGAAAAAACATATTGGACGGTCTCGACTTCGAGATATTCACGGGTGAGCGTGTCGGTATACTCGGGCACAACGGCTGCGGTAAAACGACGCTTTTCCGTATTCTCGCAGGTGAGATCGACTACGATGAGGGCACGGTCTCCATCGCTTCCGGAAAAAGGCTCGGTCTCATATCGCAGATACCCGTCTATCCCGACGGTTGGACGACCGAGGATGTCCTTAAGAGTGCGCACAGAGAGTTGTATCGCATGAGCGATAAGCTCGACAGACTCACACTTGAAATGGAAAACGGCTGCACCGATGCACTGCTCAATGAGTACGACCGCATTTCCGAGGACTTTCGCAGACTCGGCGGATACGATATGGAGCTCAACCGAAACCGTGTGGCAAACGGTCTCGATATTCCGCGGCATATGCGTGAGCAGCCCTTTGATTCTCTATCCGGCGGTGAGCGAACGAGAGTCAATTTAGCAAGGCTCATACTTGAGGACACGGAAATACTGCTGCTTGACGAGCCGACGAACCATCTCGACCTCAAGGCGACGGAGTGGCTTGAGGATTATCTGCTGCACTTTAA
>CAZWID010000090.1:0-4926 GCA_964634065.1 uncultured Oscillospiraceae bacterium | reverse complement strand
AGTCCTTTTGATTTTTATCAGTACTGGCGCAATATCGGTGACGATGACGTATTAAAGTGCATCCGTATGCTTACCTTCCTTCCGCTTGAGCAGATCGATGAGATGGATTCATGGGAAGGCAGTCAGTTAAACAAGGCAAAGGAAATACTTGCATATGAGCTGACCAATCTTGTACACGGCGAAGAAGAAGCAAAGAAAGCCGAGACTGCCGCAAAAGCACTTTTCGGCGGCGGCAGCAATGACGAGAATATGCCGTGCACCGAGCTTTGTGAATCAGATCTCACCGATGGCAGCATCGACATCATGACGGCACTTGTGAAATCCGGTCTTTGCGCATCTAAATCCGAAGCAAGACGCAATATTCAGCAAGGCGGCGTATCTGCTAACGATGTCAAGATCAGTGATATCTCCAAGGAATTTTCAGCCGACGAATTAAAAAGCGGTGTGATTTTGAAGCGCGGCAAGAAAAATTTCAACAAAATTATTCTTAACTGAGGTGTAAAATGTCAATAGAAAGAGGTCGTGCATATTTCAGACAGTTCGGCATGGAGGACAGGGTTCGCGAATTTGACGTATCAAGCGCAACTGTTGAGCTTGCCGCACTCGCACTCGGTGTCGAAGGCGCAAGGATTGCAAAAACGCTGTCATTCAAGAAGGACGACACTTGCATACTCATTCTTGCGGCAGGCGATGCTCGTATTGATAACCGCAAATTTAAGGACAAGTTCCACATGAAAGCGAAAATGCCGACAGCCGATGAGGTTCTTGAGCTCGTCGGTCACCCTGTAGGCGGAGTATGCCCCTTCGGTATCAACGACGGTATTGACGTTTATCTTGACGAAAGCCTCAAGCGTTTTGAGACTGTATTTCCGGCAGTCGGCAGCGGCAGTAGCGCGATAGAGCTTGATCTCGATGAACTGTTTAAGTACTCCAACGCCATCGAATGGATAGATGTCTGCAAGCTTCCCGAAGTATAACTTGATTTAGGCGTTTATATATAGTATAATATTATAGGTATGCTGTATGCAGTGGATGCACAGTCTGCATCCACTGCATATATAAAAGCGTAAGGTGCGCACCTGCCGCTGCATTATTTTATGCGGCAGAGAGCGGAGAGGTTAAATATATGATCAAAGTTGCTCCTTCGATACTTTCGGCTGATTTTTCACGCTTAGGTGCGGAAATTGAGGATATACGCTTAGGCGGTGCCGATTATCTCCATTTCGATGTTATGGACGGAGAATTTGTGCCCAACATATCGATAGGCATTCCCGTTTTGAAGTCTGTCCGCAAGGCAAGTGATATGTTCCTCGACGTTCACCTTATGATTACAAAGCCGCTTCGCTTTGTCGAAACGTTTTGTGATGCGGGAGCGGATCTCGTTGTGTTTCACGTAGAAGCCGATGCGTATCAGAATATTTCCGATGCTGTTGATAAGGTTAAGGCAAAGGAAAAAAAAGTCGGTCTTGCCATAAAGCCGAGGACTCCTGCCACGGTTCTTTATCCCTTTATGGAGCGTCTTGACCTTGCGCTTGTCATGACGGTTGAGCCGGGCTTCGGCGGTCAATCGTTTATGGCGGATCAGCTTCCGAAGATAAAAGAGCTTGCAGATTATATATCTGCGCATAAACTTAACTGCGAGCTTGAGGTCGACGGTGGGATTGACGGAAATACGGCTGCACTTTGCAAAGCAGCGGGAGCAAATGTGCTTGTTGCCGGCAGTGCCGTGTTCGGCAAAAGTGACAGAGCAGCTCAGATAGCCGCGATAAGAAACGCTTAAGCATTGGAGAAATAAATTTATGTCATTCTTTCCTGCATCGCTCGAAAACCTTATAGATAAATTTGCATCCTTGCCCGGAATAGGGCGCAAGAGCGCGCAGCGTTTGGCATTCCATGTTCTTTCGCTTCCCGACGGTGAAGCCGAAAGCTTTGCAAACGCAATAATCGAAGCCAAAAACAGTGTATGCACCTGTCGCATATGCCACAATTTAACGGAAAACGAAATATGCTCCGTCTGCGCAAGCGACCGCAGAGACAGGAGCACTGTTTGCGTTGTCTCTGAGCCCAGAGATGTTCTGTCAATTGAACGCAGCAGAGAATACAATGGATTGTACCATGTTCTTCACGGAGTCTTATCTCCGATCGGCAGAGTAGGTCCGGACGATCTTACGATTGCCGAGCTTATTAAACGTGTTGCCGATGAGGACAGTGAGATAAGCGAAATAATTATGGCAACGAACCCCGATACCGAGGGCGATGCCACAGCGATGTATATTTCACGGCTTTTAAAGCCCTTTGATGTGAAGGTTACAAGACTTGCCTATGGAATACCCGTTGGCTCAAATCTCGAATTTGCCGATGACGCTACTTTGCTTCGCGCCATCGAAGGCAGAATTGAAATGTAAATTCAGGGATATAATCCCTTTATACGGATATTAGCTACATACCGAAATATGCTTGGGGGGAGTTACCTCGCTGTACTGTGGGTGCATCGAGGCTCCCTTTGTTTTGCTTTTTCGGAAATCGTTGAAATGGAGAAAATATGACACCGAAAATTAAAATCATTCCGCTTGGCGGTCTCGGTGAGATCGGCAAGAACATGACCGCATTTGAATGCGGTTCGGATATCATTGTCGTCGACTGCGGTCTCGGCTTCCCCGATGAGCAGATGTACGGCATTGATATTGTAATCCCCGACATTTCCTATCTCAAGGCAAATGCAAACAGAATCAAAGGCATAGTGCTGACTCACGGTCATGAGGATCACATAGGAGCCATTCCATATGTCATGAAAGAGCTTGACGTTCCCATTTACGCAACTCCGCTGACTGCGGCATTGGTCGAGTTAAAGCTCGAGGAGCACGATTTACTCTACAATACGCAGATATTCACGAAAAAGGCAGGCGATGTTTTTCGGCTCGGCTGCTTTACGGTCGAGTTTATAAACGTCAATCACAGTATAGCAGACGCTGTGGCACTTGCAATCAAAACTCCGCTTGGCACCATCATACACACCGGTGACTTCAAGATCGACATTACGCCTATACAGGGTAAGATGATCGATCTGCCGCGCTTCGGTCAGCTTGGAAACGAAGGCGTTTTGGCACTGCTCAGCGATTCTACCAATGTTGAAAAGCCCGGATATTCCGTTTCCGAAATGAAGGTAGGGGAAACCTTTGACCGTTTATTCAAAAACTGCGATCAAAGGATAATCGTCACCACCTTTGCATCGAATGTTTACAGGCTTCAACAGATAATCGATGTTGCCGCAAAGTATAAGCGCAAGGTCGGCATCACGGGACGCAGCATGGAGAATATCCTCAGGGTAGCTACCGTACTCGGATATCTAACGGTTCCCGAAGGCATTTTGACCGATATTACGCAAATCAATAAACTGCCGAAGAACAAAGTCGTCATTATTTCAACAGGTAGCCAAGGCGAAGCTATGTCGGCACTGTACAGAATGGCGTTTTCGGAGCACAGGCAGATAAATATTGAACCCGGTGACCGTGTTATCGTTTCCGCTTCTGCCATTCCCGGTAACGAAAATATGATAAGCAAGGTCATCGATGAGCTGTTCCACAAAGGCGCAGAGGTCATCTATGAGCGCAATACCGATCTCCATGTGTCGGGTCACGCCTCTCAAGAGGAACAGAAAATGCTCCTTGCCCTTGTTAAGCCTAAATATTTCATACCGGTACACGGTGAATACCGTATGCTCGTAAAGCACGCGGAGCTTGGTAAGCTCATGGGTGTATCTCCGAAGAACGTTGTAATTGCCGAAAACGGCAAGGTGATAGAGCTCAGCAAAAAGAGTATCAAGCTTAGCGGCAATGTTCAGTCAGGTGCGGTTATGGTCGACGGTACCGGTGTCGGTGATGTCGGCTCCGTTGTAATGCGTGATAGGCACAGGCTTGCTGAGGACGGCATGGTCGTTGTCGTTGTCACGCTCTCGTCTTGGGATAATTCGATGCTTGCCGAGCCTGAAATACTGACAAGAGGCTTCGTTTATGTCAAAGAAGCAGAGGAAATGCTCTCTGAACTCAAAAGAGTTACAAAAGAGGCAGTTGAAGCCTGTGAGGATGCCGGAATAAAGGATTGGGCGACAATTAAAAGCAGGATCAAAAGCAACGTCAGTGCCTATCTTTATAAGGCAACAAAGCGCAGTCCGATGATTCTCCCGCTCATTTCGGAAGTATGAGTATACCGCTGTTTGACTGCCATTGCGACACTGCCGTCGCAGCGGACTATTGCAATGCAAAGCTGCGCAATAACAAGCTTCACCTTGACCTTGAGCGGCTCTCTCGGTTTTCACCGTGTGCACAGGTTTTTGCCGTATGCACAGCTATTGAAAACAACGCTGAAGATGAAGCGGAACGCATAATTAAAAAGCTCCGTAAGGAGCTTTCGGATAATGCCGATCTTGTTCGACTCTGCCTGTCGTCTGACGATCTTCATAAAGCTGCAAGCGAGAATAAGATCGCAGCTATTATTTCCGTTGAGGGTGCGGAACAGATACGCAGCCTCGAAGAAGCCTATCTGCTTGGCGTCAGAATCATCCATCCGACATGGAACTATGATAACAAATACTGCGGTGCCGCCGCAGGCTCCGGTTTAGGATTAACCGAAAACGGCAGAGCGTTTGTTGCGGAAAGTCAAAGAATGGGCTTTTTGCTCGATATGTCACATATATCGGAGCACGGCTTTTATGATGTCATGGAAATTACGTCAAAGCCTATAATAGCGGGGCACTCCGATTCCGCCGCCCTTACTCCTCATGTCAGAAACATTACCGATAAGCAGTTCGCAGCTCTTATACAATGCGGCGGCGGTGTCGGAATCAACTTTTATCCGACGTTTCTCGGCAAAAGCGGTGATATTTCGGCAATAATTGCACATATTGAGCATTTTCTTTCGCTTGGCGGT
>CAZWID010000089.1:0-4938 GCA_964634065.1 uncultured Oscillospiraceae bacterium | reverse complement strand
TTAACCATTCTGTTGACAACATTGTTGCCTGCGCCGCCGATACCGACGACTTTTATAGTGACTACATTTTCGGGGCCAAGATCGGCTTTGAAATCCATTTTAGTTCCTCCAATATTTTTTATTTAAGAACATGACTGTCGTCATTGTAAGATTTTTGCCGTGTATCACATTTTATACCGAATTTCCTTACAGGTCAATACATTTTTCTTCAGTTATGTAAACAAACTTTTAAAAATAATGTTAATTCGGGTTGAAAACCACCTTATTGCCATCCGAAAGGTCAAGTATTCCCGCATCATCCGCTCCGAGCTTTGACAGTGCCGAAAGGAGCTTTGCGAATTTATATTCGGTATCCTCCCGTGCGCCGAATTTGACAGTATATCGATTCTGATACTCAACAACGGGATTTGACGCCGAACTGACATCAATCGCCGTGACCTCCGCATCAAGACCTCTGCCCTTTATCTGATCGAGTATTTCAAGCAGGTACTCAAGTCTCTCGGTCTCGTTTTCGGGCACCGAGATAAGGTCTCCGACCGCAGCGGTTTCAACCGTCAGTCCCGTTATCTCAGGTAGCTGCAGAGGATCGTCGTCACTCACGGTGCCGAGAAATTTTCCGCTTTGCGTTACCGACCAAAGCTCGTCCCCGACGCTTATGCTTGCTACCGCTCTGCTTTCCTCGACGACAATGGTACATACGTTGGGTAAGCCTCTGATTATCTTTACGGAGTCTACATACGGAAGCTTTACGACCACTCGGCTTCCGGCAGATATGCGATTTATGAAAAAGAGGTTATCGCCTATCTGAATGCCGGAAGCGTCAATGATCTGCTCATCGGTGTATATCGAATTTCCTTCGACTTTGATAACCGATATTTCGAAGAATATACTCATCGTAAGTATTATTACCACAATTACAAAGAAAAATGTAAGCGGTTTGTTTGCCTTACGGCGTTTCCCCGGCAATTCGGGAGACGTATTCCGTTTCTTGTAATAATCGTTCGTATCACTCATAGATTATTTCTCCATGTATATATCCGCTCCGAGAGCTCTCAGCTGCCCGTCGAGATTTTCATAGCCTCTCGCTATATGCTCAGCGTCGATTATCATGCTGCGTCCTTCTGCGGACAGTGCCGCGATCAGTACCGCCGCACCGCCTCGAAGATCCGTCGAGGTCGCTATTGCGGGTGCAAGACTTCCGACTCCCCAAACCGTCGCCTCTCCGCCGTTGACCGATATGTCCGCACCGAAGCGTGCAAGCTCTGCCGCATGGGCAAATCGACTGTCGAAAACGGTCTCTTTAAACACGGTTTTGCCCTTGGCTTTAAGCAGTGCCGCCATCAAAAGCGGCTGCGCATCGGTCGGAAACTCGGGATACGGACCCGTGACAACGTCTGGTACCGCCGAAAGTGCCGCAGAGGAAGTCAGCCTTATACTGCGCTTTCCGCTTATTATATCACATCCTGCTGCATTTAGGAAGTGCCGAACGGGTGAAATTTGTGACGGATCTATGCCTCTCAGCTCAATATCTCCGCCGCAGGCTGCCGTAGCGCAGAGCAAGGTTGCCGCCGCTATCCTATCGGGCATCACTCTGTGCCCGACACGGCTCTCCGCGGAAAAGCCGCAAATGCTTATTCTGCCACTGCCTGCTCCGCTTATATATGCACCGAGCTTTCGCAGATACTCCTGCAGCTCCACTATCTCGGGCTCCCTTGCGGCACCGTGTATCGTCGTCACTCCGTCTGCCAGTGATGCCGCTATCATTGCGTTTTCGGTCGCACCGACACTCGGATAGCGAAGCTCTATGTGTCCTCCCGTGAGTTTCCTTGCACGGCAGCTAATCGTGCAGCCGTCCTCCTCAACCTCCGCACCCAATGCCTCAAGTGCCGAAAGATGCATATCGACGGGTCTTTCACCGAGCTTGCAGCCTCCGGGACGGCTTAGTCTGACTTCGCCGCAGCGTGCAAGCAGTGCACCCATGAAAAGCACCGAGGAGCGCATGGTCTCCATCAGCTCTCTCGGTATCTCACAGCAGCTTATCTGCCGCGAATCTATGTACACATCGTTTCCCTGCAGCTCCGCAATGCAACCGAGCCGACGCAGTATTCGCAGTGTCCACTCAACGTCGCTCAGTTTCGGAACGTTCATCAGCTCCGTGACGCAGGGCGTTATCACCGATGCAGCCAAAATGGGCAGAACGGAGTTTTTTGAGCCCTGTACAAAGCAGGGACCGTACAGCCGATTGCCTCCTGTAACGTGCCATATCGCCATAAAATAACCTCGCAAATCGATAGACTTAAAATCAGCCCATTCTATGCTGCGAGGTTAAGGTTTGTTATTTTGCGTTTTTTTCGATTAACGTGAGCAGCCTGTCGATTATACTTGCGGTCGCATCGCTGACTGCAAGGCTCTCCATGCACTTTGACATTTGTTCAAGTGCCGCCTTATCGTCAAGCAATGCCTTCACCTCGGAATACAGTGTTTCCGCGGTGAGCTCTCCTTCCTCGAAAAGCATTGCTCCGCCGGCATTCTTCACAACGCTTGCGTTTTTGAATTGGTGATTGTTCGTAACGTTCGGTGAGGGCACAAACACCGTCGGCTTGTGCATATATGTAAGCTCCGATATCGTCGACGCTCCCGCTCTGCACAGCACAAGGTCCGCGGCAGCCATTATGCGCGGCATATCGTAAATATACTCTCTGACCTCCATACCGTTCTTTTCGTGCTCCGGTGCGGTCTCCGAAAGTCTTTGCATCATCTCCGAATATCCGTCCGTTCCCGCGGAATGGATAAGCTTGAAGTGGGCATCACTTCCGCAAAGCTCGATAAAGCGGCACATTATATCATTCATTTTCGATGCACCGAGTGAGCCCCAAACGGAGACGACAAGCTTCTCTCCGCTGGGGATACCGAGTTCTTCGCGTGCACTTTGCTTTGTGTACTTTGAAAACTCGCCTCTCACGGGTGTGCCCGTCACAACCGCCTTCGAGGGATCGGAGTAATAGTTTCTGCTTTCCTCAAAGCCCACCATAATGAGATCAACGACTTCGCTGAGCATCTTTGTGGTCAGCCCCGGTACGGCATTGCTCTCGTGCACCGCCGTCGGAATTTTCAGCTCCGACGCTGCCTTTAAAACGGGATAGCAGACATAACCACCGGTGCCGACAACAATATCGGGTTTAAAGCAGCGTATGAGCTTTTTTGCCTTACATTTTCCTCTGACAACGTTGAAAAGTGCCTTCACATTGTGAGCCATAGCTCTCGGTGTGCGGCTTCGTCTGAGACTGTTGACTCTCAAGGTTACAAGCTTGTAACCGCTTCTCGGTACAAGGTCCGTCTCCATATTGAAATCCGCGCCGACAAAGAGTATTTCGCAGTCGGGCATCAGCTCTTTCAGTCTGCCGGCAACGGCAAGTGCCGGATTTATATGCCCTGCGGTGCCTCCGCAGGCAAACATAAATTTCATATCCTATTCCCCGTTATGAATCATTGTTTTTCTCGATGCACCGAGTATTATGCCCATCTCAGCCATCTGTATCAGAAGTGCGGTGCCGCCGTAGCTGAAAAACGGCAGCGATATTCCCGTACAAGGTATGAGATTTGTTACGACCGCAACGTTTAATATGACCTGTATCGCAAGCAGCGTCGTTATTCCCGCGCACACAAGAAAACTGTATCTGTCGGGGCAGCGCATCGCAATACGGTAGCCTCTCAAAATAAGCAGAGAAAACAGAAAGAGTATCAGAACCGCACCTATAAAGCCTATTTCCTCGCACACGACGGAGAAAATAAAGTCATTGTGCTCCTCCGGTAAGTACAGGTACTTTTGGCGACTTTTGCCTATGCCCTGCCCCGACAGCCCTCCGGAGCCTATCGTATACAGCGACTGCACTATCTGATAGCCTTCGTCTGAGGTCGAGGAAAACGGATCGAGCCATGTCGTTATCCTCGTCGAAGCATACGGAAAAAGTGTCAGCAAAACGGCGATCGCACCGCCTGCGGCAACCGCTGCCGATACGAACCAAAAGAGTCTTGCACCGCCCAAAAACACCATAACGCCGCCGATTGCCGTGATTATGATCGATGCGGAAAAGTGCGGCTCCAAAACAAGCAACGCGACGATGAGCAGCAGTATTGCCGCAAAAGGCAGTATTCCGTAGCGAAAGCTTTTCATCCTTCCTCTGTTTTTGCATATCAAAAACGCAAAGGACAAAATGACAGCTATTTTTGCTATCTCCGACGGTTGGAGCGTCAGACTGCCGACGCCTATCCAACGGCGGGCACCGTTTGCGTCAATACCTATAAGCGGCACAAGCAGTAGAAGCACAAGCGAAAATATGAGCAACGGTATTGAAAATCGTTTGTAAAATCCCATGGGCAGTCTTGAGCAAAAGAGCATTGCAAAGACGCCCAAGATCGCAAACACGAGCTGACGCACAAAATAGTACGTCGCACTTCCGCCCGTGACCTGTGTCGGGTCATAATACGCTCTGGGATAGCTTGCGGAAAGCACCGAAATAACTCCCGTAAGCAGCAGAAGCATGACAAGTGCGAAAAAAGTCATATCAAAGCGTCTGCGCTTCGGTTTATCATTCGTTTCCGAAACGGTGAGTCTTGCGGTGCCGTACTGCACATGATCGCCTCCTTAGTTTTACCGGAAACGATTATATATGCCCAAGAATGAAATTATTGCAAAAACAAGGGAGACGGATGTGAAAAGTATAAAAAGCTCTTTTTCTTTCCACTTTTTGCCCGTCCATCCGCCCATTTCAAGGTGATGATGGAAGGGAGCCATTTTAAACACCCGCTTACCGTGCGTGAGTTTGAAGTAGCCGACCTGAATTATGTCGGAAAGTGTCTCAAACAGGTAAACAAAGCCCAAGGTTATGAGTATGAGCGGCATATCGCACACAAAGGCAAGTGCCGCTATCGCACCGC
>CAZWID010000088.1:0-5060 GCA_964634065.1 uncultured Oscillospiraceae bacterium | reverse complement strand
TCGGCATTTTCTCCGTTATCTTCCTGTTTTACACAAACTCGTTTCTCATTCGCCGTCGTGACAAAGAGTTCGGTCTGTACAATGTCCTCGGCATGGGCAAGCGAAATCTTGCGAAAATACTGCTGTGGGAAACGCTCATTGAAGCGGTCATGTCTCTCCTTGCGGGTCTTTTCGGCGGCATACTTCTTTCCAAGCTTGCGGAAGCTGCACTTTTAAAGCTCTCCGGTGCGCTCGTGGACTTTGACTTTTATATCTCGTCGGAATCCCTCGTCATCACACTCGTGATGTTTGCCGCAATATTTGCATTGCAGTTTTTAAGCTCCGTTTTGAAAATAAGCGTCTCAAAGCCCGTGGAGCTTTTAAAAAGCGAAAATCACGGCGAAAAGCCGCCGAAAGCAAATTATCTCCTCGGTATTCTCGGCATACTGCTCCTCGGTGCGGCCTATTATCTTGCGGTCAAAATCGAAAATCCGATAACCGCTCTAACCGTCTTTTTCTTTGCGGTCATCATTGTCATCGTCGCAACCTACCTCATACTCATATCCGGCAGTGTCATGCTGTGCCGCATACTGCAAAAGCGCAAAGGCTATTACTATAAAAAGCGTCACTTTGTCTCCGTTTCCTCGATGGCGTATCGCATGAAGCGCAACGGTGCCGGACTTGCCTCGATATGCATACTTGCAACGATGGTGCTGGTCATGATATCCTCGACCTCATGCCTTTATATCGGTGCGGAGGATTCGATACGCTCCCTGTACCCCCGTGACATAAATCTCTCTTTTTCCTTTGATAACGGTACCTCTCATATAAGTGAGGAAAGCATCGACTCTGTGCGCAGCTACATAAAGAACGAATTTCATGAGTATACCGATGACAAATACGGCGATATGAAAAACGTGATCGATCTTCGTACGGCTACCGTAAGCGGCGTTTTCTCCGACGGTAAGCTCATTACCGATTCCGAAAAGACAGGTGAGCTTACGGAGGAGGACGCAATGTCAAATGTCTTTGACGCCGTGATAGTCGACATTATACCTCTTTCGGATTACATCGCCTGCACCGGAGAAACACTTTCACTCTCCGAAAACGAGGTATATGTCGAAAGCAATCGCCTAAGCTGCGATTTCGGTGAGTTTTCGATAAACGGCGGAAGGAGCATGAGCGTAAAAGCCGTGCTTCCCGACTATTTGGATTGCGGCAGTCTTACAAGCAGCTATGTCATTCCCACGATACACGTCATTGTTTCGGATTACGACACATATGTTGCCGAGGTTTTTACCGATATGCTTGAGAATGACAAAACCAATCTGCCGAATTTCAACTGGTACTTTGACTTCGATGTCGATTGCGAATACTCGGTGCAGGATGGGTTTGAGGATCATCTCATGAACAATATGCATGAAATGTTCATGCAAAATAAGGAGCTTAAGCAATATCAGTCCGACCTTCTCGAAGGAAATCGCCGTGACTTTTTCGAGACCTTCGGCAGCCTGTTTTTCCTCGGCATAGCACTTAGCATCATATTCATCATCGCCGCCGTGCTCATCATTTACTACAAGCAGGTGTCCGAAGGCTATGAGGATAAACGCCGCTTCGAGATAATGCAAAATGTCGGCATGACAAAGCGTGAGATCAGGCAGGGCATAAATTCGCAGCTACTCACGGTGTTTTTCCTGCCGCTGCTGCTTTCGGGTCTGCACCTTGTCTTTGCTTTCCCGTTCATCTCGAAAATGCTCATGCTGATGAATGTTTTCAACACCTCACTTTTAGTCGGTACGACCGTGGTAAGCTTTTTAATCTTTGCTCTGCTGTATGCCCTTGTCTACCGCATCACCGGCAACGCATACTTCAAAATCGTCAGCGAACGCTGAAAATCGGCAATTTATTTGACACTTCGGGTGCAATGTGTTAATCTTTAGACATCACAATGACAGGAGTGATCTTTATGGATTACAATGAAATACTCGCAGCCGCCAGAGAGCTGGTCGGCCCTTACTGCAAAGCCTGCCCCGTATGCAACGGTAAAGCCTGCGGAAATATGATGCCCGGCCCGGGAAGCAAAGTCCCCGGCAACACCGCCGCAAGAAACTACGACAAGTGGCAGGACATCTTCGTCAACATGGACACCCTTTGCCCCGTTTGCGAGCCCGACACCTCGTTTGAGCTTTTCGGCAAGAAGTTTTCCGCACCTATCTTCATCGCTCCCCTCGGTGCTGTCAATATGCACTACGGCGACAAGCACAATGACATAAGCTACAACAAGATACTTATCAAAGCAGCCGCCGACTACAGCATTTGCGCCCTCACCGGTGACGGTGTCGATCCCGCCGTTATGCAGAACGCCGCAAAGGATATGGCGGCGATAGGCGGCATGGGTATCCCCACCATAAAGCCGTGGAACAGAGAGTTCGTCATGGAAAAGCTCGATGTTCTCAATGAGCTCGGCATATTCGCCGCCGCAATGGATGTTGACGGTGCAGGTCTCCCTTTCCTCAAGGCGATGAATCCGAACGCGGGTTCAAAGTCCGTTGAGGAAATGAGAGAAATCATCTCATACGCAAAAATGCCGTTCATCGTCAAAGGCATCATGACCGTCAAGGGTGCGCTCAAGGCAGTGGAAGCCGGTGCGGATGCAATCGTCGTATCCAATCACGGCGGCAGAGTTCAGGGCTGCTGCCCCTCCACCGCAGAGGTTCTGCCCGACATTGCGGCAGCGGTCAAGGGCAAGGTCAAAATCTTTGTCGACGGCGGTATAAGAAGCGGCGTCGATGTGTTCAAGGCGATAGCTCTCGGTGCGGATGCGGTGCTCATCGGTCGTCCCGTAGTTCCGTTCATCTACGCAGCAGGTGAAGAAGGCTTTAAGGTTTACATGGACAGAATCGTTTCACAGCTCCGTGATACCATGACCATGTGCGGAACTCCCACTCTCTACGACATCGGCAGCGACAACATCTTCCTTGCAAGGTAAGATACGGTTCAAACAGGTACGAACCTGCTATATCGAAAATCAATTGTCGGCAGTTAAACTACTGCCAATCCATTGTAGGGCGGACTCATGAGTCCGCCGCCTGCAACGCACTTGGTTCCGCAAAAGTGTTGAAAAGGCAAAACGGGGTGCAGCTTATCTTTTTCACACTGTCCCCAATCGAGCTACAGGCCTTGCGGAAGGGTCATGACCCTTCCCTACATGGTACAGACGGTTTCAGTTAATGCATTGCAATAGTCAGAATTGTAAGAGTTCACACCTAAATAAACAGCTTAATCGGCACAGACGCAAATTCGTCTGTGCCGATTTCTTATTTCATATTGAAAAAGCCGCCGGTCATTTTGAATACTCAAAATGACGCTTCGCTAATGAGCCTTGATTCTCAAGCCTTTTTTGCGGCGGCGATCCAATTCGAGGTGGGTCTTTTCTCGCTGAGGCTCGGTCACGCTGCGGCTCTAATGTGCCACCGGCACATTATTCACTTCCGCAGCGTCGCTTCGCTACCCATCGAGCTCCCCCCGCTACTCTGTTGTCTTTCCTGCGTAGCATAGTTTTTTTGACAGTCTCAAAAGGAGTGCTCCGAGGAGCACTCCTTTTTTAGCTTTTGTTTAGTTTTTGCGATATTATTCCGCGGTGTTCAGCAGATTTACGAGTCTTACGAGTACCGCTGCGACCTGACCGCGTACCGCGAAGTCATTAGGTGCAAACTCGGTCTCGGAGACACCGTTCATGATGCCTGCGGAAACGATTGCGTTGACTGCATCGACATAAGGTGCCGCGATCTTCGCCGCATCCTCAAAGCCTGCGGGCTCGACTTCACCGAAGTCATAGCCTACGCCTACCATGAAGCGGTACAGGAAGGTTGCCATCTGAGCACGGCTTACGCTCTCGTTGGGCTTGAAGCTGCCGTCGGTGTAACCGCTTACGATGCCGTTCTCAACGCCCCATGCAACCGCATCGAGGTAAGGCTCGGCTATATCGGCTGCGTCCGTAAACTCAAGCTCGGTGCTCTCGACCTCGGGTGCACCTGCCGCACGGTAGAGCATGGTAACAAACTGTGCTCTGGTGACATCGGCGTTGGGCTTGAAGCTGCCGTCGGCGTAACCGGTGACGATACCCATTTCGGCTGCCTCGATGATGTAATCATGATAGCCGGACTCTGCGATGTCGTTGTACGGATCGTCGGCGTGATTCGTTGCGGGAATTACGGTGCCTTCCTTGATGAGCTTGCCGCAATCCGAGCAGTAGATGTCGCCGGTGTAGCCGTCCTCGGTGCAGGTGGGAGCCTTGGCATCGTGAACCTCGGTGTTCTCGTGCTTGAACTCGTCGGTCAGATCGAGGGTCTCGGTCACGTCAAGTGCGATGTTGTTGACCTGCATATGCTTTACGGTGACGACCGCATTGTCGGTGCTTACGACCTTGTAGGTCAGCTTTGCGACGACCGCGTCCGCTGCGATACCGTCAAGGTCGACATAGCCGATAACGAGGCTGTCGCCCTTATTGACGGAGGAGTAATCGGTGTAGACTTCCCAACCGACAAGCTCAAGAGCCTCGGTTGCGGAGATCTCGACAAGACCGTTGGTGCTTGCGACTGCGTTGAGATCCGCATCCTTTGCGGTGATCTCGACGGTGACGGTCTTTTCGTCGGAGGCAGCGGTGCCTGTGGACATGGGAACGATGCCCTTGTCAACGGGAGCCGCATTTGCTGCGCTGCCGGAAATTGCGTTCAGGCTGCCGCCTGCCGCCTTGGTGCCTGCACTCAGTGCCTGTGCCTTTGCGGAGAGGGTGAGCTGTGCGTCAAGGTCAAGTGCCTTGTCTGCAACGCTTGCAGACTCTTCCTCATCGCTGTCGTTCTCGACGACCTCTGCAAGTGCGCAGGGCCATACGGTGCTGCCGACATCACCGAGGAGAGTTGCGACATAGTCGTATTCGCCGTCTTCTTCGCCGTCAACGATGCTGTAAATCTCGTTGGTATCGCCGGTGAAGTAGCTGAGGTAGAGGTTGCCGTCATCACCGAGAACCATGGAGCAGTACATATTGCTGCCGTAGCCGGGCCAGCTAAGATCGAGGTTGG
>CAZWID010000087.1:0-5094 GCA_964634065.1 uncultured Oscillospiraceae bacterium | reverse complement strand
CGTCATCGGCAACAGTGTCATAACCATTACGACGACGAGAAGCATCGACAGAATTTTTTTGCCGCTTTTCATCAGTTTCTCTCCTTTTGAAAATAATATTTTTTGGCGGTATTGCCTTTATCTGTAGTAATTACAAACATTTTTACTATAGTCAATAGTAAAAATCCGTACTTTGATAAACTGATTTTATATCGTTGAAACGGGTGATACTATGGACTATATCGACAGATTGCGTGCCCTGCGTGAGGATAACGACCTGACTCAGCTACAGGTCGCAGAGTATCTCGGCACATCACAGACCATGTACGCAAGATACGAACGCCGTGCAAATGAGCTGCCCATTCGCCACCTCGTTTCCCTTTGCGGACTTTACAATGTCTCCGCAGACTACATTCTCGGCATAAGTCCCAATCGCAAAGCTCCCGTCGGCATTTCACGCCATGTTTAGTCCGATATTACCGTTCGTAAGATAATTAACCGAATATTAAATATTTAGTACTCGACAGCGACTTTTCGCTGTGGTAGAATACGCTTTGTGATTTTTTAATTGCCGTTTTTCGGCAAAAGGAGACGAGTTTAATGGAACGTACTATAGGAACAGTGGTCAGAGGCGTCAGAGCACCCATCATCCGTCAGGGAGACGATCTTGCGCAAATCGTGTGCGACTGCATCTGCGGCTGCATCGAGAGCGAAGGTATCACCGTAGGCGAAAAGGACGTTGTCGGTATCACCGAGTCCATACTTGCAAGAGCTCAGGGCAACTATGCCGGTGTCGACGATATTGCGGAGGATGTTCGCCGCAAGTTCCCCTCCGGTCATGTCGGTGTCATATTCCCCATCTTGAGCCGCAACCGCTTTGCGATATGTCTGCGCGGCATAGCAAAGGGCGCGAAGAAGATAACGCTCATGCTCAGCTACCCCTCCGACGAAGTGGGCAATCATCTGTTCGATGTCGACCTGCTCGACGAAAAGGGTGTCGATCCCTACACCGACGTTCTCGACGAAGCGAAGTACAGGGAGCTTTTCGGCTACACCGCCCATCCCTTCACGGGCGTCGACTATGTGGATTACTATAAAAAGCTCATAACCGACTGCGGCTGCGAGTGCGAGATAGTCTTTGCAAACAGAGCAACGACGATACTCGATTACACGAAGGACGTTCTCTGCTGCGATATCCACACGAGAGCAAGAACGAAGCGGCTGCTCAAAAAGGCAAACGCCGAGACGGTATACGGCATGGACGACATTCTCACCGAATCCGTAAACGGCAGCGGCTACAACGATTACTGCGGTCTGCTCGGCTCCAATAAGGCGACGGAGGACACGGTGAAGCTTTTCCCCGTGAATTGCCAGAGCTTTGTAGAGCGCGTTCAGCAGCTTATAAAGGAGCGTATTGGCAAGACCGTTGAGGTGCTCATATACGGCGACGGTGCATTCAAAGATCCTGCGGGCAAGATCTGGGAGCTTGCAGACCCCGTTGTTTCTCCGGGCTACACCGAAGGACTCAAGGGCACGCCGAACGAGCTGAAGCTCAAGTACCTTGCGGACAACGAATTTGCGGGGCTCTCCGGCGATGAGCTCAAAGCGGCGATATCGGGCAAGATTCGCGAGAAGGACGCAGACCTCAAGGGCGATATGTCCTCCGAAGGCACAACGCCGAGACAGCTCACCGACCTCATCGGCTCACTGTGCGATCTGACCTCCGGCTCGGGTGACAAGGGCACTCCGATAATCTACATTCAGGGCTACTTCGACAACTACACAAAGTAAAGAACAATAACCTCCGAGCGTTGCAGCTCGGAGGCTTTATACATTCGGCACAATTGCGATGATGTTGAAATGCACGGCGGCGCGTGATATAATTTACAATAAGGTGATTTTAATGATAAACGGAAAAAACGTGATAGGCATAATCGGCGGCATGGGACCTATGGCGACGGTCGATCTGTTTCGCAAGATAGTGAGCATGACGGCAGCCGAAAACGATGCCGAGCACATTCACATTCTCATAGACAACGACACGGCAATCCCCGACCGCACGGAGGCGATACTTTGCGGCGGCGAATCTCCCGTGCCGTACATTGTCGCCGCTGCGCACCGACTCGAGACGATGGGCGCCGACCTGCTGATAATGCCGTGCAATACGGGGCACTTTTTCCATGAGGAAATAAGCTCCGCCTGCTCCGTTCCGCTCCTCAGTATGCCGGAGGAAACGGCGATCGCCGTGCGAGATATGGGGCTTGACTGCGTCGGCTTGCTTGCGACCGACGGCAGCGTGAAAAGCGATTTTTCGGACAGAGCCTTCGGCAAATACGGTATAAGCCTTTTGCGTCCGGACGCTGAGGCGCAAAGTGAGGTCATGCGCCTGATATACGATGAGGTCAAAGCGGGACTCACGCCGTGTCCCGAGAGACTGTTTCCCGCGCTGTCGGCAATGGAGAAAGCGGGTGCGCAGGGCTTTGTACTCGGCTGCACAGAGCTGCCCATAGCCTTCGAGGGGGTAACGGGCTTCCGCTTCATCGACCCGACGACGATACTTGCGGCAGCCGCGATAAGGGCAGCGGGCTATGAGGTGAAGAATGTTCGCAAGAGCTTATGTTGAAATAACCAATGTGTGCAATGCACACTGCGGCTTTTGCCACGGTACAAAGCGCGAAAAACGCTTCATGACGGCAGAGGAGTTTGACCGTGTCTGCACAGCTCTGCGCGGGCACACGAAATACATTTGCCTGCACCTCATGGGTGAACCGCTGCTGCATCCGGAGCTTGCGAATATACTCGATATCGCTCATAGACACGGCTACAACACCTGCATCACGACAAACGGATTTCTCATTCCCAAGGCTCATGGGATACTCGAAAATGCAGGGCTCTATAAGCTCAGCGTATCGGTGCACAGCTTTGAGGCAAACGGCGGCAAGGATCCGACGGAATATCTCAACGCCGTCATGTCACTGTGCAAGACTTTGTCAAGCGGCGGCACGATCTGTGCTCTGCGCCTTTGGAACGGCGGCGGCGCAAATTCGCTGAACGGCAGAATACTCGACATTCTGCGAGACCGCTTCGGTGAGCCGAAGGAAACAAAGCGTTCCGGCAGTCTGAAGCTGTCGGAACGCATATTTCTCGAAAACGCCGAGGTATTTGAATGGCCCGATATGTCCGCCGACGACAAAAACGTTCAGTTCTGTCTCGGACTTCGGGAGCAAATCGCCGTACTGTGCGACGGCACTGTCGTGCCCTGCTGTCTCGATGCGGAGGGCGATTTGGCGTTGGGGAATATATTTGTCACACCGCTGTCCGACATACTCGAAACGGAGCGTGCGAAAGCGGTTTACGACGGTTTTTCCCGTCGCAGTCCGACGGAGGAGCTTTGCCGTCGCTGCGGCTATGCGCAACGCTTTTCGAAGTGAAGGACATGATCAAAGTACGAAAATACCGTCGCTGAAGCTGTCCTTGACCACCTGCACAAAGCGTGCCGCGGCGGGTGATGCGCTGCCGTCCGAGCGCACCGCGATACCGATATCGCGATACTGCGCAACGTCAAATTCCTTGAGCACTATGTTGAACGGCATACGCTCCGTGACAAGCTCCGTAAGCACGCTGACGCCCAGACCGCTCTCCACCATTGCCATGATCGAATAGTCGTCGTCGACATCGCAGACGACATTCAACGGGGCTTTAAGCACCTCCCCGAGCTTTAAAAGCTCCCTTGACATCTCGTTGTTCGCATCGTCGCGCAGCTTTATGAAGCGTTCGGAGCCGAGATAGCGCAGCGGATACTTGCGCAGATACGCAAACTTGTGATTCGGCGGCAGTACCGCAAGCATACGGTCACGGTGCAGGAAGGTGAACTCCAACTCATCGGAGCAGGGTGACGTGATGAAGCCGCAATCGACCTCGCCGGAGCGTATCGCCGCCTCGGTATCGGAGTATTCCATGTTCTCGAGGCGAAACTCAATGTGCGGATGCAGCTCCTCGAACTTTTTGAGTATCTTCGGCAGCCATTGCGTCGACACGCTTGAGCAGGAGCCGATACGCAAAAAGCCCGTTTCCAGACCCTTTATCGCGTTTGCGCGATCCTGCATTTCGCGGTATCTTTCGCACAGAGCCTTGATCGCCGGCAGCATGGCGATGCCGTCGGACGACAGCGACAGTCCCGCACGGCTGCGCTTTATCAGCGTAAGCCCCCATTCCGCCTCAAGATCAGCCACCATTCGGCTGACTGCCGACTGCGTATACCCGAGCTCCTGTGCGGCTCTTGATATACTGCCGAGCTCAACCACCCTTAAAAAGGCATAATATTTATGTATTGCCATAGCTCTCTATCCATTCCGAAAACTCATATTTAACATGATATATATTCGCTTGTTTTCTACTGAGATTTAGTATATATTAAACTCACGAATAACGCAAGACAATTTTTTGACAAGCGTATTTGTGTTCCATACTTTCTCTTTTGATATTGCCGCACATACGGCACATTACCGCCCGAGACCGACTACGGCGGTAAGACAAAAAAGCATTTCCGCAAGGAAGTGCTTTTTTCTTTTTGCCATCACCGCAGTGCAGTCATTAAAATATTGCGCACCGCCCAACGACGGATCGGCAGTTGATTTTGCTTGCAGAGCATGAGACGGGTCAGTACCGTTATGGGAACAGAGCATCGTCTCGATTTATTCCGTTTGCGCACTTCTTTATGAATATTTTATGTATTTTGTTAAGATATTTTGACTTTACCGAACTTTATCACGTAAGTTGAGTTTGCGTTATGTCTGTCTATATTCACACTTAGTTAACAGAAAATTGTATAATATGCCGAAAATAAAAGCTCGAAATTGTGAAAAAACTCTTGATTTTTGCAAAACATAGTTGTATACTGTGCGTGAAATTGAGGATTTGTTAACAATATTCATTTTTTGTTAATATCATTTATCCGCAACGGGAGGACAAATAATGACTCGGCTTGAAGCTCTTGATAAGCTTTGCGACGGCTATTCCGCATATTTCGATATCGTTCGATACGACGAAACGGACGGGGAGCTGAACTGCTCCAATTTGTGCGGACAGTACAAAAACAGACACTATGGCAGATAA
>CAZWID010000086.1:0-5110 GCA_964634065.1 uncultured Oscillospiraceae bacterium | reverse complement strand
TACCATAGGGGGTCTGTTTTTTTCTATTGTCCGTTTTTACCGGACTTGTTCATTTGGTCTTGTCTGCTTTTTTGCTTGCAAAGCGCACTGTGCGCCGTCAGGCAAAGTTTATGACGTTTTCGGCGCAAAGGTCGGGACTCACGGCTTCGCGGCGGCGAATGGTTATCGCGGAGGCGCGCATCGCGGCAACGGCGCAGTCGACCGCGCTGCCGCCGTTTACACCCGCCCAGACTATCGCGGCGGTCGAAGCGTCGCCGCAGCCGGTCGTGTTTACGATATCGGTCGCAAGACAGGGCAGCCTTGTCGAGCTCTTTCCCTCGACGGCAAGCATCCCGTCGCCGCCCAGGGAAACGAACACACGCTTTACGCCGAGCTCGGTGAGTGCCGCTGCGGCGGACTGAGCATCGGCTTTCGCGGTCATGCTCATCGCTTCGATGGCGTTCGGCTTGAAGGCGTAGAGCTTCGGCAGGAGCGGTATTAGCCGCTTTGCCTTTGCGGTGGATACGGGGTCGGCGTATATGGGCACGGTGACGTTTTCGCCTATCCATTTGAGCGTTTCCTCCGTGAGATTCGCATCGGCAACGACGGCATCCGACGCGTTTATCTCGTCAAGGCAGCCCGCAAGATACTCGGGGTTTATGCTGCCGGCGATATCGGTATCGCTGACACCGATGAGCATTTCGCCCCTGTCGTCGGTGATATACAGATAGCTCGAGGTTCGTCCGCCCTCTATTCTGCGGCAAAGGTGCATATCGAAGCCGAGGTCAATGCAGCTTTGCATGATGCTCTCGCCGTTTGCGTCGGTACCGATAGCCGCGATGAATTTGACGTTCACGCCCAAGAGTCTGAGATTATGCGCGATATTGCGCCCGACTCCGCCGGGGCTGAAACTGACCGTGCCGGGATTTGAATCGCGCATGGTCGGGGGATTGTTCGGTCTGCCGCAAATGTCCATATTAACGGCACCGATGACTGTTACGGTCTTATTTTCCATATGTTTTCCGCATACTCCCTTATCGCACGGTCTGCGGCGAAGATGCCGCTTTCCGCTGTATTTATCAGAGACAGTCGGGCAAATTCGCTGCCCCGTGAAATGACGCCGTACATCCTGTCGTGCGTGTCGGCATAGCTGCGATAATCCGCAAGCAGCATATACGGATCGCCGTATATGAGACCCGATGCAAGGTCGGCATAGCTCTTGCCGTCCTTAAAGCCACGGCTGAAGCGGTCGAGTATCGCTCCGATCTCGGGGTCGGACTTTGCGATGCTCTGCGGATCGTAGCCGCGACGCTTTATCTCCTCGACCTCGTTTGCACGGAGACCGAAAAGGAACATATTTTCGTTGCCTAAGCGTTCGTACATTTCGACGTTGGCACCGTCGAGCGTGCCTATCGTCACCGCACCGTTGAGCATGAGCTTCATATTGCCGGTGCCGGATGCCTCCTTGCCGGCTGTCGATATCTGCTCGGAGACGTATGCCGCGGGCATAAGTGCCTCTGCCGCCGACACTCTGTAGTTCTCCATGAAATAGACCTGAAGCTTTCCGCGGCAAAGGGGATCGTTGTTGACGTCGTCGGCAAGCGAGCAAATGAGCTCGATTATGCGCTTTGCCGTGCGGTAGCCCGCCGCCGCCTTTGCTCCGAATACGAAGCTGCGCGGCGTGAAATCGGCGTTCGGAGCGTCGTGTATGCGCTGTTGCAGTGCGCATATGTGCATCGCGCAAAGAAGCTGACGCTTATACTCATGCAGACGCTTTACCTGAACGTCGACAACGGCGTCGGTGTTTAAAAGAAAGCCGTCGTTTTTCTTCGCAAATTCGGCAAAGCGGTATTTGTTGTGCCGCTTTATTTCAAGGACTCTGCGGCAAACCTCGGGATCGTCGGCAAAGCGTTTTAAACCGATGAGTTTTTCGGGAGCAAGGAGGTAGTCCTCATTTTCGAGGAGCTCACAGCACAGTGAGTGAAGCTCGGGATTTATCTGCGCCAGCCAACGTCTGTGATCTATGCCGTTGGTGACGTAGGTGAAGCAGTCGGGGTAAAGCTCCGCGACATCGCGGAACAGATCGTTTTTGAGTATATCACCGTGGAGAGCGGATACGCCGTTGACCTTGTAGCAGGCGGCAAGGCAAAGATTTGCCATGTGAACGCAGCCGTCACGGATGATGAGGCTGCGCCCCATCTTTTCGCCGCTGCCGAAGCGGGAGAGCAAAAGAGCGCACCAACGGCGGTTTATCTCGCAGAGTATCTCCCAGATACGGGGCAGCAGGCTTTGTATAAGCGACTGCGGCCACTTTTCAAGAGCCTCGCTCATGACGGTGTGATTGGTGTAAGCCACCGAGGAGGTAACTGTATTCCACGCCTCGTCCCAACCGAGACCGTGCTCATCCATGAGTATGCGCATGAGCTCGGGTATGACCAGAGTCGGATGCGTATCGTTTATCTGAATGACGTGATGCTCATGGAAGGTTCTCACGTCACCGAAGCGTTCGATATGCTTGCGAACGATGGTCTGCACCGTTGCGGAGACGAAGAAATACTGCTGCTTTAAGCGAAGAAGCTTGCCTTCGGTATGATCGTCCGCGGGATAAAGCACCTTGGTGATGACCTCGCTCATGGTTCGCTGCTCGAGACTCTTTACATATTCGCCCTCGGAAAACAGGTACATATCCAAAGCGTTAGTGCTCCTTGCGTCCCAGAGGCGCAGCGTGTTTATACGATTGCCGCCGTATCCGGCTATGAGCATATCACGGGGGACGGCTGTAACCGTCGTGTAATCGCGATGCTCGGCGTGATAGTGCCCGTAATTGTCCCAATACGGGGTGATATAACCGCCGAAGCGTATCTCGACCGCATCCTCGTTTCTGGGGATGAGCCAGCTCTCGGCACTTTTGCGCCAATCGTCGGCTATCTCCGTCTGCCTGCCGTCGACTATCTTTTGGCGGAAGATACCTAGCTCATAGCATATGGAGTAGCCCGTTGCGGGTATGCCCAGTGTCGCCATGGAATCCATATAGCAGGCGGCAAGACGACCGAGACCCCCGTTGCCGAGACCGGCGTCGTTTTCCTCCTCGAAAACATCCGCCGCCGAAAAGCCGAGATCCTCCAATGCTCCGCTCAGCGCGTCGGAAACTCCGAGATTGAAGGCGTTTTTCATAAGGCTCCTGCCCATGAGAAACTCCATGGACAGATAGTGTATCTCGCGGTCGGGTGTTTTTTCCTCCTCGAAGGCAAGGAAGCGACTCATGATCTCTCTTATCACGATGGCACTTGCCCGAAACACCTGATCCGCCGTTGCGTTTTTGCTTGTTACGCCGAAGTGCGCACACAGCTTATCCTCGATGGCCGAGCGCATTTCGTCGCGGGAAATCTGACTTACCATTGAATTTGCTCCTATTAGATACTGCTGCCCTTCGGAATGACGATAGGCAGCTTTTCGCTTCCCATAAGCGTCTGAGAAGCGGAGAGGGTAACGTTCTTGTCGGCAATGACATTGCCGAGGATAACGTTTTCACCGATGTGGGAGCCGCGCATTATTATACAATTACTGAGCTTTGCACCCTTTTCGATCCGAACGTCGGAGAACACTATGCAATTATCGAGTTCACCCTCGATTATGCAGCCGTCGGCTACGAGAGACGAACGCACCTTCGCACTCTCGCCGTAATAGGTGCTGACGTCGACCGCGCTCTTTGAGCGCACGGGACGGGAGACGGGAAACAGCTCCGCCCTTGCCTCGGGAGAAAGCATATCCATACTTGTTTTGAAATATGCCTCGGTGCTCATTATACGCTTTGCGTAGCCCTCATGCAGATATACCTTGATCCTGCCGCCGTTTTCGATATAAGCGGCAAGAGCGTCTCTGTGGAAATGATAGCGATTCGCCGCAGCGCAATCCGCCATAAGGCGCAGGAGCAGCGTTTTCGATATGACATACGCCTCAAGGGAGGGATAGCCCGCTCCGCTGCCGAGCTGATTGAAAACGATGCCGGTGGCAAAGCCGTCGTCACCTACGGTGTAGCGGTGGTGCCTGTAATCCGGCTCCTGCTTTGTGCATATCGCGGTGAGCTCCGCACCCGATGCAAGGTGCGAGCGTATGATGTCCCGCAGGTCGAGATTCGCCGCGGTATTGCCGTGGAGCATTATTATGTGCTCCTCTTTTATGTCGGAAATATAGGTCGAAACGGCGTTTAATGCCTCGACGGTGCCGGTGTAATCGCCCTTGTGATATTCGGGCAGACCGAAGGGCGGAAGCATACGAAGTCCGCCTATCTTGCGTCCCATGTCCCAGTCCTTGCCGCTGCCGAGATGGTCGAGAAGGGACTGATAGTCGCGCTGCATTATGACGCCGACGTTGTGGATACCGGCGTTCATCATGGACGACAGCGCAAAGTCTATAAGCCTGTATCTTCCGCAGAAGGGCATTGACGCCGCCGTGCGGCTGCGCACCAGCTCACCGAGCTCCTTTGTCGCACCGTAGGCATAGATTATTCCGTGAAAATCAGACATGGCTCAAACCTCCTCCGACTTGTATATCATTGCCGCGGCGGGAACCGTACCGCCGTCTCTTATGCGGATATCGGGTCCGCAGGTGGCAACGCCCCATGCGTCGCTGCCGTCGGGAGCCGCGCCGATATGCGCGCCCTTGCCGACGACGGTGTTTTCGCCTATGATGGCGTATTCCACGACGGCGTTTTCACCTATCTCGGCACCGGGCATCAGCACGCTGTACAGCACCTTTGCGCCCTTGCCGACCTTGGCGGAGCTTGAAAGCACGGAGTTTTCGACGTGCCCCTCTATGACGCAGCCCTCCGTGACGATGGAGTGGACTATGCTTGCGTCCTCACCCGCAAAATGCGGCGGGCAAACAGAGCCTCTTGAGCGTATGGGCCAATCGGGATCGTAGAGATTTATGAGCGTGGTCGAGAGCATATCCATGTTCGCGTCCCACAGACTCGTAATCGTGCCGACATCGCGCCAGTAGCCGGAGAAGCGGTACGGCAGCAGCCTTTCGCCGTTTTTGAGCATCTTGGGAATGATGTTTTTGCCGAAGTCCTTATCGGAATCGGGGTCGTTTTCGTCCTCGATGAGATACTCTCTGAGCTTTTTCCAGT
>CAZWID010000085.1:0-5182 GCA_964634065.1 uncultured Oscillospiraceae bacterium | reverse complement strand
TGCCCAATGTCGAGATGTTCCGTATGCTCGGCTCCGGCACCGAGGCTGTCATGGCGTCCCTGCGTATCGCACGTATCGCCACCGGCAAAAAGCGTATCATCAAGATAGGCGGCGCATACCACGGTTGGTCGGATCAGATGGTCTACGGTCTGAAGATCCCCGGCAGCAGAGCTCTGCTTGAGTCCCACGGCATCCCCCACGGTGCATACAGCACCACCGACGAGGTTCGCCCCAACGATCTTGAGATGCTCGAAGCCATGCTCAAGCGCAACAAGCTCCTCGGCGGCACCGCCGCAGTTATCTTAGAGCCCGTAGGTCCCGAAAGCGGCACCCGTCCCGTTGCAATCGATTACAACAAGGGCGTTCGTGAGCTTTGCGACAAGTACGGTGCTCTGCTCATATTCGACGAGGTCGTCACCGGCTTCCGTATTGCTCTTTCCGGTGCTCAGGGCTACTTCGATGTCGTTCCCGATCTCACCATCTTCGGCAAGATCGTCGCGGGCGGCTATCCCTCCGCAGGCGGCGTAGGCGGCAAGAAAGAGTACGCTCAGCTCATGGCGGCAGGTCTTGCCACCGGCAAGCACAGAGCATACGTCGGCGGCACTTTGGCTGCAAATCCCCTCTCCTGTCTCGCAGGCTACACCGCCATTCGGGAAATCGAGCGCACCAACGCCTGTGAGGTCGCGGGCAAGATGGGCGACAGGCTGTGCGACGGTCTCAAGGAGCTCATAAACCAATACGGTCTGCCCTTCGTCGCATACAATCAGGGCTCCATCGTTCACCTTGAGTGCACCGGCGCAATGAGCTTCGACTTCTCGTCCATGTCCTTTGTCGAATCCGCAATCGGACTGCTGCGCAACAAGTCCATGATGTATGTCCGCAAGGACTCCATGGAGCGCATGGGTGCCGCATACATGGCAAACGGCATAGTCACCCTCGCAGGCAGCCGCCTTTATACCTCTCTTGCGGATACCCCCGAGATCATCGACGAGGCACTTTGCCGCTTCGAGGAAGTCTTCAAGCACGTTAAAAAGACCGACAAGGGTATGGTAAAATAATATCGTACGACGAAAAAGCTCTCCGAAAAATCGGAGAGCTTTTGCTTTATTCTCTTTATTCTCTCGAAATTCTCTCAAAACAGACAGGCTTCGATAATGTCCTTGCCTCTGAGGACTTGCAGCCAATCGGACGGGATGCCGTCAAGACCGTACATGATACCGCCGACTGCGTCGGCAACCGCCAACCCGTAAATCGCCGCCTTGAGCTTATTATTCATTGCGCTCCTTTCAATCTCACACTATCAAAAATGTATCGCCGTAAGGATACGGGCTGCCTGCCTCACGCTGCATCCATTCGACGATACCGTCCCTGTCACGTACCGCCATGCCCGACAGTCTGTCAACGCCAAAAGCTTTGAGCTTCGGGCACATGGGAACGGTCGGACCTATGAGTATCGTTTCGGCGTTGCGGCTGAGCTCCAAGAGTCTTGGCATAGTCTTATTTACACAGGCAGAGCCCGTGATTATCACGATATCGCACCGAGGAAGAAGATACTCACAGGCGGAATCGGGATAGTCGCCCTCTCTCGGATCGCGCTCTATTATATAAAGCTTTTTGCAGCCCTCTATCGTCTCTGGCGGCATTTTTAGGTGACCGATGAAAGCGACGGTTTTGTTTTTGACATCCATTCCGGCAGTGCAAACCCGCTCAAACGGCACATCGAACCTTTGCTTTTTCATAAGCTCCGTGTTGTTGTAAAAAGCGTTTATGACCGCCATGCCCTCGCTTGCCTCCTCAAAGTTCCAGCTCATGACGGCAAGGGCTGCGTCTTTTGCGGAAAGTCCGACAAGACTGTCATGCATACGTTTTATGCTGCTGCCTTCGGTGCGCATGGCGATGCCGAAGGAGCCGTTTGACAGCTCTGCACCGGTCCAACTTTTGCCCTTTATTATCCGTGTAACCGTGAGAGTCGGGTCTATACCTTTGACGAGAGTTTTGTAAAAATCATTCAAAACCGCCACTTCCTTTTAAAGTTGTTGCACTCGGCGCAATGTAAATGATATAATAAATTATAATAAACATAACATATGTTTCGAGGTAATGCAATGTATTTTGATACCCATGCTCATTACGACAGCGGTGCCTTCAACGATGACAGGGCTACGCTGCTTGCCTCCATGCCGCAAAACGGAGTGGAGCTGATAGTAAACCCCGGCTGCGACCTTATAAGCAGCAAAAAGGCGATAGAGCTGGCGGAGAGCTTCGATTTTGTTTATGCCGCCGTCGGTTGGCATCCCGAGGATATCGACAAGCTGAGCGATGAGGCTTTCGAGGAGCTGAAGGAGCTTGCCGAGCACCCAAAATGTGTCGCCATCGGTGAGATCGGGCTTGACTACTACCGGGACGCAAGCCACAAAGAGGAGCAAAAGGAGCTCTTTTGCCGTCAGATAGAGCTTGCGATAAAGCTCGAAAAGCCCGTTATAATCCACGACAGGGAGGCACACGGCGACTGTATGGAGATCGTGCGCCGCTATCCTGTGCTCAAAGGCGTATTCCACTGCTACTCCGGCAGTGTCGAGATGGCGCAAGAGCTTTTGAAAATGGGCTACTATCTCGGCTTTGACGGTCCCGTGACCTACAAAAACGCAAGAAAGGCTCTTGAGGTTTTGGAAATGTGTCCCATAGAGCGTGTGCTCATCGAGACCGACAGTCCCTATCTCAGCCCCGTTCCGAACAGAGGCAAGCGCAACGATTCGAGAAATCTTGTCTACGTTGCGGAAAAGATAGCGGAGATAAAGGGACTCGATGCACAAGAGGTCGCAAGAATAACCGTCGAAAACGGAAGGAGGCTTTTCGGAATATGAAGTATCTGCTTGAAGGTGCGTCGAACGCAAGGGATCTCGGAAAAATCCGTGCACGCGACGGTGTCATTGCCGAAAGGCGGCTCATCCGCAGCGGCGTTATAAACGAGATAACGGACAGCGACGCAGCCGCATTGCGTGACTTGGGACTGCGCACCGTCGTCGATTTCAGAACCGATGAAGAACGCCTGCAGAAGCGTGACCGCGTTATCGACGGTGTCGACTATGTGCACTGCCCGATAATCGAGACGAAAACCGAAGGCATAAGCCGAGACAAGCCCGAAACAGAGGATGAGGAAGCGTTACGTACCGTCGCAATGGCGCGGCGGCTCATGAAAAAGCATCCCGACGGCAAGGTGCAAATGCGCTCGCTGTATCCGATACTTGCGGGAACGGAGCATTGCATCGCGCATTACCGTGTGTTCTTCGACCTGCTTTTAAAGCATGACGAAGGAGCATTGCTGTACCACTGCACCATGGGCAAGGACAGAGTCGGCGTCGGAACAGCCCTGCTACTGACAGCTCTCGGTGTACACAGAGACGACATTACCGCAGACTATATGGAAACGAACGAACGCTGCGCCGAAGGCACGGCGCGGCTCATCGAAAGCTGCCGAAGGTACACGGACAGTCAGGCGGAGCTTGATTTCATCTATGAGCTTGACCGTGTTGACGAAAGCTTTATCGCCGCCGCATTTTCGGCAGCGGAGGAAAAGTGCGGCAGTATGGACGCATATCTTGAGAATGCACTCGGACTCACCGTCACAAAGCTTGACCGCCTCAAGGCTCTGTATCTGATTTGAGGTCGGAAATCTCACCGAAGTAAATGTGGCTTTATGCGGCTGTCATTATAAGCTTGCAAAAACCGCCGCGAAGGTGGCGGTTGACTGTCTCGTGCTGCTTTAATCCGAAAATGCAAGTCTTTGAATAAACCAAACCGACGCTTCAAACAGAAGCGTCGGTTTGGTTTTATAATACTGTCATTTCCGCAAACACGGAAATCCGTAGTATTTGTCTATGCCGCCGTAGCCGTGAATCAACTTGCCGGCTTTAGTTCTTGTGATAAAGCTGTTAAGTCGCTTATGAAATTCGGCAGGGCGATGTCGCGCCGAATCGATATAGGCAATGCGTATCCGCCTGTAAGCTTCGGGGAAACCGATGTAATTCCTGTAAGCATCCTCATCGGCTTTAATCGCCGCAATAATGTCGGTTGGGAATTTGTATGGTTCGGCAATAAGCGGAAGTACCTGCTCCCTCACCTTGGGATGAAGCTTGCCATGTTTCTCAAGGTGTATAAGGCGTTCGATATTCGGTCTTGAGTATGAAGCTGTCGGTCGTCTCGGAGTGAAACGCTGTGCACGATGGGTGCTGTCGATATTTCGTATCGTACTGTCGATCCATCCGAAGCAGAGTGCCTCCTCGACGGCATCGTTATATGACAGCCGCTCCTCTCCCGATGCTTTCATGGGGAATACGAGCCATATCTCATCGCACCTGTCGAAGTTTTCCGCAAGATGCTTTCGCCATTCCTCTCTGCTGCTTGTGTAAAAAAGATTCATAGTGCCCCCTCATACTTCTTTTCTCTTTTCCTTCGGTTCGGGCAGCTCCGCCTCCATAGCGCAAAACAATGCTTCGAGAAAGTCTCTGTCGTTCACATTTCCCACCAACAGCATTTCCTTTGCACCGTCGTAGGGCAGCTCACGCGGTGCATCCGGAAGCAGCCTCGCAGTAGACGGCAGTATCTTCACCAAAAAGCGGTCATCGCAGAGATAAGCTGCGATTTTTCCGTTGTAATAAATAATATATTCACCCATCATTTGTCGATGGGTAATATTTTTCAAGCCCGAGAGCTGTTCTAAGACAAATTTCAGATAACCTTGACTTGTAGCCATATGTACAACCTCGTCATAATCCGCTTTTGAAAATCACATTTTGAAATCGCCGTTCCGCAACCTGCGTTTTATTATAGCAGATTTGCAGATGAAGTCAATACGCCGCATATATCAAAGCAAATAAAGGCTCTGCAAACGCGCCGTTGGAAGCCATGACCAAAGGGCGCATTTACGCAACAATAAACGATGAGGACAAAATAAATGCAATCAGCTATTACGGTGACGATGGGAAACGTATAAAAACAATCAATCTCTTACATAGCCACGAGCAATTCACGGGGGAGCATACGCACATCGGGTATTATCACGATGAGGGCGGAACAAGAGGCTTGACCGATGAAGAAAAGAAGCTGGTTGCATTTGTAAAAAAGGCTTGGTATAATCGGCGTAGCAAGTAGTGGTGTAATGGCAGCACACTTTGATTGAGGG
>CAZWID010000084.1:0-5212 GCA_964634065.1 uncultured Oscillospiraceae bacterium | reverse complement strand
TTTCGGTATGCTGATTTCCGCTCATGCTGCGTTAAATCCCTTGACAATACGACAGCCCGTCGAGGCGAAAAGGGCGAAAAGCACCGAAAAGGGTCGCTGACAGGCGATATGGTTCGATACCCCTCAGCTTAAGCGCATTGTACCCTTGGGGGTATGGGCTTAGTATACCCCTGAGGGTATCACTTGTCAAGAGAAAAAGACGGCTCTTTAATGAACCGTCTTAGTAATTCATTGCATATTGGCAAAGCGTTCGACCGCTTTTGTGAAGCTTTCGATGGTTTTATCCGCATCGCCGTTTTCAATGCCGTCCTTGACGCAATGTCTGATATGCCCCTCAAGCACCACCTGCCCCACCTTGTGCAAAGCCGATTTTGCGGCATTTATCTGCAAAAGAATGTCCTCGCAGGGAACATCCTCATCGATCATCCTGTCGATCGCCTGAACCTGTCCTATGATCTTGGCAAGTCTGCGATGGAGATTTGCGGAATCCATACACTGCTTCATGCCATAGCCTCCGTTCGTTGATTTGCACTTATTATAGCAATACGAGCGGAAAATGTCAATTAAGCTAAAGAGGGTCTAAGCATACCGAAACCGATATCCTTAGCCCCTCTTCAGCTTACGCAAGCAGTAGCATGAGAGCGACGGCAATACCGCTGCCGCCTATGCCCGATGCCGCCATGAGTAGCGGCACTTTGCTTTTCTTTTTCGATTTTCTTATGCCGCCGACATAGCCTGCGGCAGCCTTTCGCGCTTCGGACAGCAGTTGAGATTGCGTCACTCCGGCAGAACGCATATACTCCTCCTTGACGAGAAATATCGCTTCCTCAAACACATCCGGATCGGGCGAGCGCACGACGATAACTCTGCGAGCAGTACCCTTTACCACTTCATTGCCCTCCTTTTGCATATCCCTTTTTGTTGAGCATACCCGCTTTTCCAGAATATTATTCATGCTCTTGCCTCCACTCTGACCGCCAAGACCGTCATGTCGTCGTTTTTGCCGTAGAGTTTTTCCGCTTCCCTGAGGGTATCCCGCGCAAGCAGCTTCATATCATCGCTTGCGGAGTCGAGCACCTCACGCAGCCATTTGTCGTTCTGATCGCCCAACACGCCGTCGGAGGCGATAATTGCGGTACTGCCCGGTTTTAACCGCATACGCACAACATCGGGTGCGGCATCGCATTTGCCGGAGAGTCCCGGCGCAAAGCTTTCGCCGCGTATGCGCTTTATGCTTTTGCCGTTCATAACATAGCTCGGTGCCGCCCCGTACTTGTAAAAGCAGGTCTCGCCGCTGAACAGGTCTACGCACATGAGATCGACCGTCGCAAAGCCCCAATCGCTTCCGCTGCGCAGCAGCATGACCGAGTTTAAGGTTTTCATTGCAAGTGCGGGCTCCGTTCCCGCTCTCAAAAACCGTTCGAGTATTGCAATCACTTCCGCACTCTCCGCAGCCGCTTCATCGCCGCTTCCCATCCCGTCGGAGAGTATTACGCACAAAACTCCCGCATCGGTCTTGAAATACGTACCGCGGTCACCGCTCACCTTTTCGCCCTTTTTCTTCATCGCGGCGATCCCGACGCTTACCGCCAAAGGCTCTGCCTCCGTAAGGTAGAGCTTTGCCGTATCCTCCGTGATGCCCTTCGGCTTGCACAAACGCAAGCCCATTATCTTCGACAGCTTTTCGAGATATTCCCCGTCACGCAGCAGCACGGAAAGATTTCCGCTTTCGATGACCGCTCTGAGTCGACCTCTGCCGTCTCTGAACACAGCGGTGTCGGCTTCGATATCAAGGGTACGCAAATAGCGTATAAGTCTGCGTTCGCAGAGATGATCCGCTCCGTTAATGCTGCCGAGCTCCTTTGCGATCTCCGACAGCACCTGCGCCATATCGCCGTACTGCTGCCAAAGTGCCGCCCTGCTCTCCTTGAGATTTCCGGCGTACTGCCGCCTGTAGGCGACTGCCTTAAGCTCGGAATTTACCGCCGCAACAAAGCCCTCGGGATTGCGGCAGCGGCGCAAAAAATGCTCCGGTATATCGTCTGTAGAGAGGTTTCCCTTCTCCTTTATGGCGTTGCCTGCATCGTTCATTGCGGCAAGTGTGTTCATATACTCTCTGTTCCAACAGCGGTTTTTCTCCCTACAGCCTATGCAAACGCTGTCTGCCGCTCTGTCGAATATTCTCGACGGATCGGAATCGTTGTAGGTCTCCTCGACGTTTCGGCGCACTATTTCATACACTCCGGAATACGCCGAAGCAAGCTGCGCAACTCTTTTCGAGACGTAGCGGCGCAGTCCGGATTCGCCGCTGCCCGCTGCCGTCTGCTGCAGGACGGCTCCCGCTCTGCTCAAAAAGCCCGACGGCAGTACGGCAAACACTACCGATGCGCAAAAGACCTCGAACAGCCCTTCAAGCGACTGAGACACCGTCCACGTACAGACCACGGCGGCGGCGTTCGACAGCACAAAGCTCAGTATGAACAAGATTCTTCCGCTTCGGTTGAATATGCCCGATATGAGTCCCGACAGTGCGTATGCCATTGTGAAATACGGCACACCGCCGTGCGCAAGGTCCATTGCCGCACCGAACACCGTGCCGACGGTGCAGCCGTAAAGCGGTCCGCAGCGCAGTGTGCATACCATCACGGCAAGCACTGCCGCTAAGCGTCCCAAGGACACTGCACCGAAAAGCTCTATGCCCGACAGCGACATCAGCACGACCGCAAAGCTTATGAACAATGAGCCGAGATGCCGCTGCTCCGCACTTTCGGTACTCCGTTCATCCTCCGAAAGTGCCTCGCGGAAGAAATCGCAGCAGGCAAAGGCAAGTACCGTCTCCAATGCCGCAAGCCCAATTGAGTGCGGCTGTACCGTGCCGATACCAAGCAGCGAAAGGAGCTGTACCGTGAGCATCGCCATGCCTGAAAGCATCGGCGAAAACATTCGCATCGACGCCATTTTCGTATCGTGCAGAGCAAACTGTGCGGTGTATACAAGCATCGCTGCGGCGGCATATCGGATGCCCCACGCTATCCCGCCGGTCACTATGTATCCCAAAACGGCACCGATAAGACAGCCTGCGCCGTTTATTCCCGCACCCGCTGCGGCAACGGCAGCAACGCCGAAGGGACTGCCGCTGCCCGACAGTCTTGCCGCAGAGAGCATAAATCCCGCCAAAAAGCTCAGCATCGCATACGCCGAGCGTATGACCTCCGCACTCGGTTTGCCGTTTTTCGGCACAGCAACGGCGGTTCTTATTGCCGCCACCCTGTCTTTTACATCCATATCGCGCCTCCGTAGTTTACATAAGTATAAAATAATTATACTTATGTAACTTATCGAAGTGCGTCATACCCTGCTGCCGATAATTGTTCTTTTAAAATGAGAAATTAGCGGAAATGACGATGCGGGTTTTGTGTTGCAATAGACCATGCCTCGGTGATATAATATCGGCATCAATTAAAGGAGAACGTAAGATGAAAGCTATTAAACATATTACCGCGGCGGTTCTGTGCATTGTCGTGCTGCTGTCGCTTTGTGCCTGCAATGAGCCCGAAGGCGATGAGGCACTAATTCTCGGTTCTTGGGAGGCGGAGTTTGATGTCACGGCAACTCTCATGGAACTTGCCACAGGCGGAGATATATCGCTTGAGGATTACTACGACTTCGACGGCATATGCTTTACGGCACGTTTTACCTTCAACAAGGACGGCACCATGGAATACGGCTTTGACAAAGAGAGCAGCAAGGAAGCGTACGACCGTTTTGCCGCGGCATACAAAGAGGGCATGAAACGGCTTTGCGACGAGGCATATGCGGAGCAGTACGGCAGCTTCGATGCTTTTTGTGAGGAAATGCATACGACGCCCGACATCGTTTTGGAAAACTACCTCAACGATCTCTCCACCGATATGCTTTTTACCGCCGAAGAAGGTCGTTATAAAATAGAGGACGGCAAAGTGCTGCTCAGCTCGGATTCCAAAACGGAGCCCACAGGCACCACCTACTGGGTGTACACCGAGCTCAGTGATGAAAAGCTTTACGTCAGCGAAAGCTACACGGCAGGTGTATTAAGCGATAACGGTTCGTTCCCCAAAACATTTGTTAAGGTTTCATAACAGGAGGTCGAAAATGAAGAAATTCAAAAAACTGCTTGCGCTCCTGCTTGCACTCGCCATGGTTTTCGCGCTCTGTGCCTGCAATACGGACAGCGGCAATGGCAATGACGGCGATAAAGCACAGGACGACGATGTGGAAAGCGACAATAGCGAAGCTGTCGATAATGAAAAGTATAAAAACAGCAAGCTTATCGGCATATGGGAAGCAGAGTTTGACCTCGGTGCCGCGATTGCCGCAGCGTACGGCGGCGACGACGAATTGTCGCAGCTCATGTCAAATATGGATTTCAACGGTATTTTCTACAGTATCAGGTATACCTTCAACGCTGACGGCAGCTACACGATAGAGTTTGTCGACGACGGCACAACCGAAAAGCTGAGAGCCGCATTCAGAGAGGGCTTTGTCGGCATCATGGAAGCTCTTTGCGCCGAAGAAGGAGTCACGGTTGAGGAAGCTGCGGCAAGTGAAAACATGACGGTCGATGAGTTTTACGACCGGCTTGTCGAGGGCGCAATGGAGTCGGTCGACCCCATCTTTGAGCAGGTCATAGAGGGCAGCTTCGAGGTCGACGGCAATAAGCTTTATTTTATTGCAGACGGTGAGGATAAGGAAGACGGTACATATAACGAGTTTGAGCTTGACGGTGATAAGCTCACCATTCTCTCGGAATACTCTGACGGTGAAAAATCAGAAAACGCAACACTCCCGATGACTCTCCTCCGCTGCGAATAATCTGAATACAGTAAAATTGAAGCGGTGATTTTTTAAGCTAAAGAGAGTTGAACCATATCGGTTTCGGCGTACTGATTTCCGCCCATGCCGCGTTAAACCCCTTGACAATACGACAGTATTCTCTGCGGGCTTTGCCTTGCCTGAACGAAAATCAGCTACGCCGAAACTGCTTTGCACCTGTTCAGCAGGCAATTTTCGTGGGATTTTCGGTTTTTGAGACGCAGATGGGCTGACGCCCATCAAGACGAAAAGGGCGAAAAGTACCGAAAAGGGTCGCTGACAGGCGATAGGGTTCGACTCTCTTTAGCTTAAGCATTGGAGAAGTATCCGAACTCCGCCTTTGCAATGATATTTTGCCCTT
>CAZWID010000083.1:0-5240 GCA_964634065.1 uncultured Oscillospiraceae bacterium | reverse complement strand
TGACCATGAGAGGAACAGCCTGGCGCTGCATATTCGCGCCCATGAGGGCACGGTTTGCGTCGTCGTTTTCGAGGAACGGGATCATCGCGGTCGCAATGGATACCATCATTCTCGGGCTAACGTCAACGTAATCGACACGTTCACGGTCGACCTCGATGATCTCGTCACGGTGACGGCAGGTGATACGCTTGTTGACAAAGCAGCCGTTTTCGTCCAAAGGCTCGGTTGCCTGAGCGACAATGTAATTATCCTCGACATCGGCGGTCATGTAATCGACCTGATCGGTGAGACGTCCGGTCTCCTTATCGACCTTGCGGAAGGGAGCGACGAGGAAGCCGTATTCATTGGCTCTTGCGTAAGACGCAAGGTAAGAGATAAGACCGATGTTCGGGCCTTCGGGAGTCTCTATCGGGCAGAGGCGACCGTAGTGGCTGTAGTGAACGTCACGAACGTCGAAGGATGCTCTCTCACGGCTCAAGCCGCCGGGTCCGAGAGCGGACATACGACGCTTATGGGTAAGCTCGGAGAGGGGGTTCGTCTGATCCATGAACTGGCTCAGAGGACTGGAACCGAAGAACTCCTTTATCGCCGCGGTTACGGGGCGGATATTTATAAGGCTTTGGGGAGTGACGATGTCGAGATCCTGAAGGGTCATACGCTCTCTGATGACACGCTCCATACGGCTGAAGCCGATGCGGAACTGGTTCTGGAGCAGCTCACCGACTCTGCGTACACGGCGATTGCCGAGATGGTCGATATCGTCCTTCTCGCCTATGCCGTAGGCAAGGCAGTTGAGGTAGTTGACGGAAGCGAAAATATCGTCCGCAACAATGTGTTTGGGAACAAGAACGTCAATGTTCTCGGCTATCGCATCACGCAGTGCCTCGCCCTCATACTGCTCAAGCAGTCCGGAAAGAACGATGCCTCTGACTTTCTCGGTCACACCGAGCTCCTTGGGGTCGAAGTCAACATAGTGTGCAAGATCGACCATGCCGTTAGTGAACACTCTGACGGTTTTTCCGTCAACGTTCAGGTAGACATCGATAACGTCGGCTTCTTCGATGATGTGCGCCTTCTCCGAGGACACGACCTCGCCTTCGTCGGCAATTATCTCACCGGTGTGGGGATCGACAACGGGCATCGCAAGAGTAAAGCCCTTTATACGTCTGCCGATGGACATTTTCTTGTTGAACTTATAACGTCCGACATTGGAAATGTCATAACGGCGACGATCGTAAAACAGACCGTCGAGCAGGCTTTCCGCGCTCTCCACCGTCGGAGGGTCGCCGGGGCGGAGCTTGCGGTAAATCTCCATGAGGCATTCCTCACGGCTCATATCGCCGTCCTTGTCGAAGGTGGCAACCATGCGCTCGTCCTCACCGAAAATTTCCTTGAGTCTCGCGCTTGTGACGGCACCGACTGCGGTATCGGGAGTGCAGCTCAGCCAAGTCTCGGGCTTTGCTGCATCGTACTTGCCCATTGCCTTGAGGAACAGAGTTACGGGGAGCTTGCGGTTCTTGTCGATACGGACATAGAAAACATCGTTCGCATCCGTCTCATACTCGAGCCATGCACCGTGGTACGGGATAACCGTTGCCGCATAGAGGCTTGTCATGCTGCGGTCGGTGGTCTTGTCGTAGTACATACCGGGTGAACGCACGATCTGAGAGACTATAACTCTCTCCGCACCGTTGATGATAAAGGTGCCGCCGGCGGTCATTATGGGGAAGTCACCCATAAAGATCTCCTGCTCCTTGATCTCCTCGGTCTCCATGTTGCGCAGACGGACGCTGACCTTTAAGGGTGCCGCATACGTTGCATCCCTTGCCTTGCACTCCTCCTCGGTGTACTTGGGCTTTTCGTCCATGGAATAGTCCACAAAGCTAAGCTCAAGATTGCCGGAATAGTCGGTCACGGCAGCGGTATCGCGGAACACCTCGCGAAGTCCGGTTTCGAGGAACCATTTGTAGGACTTCTTCTGGATCTCGAGCAGATTGGGCATATCCTGGATCTCTTCGCTGCGGGCAAAGCTCTTTCTCAAAGTCTTGCCGTAGAGAACATCTTTGGGCATTTGCACTCACTCCTTCGTTATGATTGGGACACGCGGCTGAGTTGTCACTTTGTTCTCATCCGGTGTTGTATTTGAAGTCTTGCCATGCTATACTTAAAGCGTAGATAGTGGGATTGTATCGGCACTTTGCCAAAATAACATAGCAAGTTATTTTATCATCCGAGAGCCACTATGTCAAGAATAATTTTGTTAATTTTGAGCGTTTCGGCGGATGGCATAAGGCTTCCGCCGTTTTTTGTGCTTTTTGACGGAGAATACCATGACTCTATTTGTTTCGATTGCGATAGCCTGTGAGCTGATTCTCGCTCTTTTTCTTCTGTATCGCGAAGGCTTCTGCCGCAGTTTTCGCGGTTTTGTGCTTGCCGCGTTGCTGCTCTTTGCCGCTTTTTCGATACGAATCCCCATGCTTCCGCTCGAAACCGCCGACTTTCAAATCTTCCTCAGCGGTTGGGTCGAGTTTTTCAGGCAAAACGGCGGTTTTGAGGCACTCGCCTGCAATATCGGTAATTACAATCCGCCCTATCTCTATTTTCTTGCCCTGTTCTCCTATTTTGATATTTACGAGCTATACCCCATCAAGCTTTTGAGTATGCTGTTTGACGTGCTCATGGCATGGAGCGTTTTGAAGATAGTTTCGCTTTATTGCGATGATAAGGCAAAACGCTTCACGGCATTTTTTCTCACTTTGCTTTTGCCGACCCTTATGCTCAACGGCGCAAGGTGGGGACAGTGCGACAGCATATATGTTTTCTTTGCGGTTATTGCCGTTTACTGTGCGCTTTCCGATAAGCCGATAAGGTCGATGCTCTGTCTTGCGGCTTCGTTTGCATTTAAGCTTCAGGCGGTATTTGTGATACCTGCGTTCTTTGTTTTTCTTATTAAAGGTAAGATTAAGCCTTGGTATATCGCCATATTCCCCGTCGCTTATGTGCTATATCTCCTGCTTCCCGTTCTGTTCGGCAGAGACTTTGTTTCAACGATGACGGTTTATTTTCAGACTGCCTCCACCGTCGGTGACGGTCTGAACTACAATTCTCCGTCCTTGTATTCGCTCATCACCGGACTTGATACCGAGCTTTGGAGCACAGTCGGTGTCGCCGTCGCTTTTGCCTTCGTGCTGCTTGTGTTCCTTATTGCTACTGTTTTTCATGACAGGCTTGATACAAGACTCATGCTTTGCTTTACGTTGCTGCTTGCCGTGGGCATTCCGTTTCTGCTTCCGCATATGCACGACCGCTACTTCTTCGCAGCGGATATTCTCTCCCTTGCTTTTTGCTTTTACGTACCCGCGACGATCCCTGCGGCATTCTTGGTGCAATGTGCATCGCTGCTTTGCTACTATGCATACCTGAACGGTGTGTACCTCGTCGATCCGAGACTTAACGGTCTGCTGATGCTGCTTGCGCTGCTCTACTATATCGCCGTATGTGCGGTGCTGATTTTTAAGGGCAAAAACAGTCGCGACAATTTTTTTGAAAATTGTGCTTGACATTCTCCGCATATCTGCTATAATAACTCATGCCTTCGGGCTATGCGAGAGTGCTGGAACAGGTAGACAGGCACGTTTGAGGGGCGTGTGTCAACCGACGTGGGAGTTCAAGTCTCCTCTCTCGCACCAAAAAAGCCAAGTCGAAAATCGACTTGGCTTTTTTCAACGAAATATTCCATAATGGGATTTGAAATATTGCTATGCAATGTGATGCACGCCTACGGCGCGTGAAATCGCTGCGGCGGCGGGTGGATTTATTTCATTTCACTCGATGCGGAGCATCAAATTTCACAATAGTCGCCAGACTATTATTTCTCATTCGGCGCAAGCCGAATATTTCACCAAACAGACTACGACTTTGCTTTTGTAAGGTCGTCTTTTTTCAGCGAAATATTCCTAACGGGATTTGAAATATTGCAAATTCATGCGAATTATGCTAAGCTATATATGTTTTTTTAGTATATAAGCAGTATGGGAGGCGAAATATGATGGGGAGGGACACTTTGACTGTTGTTGTACCCTGCTATAACGAGCAAGATGCTATTCCATTGTTTTATGAAGAGATTTGTAGAGTAATGGATGAGATGTCTTTTTTAGATTTTACGGTCCTTATGGTTAACGATGGTTCCAAAGATAACACTCTTGCCATTATGGAGGCGTTATCCGAAAAGGATAGCCGTATGCAGTATCTTTCCTTTTCGCGTAACTTTGGCAAGGAGGCTGCAATTTACGCTGGTCTTCAACATTCCAAGGGCGACTATGTGGTAATTATGGATGTTGATCTGCAAGACCCCCCTTCACTTCTTCCCGAAATGTATAAGGCTGTAAAGGAAGATGGCTATGATTCGGTCGCTACACGTAGGGTAACACGAAAAGGAGAGCCGAAAATTCGTTCTTTCTTCGCAAGAATGTTCTATAGAATTATAAATCGCATTTCACAGACCGAAATCATGGACGGTGCTCGTGATTATCGTCTGATGAATCGTAAATTTGTAGATTCACTGCTTACCATGGGAGAGTATAACCGCTTTTCTAAGGGATTGTTCGGTTGGGTTGGTTTCAAAACCAAATGGATAGAATTCGAAAATGTTGAAAGAGCGGCGGGTGAAACCAAATGGTCTTTCTGGAAATTGTTGAAATACAGCATAGAAGGAATTGTAGCATTTTCCACTATGCCCCTTGTTATCTCATCATTCATTGGCACAATCTGCTGCGTTATCTCATTAATCTTTGTTGTAGTGATTGTGGTGAGGAAACTAATCTTCGGCGATCCTGTGGATGGATGGGCTTCTACAATAAGTGTTATACTGTTTTTGGGAGGCATACAGTTGCTTTGCATCGGTATATTAGGTCAATATCTATCCAAGACCTATTTAGAAACAAAAAGCAGGCCAATTTATCTCTTGGATAAAAAGTCAGAGCAAAAAGACGTAGAATTAAACTCTTAATATCTTCGGGATCTTGAAATGTCACATTTGCCGTAAGACAAATGTGACACTTAATTTAAATACAAAAAACAACGGTGCTCAAAATTTGAGCACCGTTGTTTTCTATTTAATATGTAGTCCGGAAATTAAAGTCCGATACTGCCGAGCCAATCGCCGATTCTGTCGAACCACTCCATCTCGGGCTTATCGCCGGTCATATCGAGTATCCATGCTACGAAATCTGCAATACCGC
>CAZWID010000082.1:0-5300 GCA_964634065.1 uncultured Oscillospiraceae bacterium | reverse complement strand
ACCTGATTATTGATAACTACTTCTTTCGTAAGCATACTCGACACTCCTTAACCCCATATAAAGATTATATCCACTTTAGCAAATTATTTAAAAATCGTCAACAAAATTTGTCTGATTTGTAGATTTACACATTATTCGCGAAAATAATCGTCGGCTTTTATTTCAATTCGACTATTGTAACGCCGCTTTCGCCCTCACCGTATCGACCGAGACGGTATGACTTGACAAGCTTATTGCGCTTTAGCATCTGCTGTATCGCCGCCCTGAGTGCTCCGGTACCTTTGCCGTGGATAATTCTGACTGACTTAAGCTTTGCCATAACCGCATTGTCGATATACTGCTCTGCGGCGTTGACCGCCTCAAGCGATTCCATGCCGCGAAGATCGATCTCCGAGGAAACCGATGCGGTGCGGACGGACGTGCCGCTGCTTATCGTGGTTTTCTTTTTGACGCCGAATCCTTCGACAACGCTGACCTCGCTTTGCTTTGCCTTCACCGTCATGATGCCCGCTTTCAGCTCCAAGCTGCCGTCGGGATTCACGGAGATGACCTCCGCCTTTACGCCCATAGATATTATCTCCACGGTATCTCCCGCCTTTGCCGCTCTTGTCGGTTTCTTCTCCTCGGAAGGCAAAGTCGGAGTCGCAGCCTTCAGCTTGCTTTCGGATTCGTTCAGTCTTCTTCTCAGCTCGCTTCTCGCTTCGTTTATCTCCTGCGCTTCCTGCTCCTCATTAAGTCTTTTGCGCATCTCGTCAAGCTCCGCAAAGGTCTCCTCAGCAGTACGCCTTGCATCGGCTATGATACGCTCGGCTTCCCTGCGGCTTCTTTCGTCCGCCTTCTCCAGACGTACCGACAGCTCCGCTTTGAGAAATGCCGCTTTCTTGGCGTTTTCCTCCGCTTCACGCAGCTTTTTGGCTGCTTCGTCTCTGTCTCTCTCAAGCAGAAGCCTTGTCTTTTCAAGCTTTTCTATCGTTGCCTCAAAGCTTGCATTCTCCGTCCCTATCCTTCGGCGCGCATCCTCGATTATGTCCGAGTCAAGACCGAGTCTCGATGATATGGCAAAAGCATTGGATTTGCCCGGTATGCCCACAAGCAGTCTATAGGTCGGACGCAATGTCTCAACGTCAAATTCGCATGAGGCGTTTTGTATACCGCTCTCCGTTGTCGCATATACCTTAAGCTCGGCATAGTGCGTCGTTGCGGCAACGGATGCACCGATCTTTCGCGCATATTCGATTATCGCTATCGCAAGCGCGGCACCTTCCGTCGGATCCGTGCCCGCTCCGAGCTCATCGAACAGCAGCAGCGATTCACCGTCGCACTCCTTTATGATATTCACTATGTTCGTCATATGTGCCGAAAAGGTTGAAAGATTTTGCTCTATGCTCTGCTCGTCGCCTATATCGGCAAGCACGCTGCTGTATACCGGTATCTCGCTGCCGTCGTCGGTCGGAATATGCAGTCCGCACTGCGCCATGATGCTTAAAAGTCCGATCGTCTTGAGTGTGACCGTTTTGCCGCCGGTATTCGGTCCCGTGATTATGAGTGTGTCAAAATCATTGCCGAGCTCAAGACTTATCGGCACCGCCTTCGACTGATCAAGCAGCGGATGCCTTGCCCTTCTCAGTATGAGTCCCTTTTCGCTGAGCTTAGGCTCCTGACAGTTCAGCTTGTACGACAGCTTCGCCTTGGCGAAAATCAGGTCAAGCCTTACAAGCATCAAATAGTCCGACGCTATGTCCTCGGCGTGCTCTGCACAGTCGGCGGACAGCTCCGCCAGTATGCGTTCTATCTCCGCTTTTTCCTTTGCGGCAAGCTCTCGCAGCTCGTTGTTTGCCTTGACAGCCGACATGGGCTCTATAAAAAGTGTCGCGCCCGATGCCGATATATCATGCACAAGTCCCTGCACCGCTCCCTTACATTCCGCTTTGACCGGAACGACAAAGCGGTCTGAGCGCATGGTTATTATAGGCTCCCGCAAAACCTTTGCATATGACGGCGACGATATTATCTTTTGCAGGGATTCCCTGACTCTCGACCCCGTCGCCCTTATCTTTCTGCGGATATTCGCAAGCTCCGACGATGCTCCGTCGGCTATCTCGTCCTCTCCGATTATCGACGACGATATTTTTTCTTCGAGGAATTTATTGGTGCGAAGTGCCGTGAAAAGATAATCGATGCAGCTCTTTTCGTGACGGTCACTCGAAATGTAGGCCCTGACAAGTCTTGCGCATTGCAGCACCTTGGCGATATCAAGCAGCTCTTTTGTATTTAAGCTGCCGCCGAGATCCGCTCGGTTCAGTGACGGTCTGACATCCCTTATGCCCGAGAACGACGGGCTGCCGCTTACCGTCATCATATTTTTTGCGGCTGTCGTCTCGGACAGCCTTCGGCTTACCTCCGGTCTTTGCTGCGACGGTCGCAGTGTCAGTGCCTCGGCTTTCGCACCTTCGGTCACCGCTTCAGCCGACAGCATTTGCAAAACAGTAGGCAGTTCAAGTGTATTTAACGATTTTTCGTAAAACTCCATTGTTATTTCACTTTCTTCCAATAGTCGAGAGTCGCAAAGCGTCTCTCACTCTGTATAAGCAGATAATCCTCCGCCGTTTTGTGAAGCTCCTTTTCCGCCGACTGCGGCAACGAAAAGGACATCAGCTTCTTCGGTTCCGCAGAAATTATATAGCGCATGGCGCAAAGTGCCGCATTTGAAAGTCGCTGCTTCGGCAATGCAATCCTGTCAACACAGTTTTGGCACAGCACACTGCCCTGCGACGGCACAAAAAACGCAGCGTCGCTTATATCGGTACCGCAAACCGAGCAGTGATGCAGCTCCGGCTCATAGCCGGATATGCCCATAAGCCGAAGCTCAAACGCAGCTTTTATATGCTCCTGCGGATACATGGCTCTACTCAATGCGTACAGGCAATTGAGCGCAAGGCGCAGCAGCTCCGTTTCCGGCTGCTCCTCTGTCGCAAACGCTTCCGCGCATTCGGCAATATAGCTTGCAAGCGCAAGAGCCGTGATATCATTTCGCAAGCCCTTAAACTCCTCAAGCGTTACAGCCTCATTGACCGAGCGTTTGCCTTTATTCTCAAACAGTGTCAGCTCCGAGAACACAAGCGACTGCGTTGCGGCGGAAAGCTTGCTGCTTTTGCGAAGCGCACCTCTTGCCTTAACCGTTATCTTGCCCATGTCTTCGGTAAGCACGGTGAGTATTCTGTCCGCTTCCTTGTACTTGACCTCTCTTAGTATGAGTCCTTTTGTCGTCGTAAACATATATGTAACCGTTCAGTCTTAGGCTCGGACGGTTTGCCCGTCCGACTTCTCCGTTTCCCGCTCCGATGCCTTATACAGCAACCAACACATCGGATCTCCGGTCTCTTTGAATATCTGCCAATAATCCTTCTTTTCCATACTCACACCTCACTGCTTTCAGTATTTGCGCAGTGAGGTGCAATATGTTGGTATCTTATTCCGTAAAGCCGAAATTACGAAGCTGTGCCTGAGAGTCGCGCCAATTTTCCTTTACCTTCACCCATGTTTGCAGGAACACCTTTGTGCCCATAAAGGCTTCGATATCGGTGCGTGCAAGCTCGCCTATACGCTTGAGCATTGCTCCCTTTTTGCCGATTATTATACCTTTATGGCTTGACTTTTCGCAGAATATCGTAACGTCCATATCGATTATCCCGTCGTCACGCTCGGAAAACTTTGTGACCTCGATTGCGGTTCCGTGAGGTATCTCCTTATCAAGGCACAAAAGCAGCTTTTCTCTGACAAGCTCCGCACATATCTGCTTCTCCGGCTGATCGGATATCATATCATCGGGAAACAGTGCCGGTCCCTCGACGGCATAATCCGAGAGTGCGGTAAAAAGCTCGTCCACACCGTCGCCGTTTTTTGCGGATATCGGAATTATCGCGGTAAAGTCATGCGCTTTGGAATAAAGCTCCATGACCTCAAGAAGCTCCGCTTTCTCGACGGTATCTATCTTATTTATTATAAGCAGTGCGGGTACTCCCGTCTCCTTTATCCTTGCTATGAGTTCTTCCTCCTGCTTGCCGATATTGGCGATGGGCTCTATAAGCAGCATAACGGCATCGACATCCGCAACGGATTCCTTTACGACGTTCACCATGTAGTCACCGAGTCTCGTTCTCGGCTTGTGGAAGCCCGGGGTATCCATAAAAACAAACTGCGTGTCGCCCTTTGTTACGACGGCGGATATTCTGTTTCTCGTCGTCTGAGGCTTGTTCGATACTATCGCTATCTTTTCGCCTACAAGCTTATTGGTAAGCGTTGATTTTCCAACGTTCGGTCTGCCGCAGACCGTTATCATCGCAGCCTTCGTTATCATCATTCGTCCTCCATAATTTCTTTCTCTCTTGCTCTCATTCGTGCCTTCTGTGCTCCTTCGTCAATATGATCGTAGCCCAAAAGATGCAGCACGGAATGAACCGTGAGATAGCTTATTTCCCGCTCAAAGCCGTGCCCGTATTCCTCTCCCTGTGCCTCACAACGTTCAAGCGATATCGCCATATCACCGAGGAAAAAGGCTCCCGTCTCGGGATCTTTGTCGAGCAATGAATAGTCCGTATCTCCCGCAATAAGCTCAGCACTCGGAAACGACAGGACATCGGTCGCTCTGTCTATTCCGCGGTATTCCGCGTTTATCGATCTTATTCCTTCGTCATCAGTGAGCATAACGCTTATGATGCACGGCTTGTCTATGCCCTCGGCGGAAAGTGCTTTTTCCGCTGCCTTTTTGACCGTATTTGCGGCGTTACGATGCCCTAAGCCGCTCTTTTCCCTTGAAAAATATATCTCGTGTTTCATTTTGCAGGCTTCCTTTTATAAGTGCTCTTTTCTTTTTGCGGCGGGTGCTTCTTGTCGTATTCCTCATATGCCTCGATTATCTTCTGTACAAGCCTGTGTCTTACGACGTCGGCACCCGTCAGCTTGCATATGGCAATATCCTCAATACCGTCAAGCACCCTCATCGCCGTTTTCAGTCCGCTGACCTTATCCGCCGGTAAGTCTATCTGAGTAATATCTCCTGTGATAACCGCCTTGGAGCCGAAGCCTATTCGCGTAAGGAACATTTTCATCTGCTCTCCCGAGGTGTTCTGTGCCTCGTCGAGTATTATAAAGCTGTCGTCCAAAGTCCTGCCTCGCATATAGGCAAGCGGTGCGACTTCAATGTTTCCGCGTTCAAGATATTTTTGGTAGGTCTCGGCACCCAACATATCAAACAGCGCATCATACAAAGGTCTGAGGTAAGGATCTACCTTGCTTTGAAG
>CAZWID010000081.1:0-5350 GCA_964634065.1 uncultured Oscillospiraceae bacterium | reverse complement strand
CCGATGAGCCGACCATGAAGGCAAAAGCCGTATCGCTTTACGAGTTTGACGGGCTGAACCGTGTCCCCGTCACCGAAGCAGGTGCCGGAAATATAATCGCAATGAGCGGTATCGGAGACATCACCATAGGCGACACCGTGTGCGCAAGAGGCTTCGCGGAGCCCTTGAGCTTCGTAAAAATATCCGCTCCCACCTTGGAGATGACCTTCTCCGTCAACGACAGTCCCTTTGCCGGACGTGAGGGCAAGTTCGTCACCTCAAGGCAGATCCGCGACCGCCTTATGCGAGAGACCCTCAAGGACGTTTCCCTGCGTGTCACCGACGTCGAGGGCTCGACGGATTCGTTTAATGTCGCAGGCAGAGGCGAAATGAGCCTTTCCATTCTCATCGAGACCATGCGCCGTGAGGGCTACGAATTTCAGGTATCGCCTCCGAGAGTGCTCTATCAGGAGATAGGCGGCGTTATGTGTGAGCCCATAGAGCGTGTCGTTGCGGATGTTCCCTCCGATTTCATGGGCTCCGTTATGGAAAAGTTAGGTGCCAGAAAGGGCGAATTTGTCGAGATGCTGCCCGTGGGCAATCGCGTAAAGCTGACCTATCTTGTCCCCTCAAGAGGACTTTTCGGCTATCGCAACGAATTTTTGACCGACACCAAGGGCGAAGGCATCATGGCTTCCGTCTTTGAAAAGTATGAAGCATACAAGGGCGACCTCAGCCGCCGCAGCACCGGCTCTCTCATAGCGTTTGAGACCGGCGAAGCCGTTGCCTACGGAATTTGGAATGCTCAGGAGCGCGGTGCGATGTTCATAAGCCCGGGCACTAAGGTCTACGGCGGAATGGTCGTCGGCGTGTGCCCCAAGAACGAGGACATTGCCGTCAACGTCTGCCGCACAAAGCATCTCACCAATACCCGTGCATCCGGCTCCGACGAGGCTTTGCGTCTCATCCCGCCCAAGCAGATGAGCCTTGAGCAGTGCCTCGAATTTCTTGCCGACGACGAGCTTTTGGAGGTCACTCCCAAGAATCTGCGTCTGCGCAAGAGCATTCTCGACCACAGTCTCCGTATGAGAGCCGTCATGAAGGGCAGAGCATAATCGATTGATATTAAACGGCTTAATCCTACCGAAAAAATCGGTAGGATTTTTATTTTTCTCTGTATGTCGCCATAAGTCCGCTGAAAAGCTCCTGCGTCGAGGGCGGTGTATATGTTATCGCGTTTGCTCCCGCCTCGATGGTTTTGAGTATGGATTCGTTCGTTTTGCCGCCGGAGGCGATTATCGGCACGTCGGGATACTCGCTGCGTATCTTGCGCACAAGCTCCGGTGTTTTCTCACCCGATGCGACGTTCACGATTGCGGCACCGTGTCTGATGCGTGAGGAAATGTCCGTCTTTCCGCTGACGACGGTGATAATCGCGGGAATGTCGACAGCAAGTGCAACGGCTTTGAGATTCGGATTGCTTATCGGCGCATTGAGCACCACACCCATCGCGCCCTGTGCCTCTACGTCCTTTGCAATCGTGACCGTTCGCGCTCCCTTGGTTGTTCCGCCGCCGACGCCGCAGAACACCGGTATGTACGAGGACTCGATGATGGCTTTGCTTATTGCCTGCTGCGGTGTGAAGGGATAGACGGCAAAGACCGCGTCGGCATCGCAGTTGCGGATTATCGCAAGGTCGGTCGTAAAAACGAAGCTTTTCAGTCTGCGTCCGTTGACGACGATACCGCTTGCCTTGAACACGGCGTCGGGCATCTTTAAAATGTGAGATGAGCGCAAGCGACCGCCCACCTGCGGGATCGTGCTGCCGTTTTCGTTTTCTTTCATGATGAGCTCCTTTCTTATGTGTTTTTTACGGAGCTTAACATATCGCGACAAACAATTTGTGACGGTAAAATTAACGGTTTGTAAAAAATCGATTTTTTTCAGACATTCGCCTCAATTTGACCGGACAAATAATATTCCTTGCTATTCGTGCAAAAGACTGTTAAAATGTTTGATAACAAATCCTTTAAGGAGTGTTATTATGGACGATCTGAAAACCAGAAAGAAAAATCTTATCATGTTTCCGCTCGGCACCGTCGGACGTGACATGATATACAATCTTGTCACCAACTTTCTCTTGCTGTACATACTTTTCACTCGCACTTTGAATGATGCTCAGCTTGCCGCCATCACCGCGATCATGATCGGCGCAAGAGTGTTCGATGCACTCAACGACCCCATCATGGGCAACATCATCGAGCGCACCCGTACCCGTTGGGGTAAGTTCAAGCCATGGCTCGTCATCGGTATTTTGACGACCGGCGTCGTCATATACCTGACCTTCAACACCGACCTTCAGGGTTGGAGCTTCGTGTGGTTCTTCGGCATCATGTACTTTATGTACTCGATAACCTACACCATGCATGACATCTCCTACTGGGGCATGGTTCCCGCTCTGTCCTCCGATGCAAACGCACGAAATCAGTTTACCTCGAGAGCGACCCTGTGTGCGGGCATCGGCGGCATTATTGCGACGGTGCTCATCCCCATGCTCACCACCGGCGACATGGCGATAGGCGGCTCCGCAAAGACGGCTTACGGTGTCATCGCACTTGTCATTGCAATAATCGCGCCGCTGTTTCTCTGCTTTACGATATTCGGCGTTAAGGAGCGTCGCGATTACAAGGAAGCTCCCCGCATCAGCTTCAAAAAGATTTGGAGCACCATCACCGGAAATGACCAGCTCCTTTGGGTATCTCTTGCCTTTCTGCTTCAGCAGGTCGGCAACGGCATAGTCGTCGGCGGCGTCGGGTCCATTTATATCTACTTCAACTTCGGCTATGAGGGCGGTCTTTACTCCTTATTCACAACCATCGGCATGGCGGCGACCGGCTTCCTCATGATATTCTACCCCGCAATATCAAGGCGCATCGACCGTAAGCCGCTTATGACGAAGCTCCTTGCGGTATCCCTCTTAGGCTATGTCATCACCATTGCAGCAGGACTGTTCCTCCCAGCAAACACCGTGGGCTTTGTGTGCATAGTCCTCGGCTATATGCTTTCAAACTTCGGTCAGTACGGCTTCTACCTTATAATGATGATTTCAATACTCAACACAGTTGAGTACAACGAGTACAAAACCGGCAACCGTGACGAGGCGATAATCTCCTCCCTGCGTCCCTTCCTCACCAAGCTCGGCAGTGCCATAACCGTTCTTATCACGAACCTCAGCTTCATCATTTTCAAGGTCACCGATTTGTCGAATAGCATATCCGATATCGAAAACGCGGCATCCAAGGCAACGGAGCTTGCAAAGGGCAATGCGGACAAGATCGCTCAGATATCTGCGGACAAATCCGCCGATATCGCGGATATCCTCAGTGGCGTCAGCTCGGCGCAGGGCATCGGTATGCTTATGTGCATGACCGTGCTTCCCTGTGCGCTCATGCTCATATCCTATTTTGTGTATAAGCGTCACTACAAGCTTGACGAAAAAGAATATGACCGCATTTGTGCGGTCATTGAGGAGAGAAAGGTGAGCGAGGCATGAGCCTGACCTCATTTGTTCTGCGATTTGCTTCTCCGCCGCCTAAGATAGAGGAGCATGACCGCTACCTGTTTATAGGTCCGCACCCCGACGATATAGAGATAGGCGCGGGCGCGACCGCCGCAAAGCTTGCGAGACTCGGCAAAAAGGTCTGCTTTCTTGTCTGCACCGACGGTCGCTTCGGCTCGGAAACGGTACCGCCGGAGGAGCTTGCGGAGATACGCAAGACCGAGGCGATAAAAAGCGCGAAAATGCTCGGTGTTACCGATGTCCGTTTTCTCGGTCTCTGCGACGGCGGGTTTTACGATGAGGAAGCGTTGTGCCAGGGGATCGCAAAAACGATAGGCGACTTTAAGCCCGATTTGGTGTTTGCCCCCGACCCCTTTGTCGCAAGCGAATCGCACACCGATCATCTCAGAGTCGGCAAGGCTGCGGCAAGAGCGACGTATTTCGCGCCGTACTCCGGCGTTGCGGCAAAGCTCGGTGCCGCCGCTGCCGATGTCAAGGGCATTGCGTATTACATGACGGCAAAGCCCAATCGCTATGCTCTGACATCGAAAGAGCTTTTGAAGCTACAGCTCGACTCCGTTTCGGAATGTCACAAAAGCCAGTTTGATGCCGAGGGCATGAAGGCACTGTCACTGTATCTAAAGATACGCTCTCTTGACTTCGGACTTCGCAATTTCAAGCCTCATGCGGAGGGCTTTCGCTGCATCAGTGCTCAGGGTATGCACTGTATGCCCGAATCCGACTTTATCTGAATGAAATCAATACAAGCTGAGAAAGCCGAAACCGCAATGGTTTCGGCTTTTTCATGTACACCGCTTATTACGGCGTTATGGGGTCGGGGGATGCGCTGACATCGGGAGACGAGCTCACATGAGGGCTTGCGCTGACATCGGGAGAGCTTGTCACCTCGCCGTCGGGATCGTCGGACACTTCGCCGCGGTCAGAGTCACAGGCGGTGAATATACACAGCACAAGGCAGAAAACAACAAGCAGTAAAATGAATTTTTTCATATTGATACCTCCGCTGTAAATATGCCCGATTATTCGGCATTTATTCAATTGAAAACAGAGCATTGCCGTGATATATTAAAAACATGGAAGATTTAAAGAAAAACGAAATATTCGACGCCACGATAGTCGGCTACTCATCCGACGGCTCGGGAGTTGCCAGAATCGGCGGCAGAGCGGTGTTCGTACCGAGAACGATAGTCGGTGAAAGGTGGAGCGTGCGCATTGTCAAGGTGACGGCAACGGCGGTGTACGGCAGAGCGGAAAAGGCGATAGAGCTTTCCGATGAGAGGAGAGATCCCGAGTGTCCCAATTACCTGCGCTGCGGCGGCTGCACCCTGTGGCACATGAGCTATAAAGAAGAACTGCGCTTCAAGCTCTCAAAGCTCAATGACGCACTGACGCACATCGGCAAACAGACAGTCACCGCAAGCGAGATCATCCCCTGCGACAGCGTTTACCGCTACCGCAACAAGGGAATCTATGCGTTTAAGGAGAACGTAAACGGTATCGCCTGCGGCTTTTACGCTCCGAGAAGTCATGAGCTTGTGCCGGTTCGGCATTGCCTCATCCAAAACGAGATTGCGGACAGAGCTGCCTTGTCGCTTCTGAATTTCGCAAGAGAAAAAAATATCCCTGCCTACGATGAAAAATGCGGCAGGGGAGTGCTTCGTCATGCCTATGTGCGTACCGCTGTGAATACAGACGACGCCGTTTTGTGTATTGTCACCGCCGACGGCTTGGGCGCAAACACAAAGGCGATGGTCGAAAGACTGAGAGCCGACTGTCCGGAGCTTACGGGCA
>CAZWID010000080.1:0-5426 GCA_964634065.1 uncultured Oscillospiraceae bacterium | reverse complement strand
CTGCCGTCGGAGGTGAAGAAGAACATCGTCTTGCTGCCCTCGAAATTGCATTCAACGTCGACAAGCTTCATGTCGAGTCCGTGCTCCGCTATTTTTTGGCGGCATATCTCGAAGGCTTCCTTTTCACGCGTTTTGTTAAGCTCCGCGATACGCAGATCATCTGCCGTGGCGATTCTGATGACGGGTCTTAAAGGCTGCACGACGGCGGTTTCCTCGACATAGTGGTTTGTGCGGCAGCACTCTGCCATCTCGAGTCCCTTGCTGGTCTCGACAACGACCTGCTGCCCTGCCTTTATAACCTTGTCGGCAGGGTCAAAATAGTAGCTTTTGCCCCGCCCTTTGAATTTTACGCTTATAACTTCAATCAACTTTTTTCCTCGATTCCTTTTACGGCAATAAGACCGTAAATATGTTTCGTACCCGTATTTACTTTAAGAAGTGCAAGACAGTGCTCACACAGTCCGACGAGCTCCATGATCCTTCGCGGTGAAAGGCTTGTGCCGCTCATTCTCTCAAGAGAGAGGATGAGCATTTCTCTCGTTGCTTCGAGAAATTCGGCGGTATGCGCATTGTCCGTAGCCTCGTTTGCCGCACACCATTCGAAGAGCTTTGATGCGCTGTTTTCCTCGATGAGGCGAATAAACTCACGCGCCGCCTTTTCCGCACCGTCGCTCGGTGCCTCGCCGCTGCCGTTTCTGTGCAGCTCGGTGCAGCGCGAACGAACCGTCACAAGAAGCTTTTCGGGATTATCCGTGCACAGGATAAAGTGTACACCCAAAGGCGGCTCCTCAAGCAGCTTCAGCGCGGCATTTTGCGCAGAAGCGTTCATTGTCTCTGCTTCGACGATGATATACACCTTGGCGGCGGCTTCGTTGGGCAGGACATATGCGTCCGCGCCCATGGCGCGAATCTGATCGACGACAATCTCTTTTTTCAGCTTGCCCTTATCGTCGGTCAGACGGCGGACAAAGCCGAGATCGGGATGCGTACCGTTTTTTACTTTGCGGCAGTTGCGACATACGCCGCAGGGACGGCGGTCGGCAGCCGAGCACAGTGCTTTCATGGCAAGCTCGAGAGCAAGACTGTCCCGCATATCCGCAGACGGCGATGACACTATATATGCATGAGACAGCTTTTCCATGCCGCACCTCCAAATCAGTTTATTTTACTATTTATTGCGCCGCAAGTCAACGGCGATTTGAGCGGGAAAATTATGAAACGGCAAATAAAATGAAAAACCCCGACAGCTTGCGCTGTCGGGGAGGCTCCGCTTTTGCCGTGCGGTCCGATTATAACCTGCACGGTTAGGCAGGTGGGTCGCCTAAGCTCTGTTTCTCTGCTTCCAACGTCCGACTTTCGGTCGGGAGGCCTGCAATCCGCAGATTCAAATCGGCATCCCTTATAAGAAATGTGGGTTTAATTGGACCGTATGTCAAGAGTGACGATCACGAACAAAGCAGAGCCTTTAATAATCTATGCAGGGAAAGAGAACTTATTCCTCGTCGTCCTCGTCATCGAAAAGCAGGACGGAGAAATGTTCGTACACATCCTGAAGCTCATCATCGTCGTCGATCGACTCGAAAAGCTCATCGCCGTTTTCGTCGGGAACGATACGGAGAATGATGACACCGTACTCGGGATCGTCCTCCGGAATGTCGGTAGGGAGAAATGCGGCGAAGGAGCCGCCGTTGTAATCCATGGTGTCGAGCAGCTCAAGCTCAAACTCATTACCGTCGTCATCTATAATAGTGATAAAATCGTTTCCGAATTCTTTGCTCATAATTTTGTCCTCCTGTATGATTTGCTTTTATTCTACCTCATACCGCTGTAAAATTCAAGTACATTATGAGCCGAGATCCTCAAGTAACGATAAAAGCTCAGCATCGTCCTTTGCGGGTATGCCGTCGCGAAGCAGCTCGCGATCGTAATCGTTTAGCGTTTCGACCTCAATATCCGTGACGGTAGCCGCGCCATTGCCGTTTGTCTCGTAAACGGCAATGTAGCCTCCGCTGTCAAACAGCCAATAGGCGTTGCCGCCGTCGTCTCTCACCGCGACCTCGGGAGGCGCGGTCGAAGCCGTGTCATCTATGCTCCGTGCCGCGGCACCGCCGCTGACAACGGCACCCGCTGCCGCAAGGCAAAGCAGCCAAACTTTTATTTTCATTTGCATGGTATCATCTCCTTGCAGATATTATTTCCAATAAAATTAACAAATAGTACACTACTACTTGACATAATGTGATATAATGATTTACTCGGTAGCAGTGCGCCGATAAGTTTTACGATCAACAGGTATTATTACATTATAACATCCCGATAAGGAGGTGTGAGCATGGCAAGAGAAAAGGCAATGGCAGACGGCGGCAGAGAGGGTGTCGGTACCTTCCGCATAATAATGCGCGTGATAGGTACGCTGATACTCATCGGAATACTTACTTCGCTGCTGTTTCTGTGTATTTTCGCGGATTATATCAAGACCAGTATAATCCCGAGTACGCCGCTTGACATGGGTGACGTGATGCTCAAGCAGTCGAGTATCATCTGGTATCAGGACAATGAAAGCGGCGAATGGAAGGAGCTTGCCATTCTGTCCGGTGAGGAGGAGCGCATTTGGGTCGATCTCGAGGAGATCCCCGAGTATATGGAGCACGCTCTCGTTTCGATAGAGGACAAGCGATTTTACGATCATCACGGTGTAGACTGGATAAGAACGGTCGGAGCCTTCGCGAATATGTTCACGGGCTCGAGAGGCACCTTCGGCGGCTCGACGATAACGCAGCAGCTCATCAAAAACGTCACACATCAGGACGATATCACGGTTCAGCGAAAGCTTTTGGAGATATTCCAGGCACTTGAGTTTGAAAAGGACTACAGTAAGGATCAGATAATCGAATGGTACTTGAATGTCGTCTATTTCGGACAAGGCTGTTACGGAGTTCAGACCGCCGCACAGACCTATTTCGGCAAGGACGTTTCCGAGCTGTCGCTTGCCGAGTGCGCGTCTATAGTCGGCATAACCAATTTGCCGACGCTGTATGACCCGTTCCAGAATCCCGAGGAGAACAAGGCAAGGCAGGAGGATATACTTGCTCAGATGTACGCTCAGGGGTACATCTCAAAGCAGGAATACAAGGACGCCGTTGCGGAGGAGCTCCGGTTCGTCTACTCCGCATCCGATGAAAGCGAAAACACCTCCAGTAATGTTTACAGCTACTATGTCGAGACGGTTATAAGCGATGTTGTCAGCGATCTTGCGGCGGAAAAGGGCATATCCGAGACCTCCGCAAAGCAGCTCATCTATAACGGCGGCTATCATATTTACTGCTGCCTTGACATGGATATTCAGGAGAAGGTCGACTCGATATACACCGATCTCGGCAAGCTGCCGCAGACAACGGGATCGACGGATTCTCAGCTCCAGAGCGGCATCGTCATAATCGACCAGTCCACCGGCGCGATAGTCGCCCTGTCCGGAGGTACAGGTGAGAAGGAGATAAACTTCGGTCTGAACAGAGCGACGGACACCACAAGACCGCCCGGATCGTCGATAAAGCCGCTTTCGGTATACGGTCCTGCCGTCGAGTACGGACTCATTACGCCGAGCACATGGGTGCTTGACGCGGACGATACGAAGGTTACGCTCTCCAAGGCTCCCAACGGTTGGTACCCCAAAAACTCTCCAAACACCTATGACGGCGTTATCACGATAGCGACCGCATTGCAGGAGTCGAAAAACACGGTATCGGCGCAGATAATGGATAAGCTGACGCCCGCTGCCGCACTTGATTTTCTGCGCAACAGACTGAATATCACAAGCCTTATAGATTCCGATGCCGACTATGCGGCAATGGCACTCGGTCAGCCGAGCTACGGTGTCACGGTGAGAGAAATGGCGCAGGCATATTCCGCGCTTGCAAACGGCGGCGTGATGATAGAATCGCACACATATTTGAAGGTCACGAATGCCGAGGGCACCGAGATCATTCTGAACAAGGAGCCGGATGTACAGACGGCATTCTCCGCAAACACCGCAAGAGTCATGACCTATATGCTCAACAATGCGGCTACCTACGGTACGGGCAGCTCATCGAGACTGAGCAATATGCCCGTTGCGGGCAAAACCGGTACGACGACGGCGAATAAGGACCGTTGGTTCTGCGGCTACACCCCGTATTACACCTGCGCTGTTTGGACGGGCTATGACACTCCCGAGACCATGTACTTTAACGGCAACCCCGCCGTAAAGGTATGGCACGACGTTATGGAGCTTGTGCATCAGGATCTTCCATACAAGGACTTTGAGATGTCGACGGGCGGCAGTCCGACGGATATTTTCGGTACGCAGGAGGAGCTCACCAACATATGGGAGGGCATAGACCCCGATGAACCGGATCCCGATGAGCCCGTCGATCCTGTGGATCCGGTTGACCCCGTAGACCCGGTCGACCCCGTCGATCCCGCACTTCCGCCCGACGAACCGGAGACATAAGCATTGAAGGAGGCTTAATATGGCTAAGGAAAAAGTACTTGAATACAAGGGACGCCCGCTTCAGCGTGCCGGCAATATAGTGTATTACGGCAGCATGGCGGACAAGTATATCATCATGCTCCAGATACTCGAGACCAAAAAGGTCAAGGATATGGACGTTGCAACTAAGGTTTCCGTTCAGCTCCAACTCACCGATCCCTCGATAAAGTCGCGCGATCGCATCGTCAAAAAGAGCGAGAAGGACGGCTTCTGGGCGGCAATGGACGTTGCCACCGTATGGCTCGAAAGAGCACTTGCACAGTAATGTTAAATCTATTTGAAAACGGAAAAGGCATCCCACGGGATGCCTTTTCCGTTGAGGTGGACTATGGCAGTATTTTTTGAAATAGAAAGCTTTGATGCGCCGGAGCTCGACGTTTATGCTCGGCTTACGGAGAATCAGCTCCTAAACCGCAAGGATCCCGCAAACGCAATGTTCATTGCCGAGAGCCCGACGGTCATAGAAAGAGCTCTGGACGCAGGCTGTGTTCCGCTGTCGTTTCTGATGGAAACGAAGCACGCCGAAGGTAAGGCTGCTCCGCTTCTTTCCCGCTGTCCCGAGGACATTCCCGTCTACACCGCGACGCTCGACGTGCTGACGCAGCTCACCGGCTTTCACCTCACAAGAGGTATGCTGTGCGCAATGCTCAGACCGCCGCTTAAATCCGTTGCGGAGATTTGTGACGGGGCAAGGCGTATCGCGGTGCTTGAAAACGTGATGAATCCGACGAATATCGGCGCGATATTCCGCTCTGCGGCGGCACTCGGCATGGATGCCGTGCTGCTTACCTCAAACGGCAGCGATCCGCTGTACCGCAGAGCGGTCAGAGTCAGCATGGGCACGGTGTTTCAGGTGCCGTGGACATATCTTGACGATGAAAAGCCGTGGCAGGATACG
>CAZWID010000079.1:0-5455 GCA_964634065.1 uncultured Oscillospiraceae bacterium | reverse complement strand
CCTCGGTGCCGGAGCCGAGCATACGGAACATCTCGACATTGGGCATATGCTTGTTGATCTCACGGGCGATGAGCATTTCGGACTCATGCAAAAGACCGGTTACGGGGCCGCACTCGTTTAGAAGCTCGATGACCTTTTCGCGGATGACGGGGTAGTTGCTGCCGAGAATGGTAGGGCCGCCTGCCTGAAGGAAGTCAATATACTTATTGCCGTCCTTGTCGTAGAGATAAGCACCGTCTGCCTTTGCCATGCACATGGGGAAGGGCTTGTTGAAAGCGAGGTTGTGCTGAACGCCGCCGGGGATATACTTCTGAGATTCCTCGTAAACGGCACGGGACTCCTTGCACTTGTCGTCGTAATACTTCAGAACGACGTTGTTGTAATAATCGTCGTCGACCTCCCAAATCGGCTGGCTCGTAAGATTCTTGAGCTCGGCATTTATTACATTGGGATCGTCCCAACGGCTTACTCCGCAGTTTTTCATTTCATTATCTCCTTTTCGTCATATGATTTTGCACGGTCGTTTGTATCCTTGCTGTTGCGATAGACAACGAAGTTGTCCCACAGGTATTCGAGGGAAAGGTTCAGAGCCATATTGATGGCAAGCACAGCATATTCGCTCCAACCGTTGACATCGGCAAGAATATGCTCGAGCCATATGGTAAACGGTGCGAAGGGAACATAGAACAGAAATACCAAAAGCATTGCTTTGGGGACGTTTTCGGCACTCTGGAAGGTGAACTTCCTGTTGAAGGTGAAGTTCCAGAGGACGCTTGCCGTGAGAGCTATGGCATAGCATACCCAGTGCCCGGGGATTTTTATGACCTCCTCGCACAGTGCCATGACCGCTATCTGGACGATGCCTGCGGATGCCGAGAAGAATACGAATTTCGCAACTCTTACGACTTCTTTGCGTTTACTTTGATCCATTTGTCATCCCTTCTTTTTCGAATATTTGTTTTTGTATACAAAGCGCATAAGCGCGGTGTCCAATGTGCCGAGGTATGCCTTTTCACCGAGGTTTGCGGTGTGGATCGCACAGAGAGCGGACTTTTCGGTGAGAAGCTTTAGGGCGTCTCTGTCATCGGAATCGTCACCCTTGACGACGGCACCGACACCCTTGACAAATACCGCGTCGGAAAGCTTCAATGCGGCAGTGACACACAGAGGGAGAGCGGGAACGCAGGCGACCGTGGCACCGAGCATTTGAGCCATATCGTCAAGCTGAGCATGGAGGGCGTGACCTCTTGCCGCCCACATGAGAGAATATTCGCCGCTATGCGCTTCGGCGGTCGGGATACTGCGTTTAACTGAATCCATGAGCTTTGACACCTTGTCGACGGAAAGCGGTGCGGCGGGGGAGTCAAGCTTCAAATTGCGGCGGCAGATATTCTCGAGAAGCTGCACACGCTCCATAGCCTGCTCTTTATCCTTGCCGCAGACCGCGACACCGTGGTTCACCATGAACACAACATGAGCACCGGTGGAAAATGCACTGCGAACTGCGTTTTTGAGCTTCTTCATACCCGGCAGACCGTATTCCGCCTTTGCGATACCGCCGAGGGCAGCTTTTTCGTCGTCGGTGATATCGAGCGCATCGAAGCCCGCAAGACCTATTGCGGAGGCGGCGTTCTGATGCGTGTGGATAACGAAGCCGACCTCGGGAAACAGCTCATACGCCGAAGCATGGATGCCCTTTTCACTCGAAGGCTTGTGAGAGCCCTCCCATTCCATCGTTTTCAGCGTGACCTTAACGATGTCCTCGGGAAAGGTGTTCGTGTAGCCGAGACCGCTTGGAGTTATGAGGAAGCTGTCGGCATTGAGACGGCAGCTCACGTTGCCCCATGTTCTTGCGACAAGACCGGTGCCCAAAAGCTCACGTCCCGTGTCGCAGATAAGGGCTCTTTTTGCGTTTTCGTCCATTAGATTCCCTCCTGATTCAGCATTGCGAAATTATTCTTATTTGCTTTGTAGAGGTTTTTGAATACCTCAAAATTCTTGTCGTAAACCGCTTTGTTGTCGGCATTGGGTTCATAGACCTTTTCGGTCCTTATGAGCTTTGCCGCCTCACCGAGATCGCTTATGAGACCTCCGCCTACGGCAACGAGCATTGCCGCACCGACTGCACCGACATCCTTTGTCGAGGGCACGGTCTCGACTCTCCGCCCCGTCATATCGGCAAGTATCTGGCAGGTGACACTCGACAGTGCGCCGCCGCCGACAAATCTCAAAACGGGAGAGGTGCGAACCTTCTTCTCCTCACATTCGAGCATCCAACGCAAATGATAGCATATACCCTCAAGCACCGCACGGAGCATTTCGGTTTTGCCCGTGTCAAGCCGAATGTTAAAGAACATACCGGCAGCCGAAGGATCCTCAAAGGGACAGCGATTACCGTGAAGCCACGGCGTGAACATGACACCGTTTGCACCTGCGGGGATCTTTGACACGGTGTCGGTCATATAGTCGTAAAGACTTTCGTAGACGCTCTCGGTGCTCTCCGCAACGTGAGTTTTCTTGAGGTAGACGTTTATTTCATCCAAAACCAAATGATCCTTGACCCACTCAAAGCACTTGCCTGCCGTCTCCATCTCCGCAAAGTAATTGTATTTACCGTCCTGTGCACCGATGATTCCGGCTATCATCGCGACGATGTCGACCTTTTGTTTGTCGATTATCGTACCCACCCAACCGGAGGTGCCGGAGTAAATGTGGGTTTGACCGACCTCGGTGCAGCCTGCGCCGAGACCTATGAGCGTCGCGTCACCGCCGCCGCCGTATACGGGACAGCCGACGGCAAGACCGAGCTCATCCGCCGCCTTTTCGCTGAGCTTACCCGCAACATCGGTGCACTCTATGAGCTTCGGCAGATGTCGTGGCTCGACACCGTACATTTTGCAAAGCTTATCGCTCCAACACATTTTGCCGGGTCTGCTGTCGAAAAGGAAGGTGGAGTAGGCAGAGTCGTAGGTCATGACAAATTCGCCCGTGCAGCGGCATATGAGATATTCCTTTACGTCAAGCCACTTGTGCAGCTTTTCATAGATCTCCGGTTCGTTTTTCTGTACCCATTTGTACTTCCAGAGCGGGTCTTTAACGCTCGTGGAGGCCGCCTTGGTACGCATAAGGCTTTTGAGCAGCATGAAAACGTTGACACCCGATATCGTGATGCCATGGGTCTGACAGTCGGCAAATTCTTTGCCCGCACGCTGATCCATGTAGCTCATGGGACGGCGCAAAGCCGTTCCGTCCTCACCGACGGCAACGAAGCCCTGCATCTGCGAACAGAAGGATATGCCGATGATGTCCTTGGGATCGACTCCCGTTTTGCCGATGAGACGGCGAGTGCTGCTTTTCATGCCCTCCCACCATTCGTCGGCGTCCTGCTCCGCACCGCCGTTCGGCAGAATATAGAGCCCGTAGCTCTCATATTCACCGGCAAGCAGACGGAGCTCTTTCCCCGCCTTAAAAAGACAGGTTTTGACACCGGTCGTGCCGATGTCATAGGCTATAATGTACAAGCTTTATCCTCTCTCCTTATTCTTTTATTTTCAGTGCGTTTTTTGTAAAACGCATAAAGCTCTCCGTAATTTTATCAACGTCGTAAAGTGCGTCCTCTCCGCAGAATATTTTGAGTCTTTCGCGGTAATAGTCGCAGCTGAACGAAAATTGCAGCATCATAAAGAGGTCATCGAGGAAAAAAGCAAACAGCTTGGGGTCAAGCTCCGGATCGACCGTCCCCGCCGCCCTTGCGTTTTCGAGAAGCTCGGTGTATACCGCGGCGGAACGCTGCTCGATCTCATGGGCAAGGACAGCGGCGTACTTTTTGCAGCCACCGGAGCTTATCTCGTTGTACATGGCATTGTGGCTGCCGTGCTCCCTTGCGTGAACAATGAGCGCGTTCACGACACTGCGTATGCCCGATTTGACATCGGTTTCGTGGGCGACTGCGGTTTGCAGCACGGTATCGAGCGATTTAAGCGAATGACGGACGCAGGCAAGGAAAAAACCCTCTTTGTCTCCGAAGTACTTGTATATGACACCGACGGAGACCTTTGCCTTGCGTGCGATAATATTTATATTGGCGCGGTCAAGCCCCGTTTCGGCAAATTCGTCGATGCCCGTTTCGAGGATAAGAGCTATCGTATTGTCATCAAGCTTTTTGTACATGGTTCTGTATATCTCCGTTCTCGTGAGCAACGGCTCACAAGTAAATACATTATATTCCCATATCCCGACAGAGTCAATAGAAATAAGTGTTTCCTGTTGACAAAAGAGACGTTTGGCGGTATCCTAAAGTGACAAATCGAGAATGATTCTCAATTTGGAGGCAAATATGAAAACGACCTACCAGACAAAAGCGAGAAAGCTTATAATCTCACTGCTGACCGAAAATGCGGATGAGCGACTGAGTATAGAGGATATAATGCTTCGCATTGGAGAGGGCACCGTCGGAAAGAGTACGGTCTACAGGCAAATGAAGCTGCTGTGCGATGAAGGCTTGGCACATCGGTTCTCGACGGATGACGGGATGTCTCTCTATCAGCTTGCGGGCAAGAGCTGCTGCTCGGAGCATTTGCATTTAAAGTGTCTTGACTGCGGTCTCCTTTTGCACCTTGACGAAAGAGCACAGACGGAGCTTTGCCGCAGTACGGGCTTTGTGATTGATGACGGTATCAGTATGCTGTACGGCAAGTGTGCACGCTGTGCAAGGAGGGCAAAATGAAAAGAATAATAGGCCTTGCCCTTGCGATAGCCATCCTTTTGCCCTGCTTTGTCTGCGGCTGTACTGTCGATGATGCGGCAAAGGATCCCGATAAGCTCAGCATAGTTTGTACGAACTTTCCGGCGTATGACTTCGCGAGGAACGTAGCGGGGGACAAAGCGGAGCTGACGCTGCTTTTAAAGCCCGGTGCGGAGGCACATTCATATGAGCCGACGCCGAAGGAAATGGTGAGTATACAAAACTGTGACCTCTTTATTTGCAACGGCGGTGAATCGGAGGCTTGGGTCGAGACGCTTACGGAGGACGGGGCACTTGCCCTAAAGCTTGTCATGATGGACTGTGTGGAGACCGTGGCAGAGGAAGAAAAAGAGGGTATGTATATACGCGGTGAGGAGGAAGAAGATGAGCTTGACGAGCACGTTTGGACATCTCCGGTGAATGCCGCGATAATAGTGCAGTGCATATGCGATGCACTCACCGAGACAGACCCCGATAACGCTTCATATTACACCGCAAACTGCGACGCTTACTGTGCAAAGCTTTATGAGCTTGACGGTGAATTTCGCAGGGTAGTCGCAAATGCAAAGCACGATGTTTTGATATTCGCAGACCGCTTTCCCATGAGATACTTCACAAAGGAGTACGGGCTTGACTATTTTGCCGCTTTCCCCGGCTGCTCCGGCGAGACCGAGCCCTCGGCAAAGACCGTTGCCTTTCTCATAGACAAGG
>CAZWID010000078.1:0-5681 GCA_964634065.1 uncultured Oscillospiraceae bacterium | reverse complement strand
GCTTTATGCTAAAGCTTGCTTACGCATCGGATATGAGCGTTGCCGCCGAGCTTCCGGATAATACCGACGGCATGGTTTCCGTTGTCACCGGCAATGCAAAGCTGCTTATGCCCATGGCGGAGCTGGTCGATCTCGAAAAAGAGAGAGCCCGTATGCAAAAAGAGCTTGCAAATGCCAAGAAGCAGCTTGACGGTCAGAATGCAAAGCTTGCAAACGCAAACTTTGTATCGAGAGCACCGGAGGCGGTGGTCAATGCCGAGCGTGAGAAGAAGGCAAAGCTTGAGGCACTCATTGCCAATCTCGAAGAAAGCATAAATAAACTGTAAGCCGACGATTATCGACAGGCTATGCAAAAAAATAATAGTAAAATGACGCTGTATCAAACGGTACGGCGTCATTTTTGTTTTAAGAGGTGATAAGGTGAGGATAGAAACGGATTACAGAGCGGGATTGCTCAGGGTCAGACTCTACGGTGAGCTTGACCATCACAGTGCAAAATATGCATTGGACGGTATTGCGGAAGCGGTGGACAGCTTTTTGCCGAGAGATACCGTGCTTGACATGGAGGGACTCACGTTTATGGATTCGTCGGGCATAGCGGTGATAGTTCGCACAAACCGAAAGACGCAACTGATAGGCGGCAGACTGTGCATAGAAAATCCGCAGTCTCAAGCCTTAAAAGTGCTCGATGCATCGGGCATCGACAGACTTGTATCTATAAGAGCTAAAAGGGAGGTAACGACATGAAGGTCATAAATCAGATGAAGCTTGAGTTTCCGAGTGCCAGCGCAAACGAAGGCTTTGCAAGATCTGCCGCAGCCTGTTTTGCGGCACAGCTTGACCCGACTCTTGAGGAATTGGGGGACATTAAAACCGCAGTATCCGAAGCGGTGACCAATTGCATCGTCCACGCATATCCCGATGCGATAGGGAGAATAGTGCTGAGAATGAAAATGTTTGAGGGCGGACTTTTGGAGATATCGGTGCGTGATTGGGGCTGCGGCATTGCAGATCTCGAGCAGGCGATGCAACCGATGTACACAACGGGAGGTGACGAGCGCAGCGGCATGGGCTTCACCATTATGGACAGCTTTATGGACAATCTCAAGGTCAAATCACAAACGGGTAAGGGCACAAGCGTCAATATGCGTCGATACATAAAGCAGCGGAAAGCGATAAAATGAGAGAGCAAACTCTCGACCTCATAAGAGCGGCGCAAAACGGCGACAGGGAATCGGCACAACAACTTGTCGAAGAAAACTCCGGACTCATTTGGAGTGTTGCGAGAGGCTTTTTCGGTCGAGGAACGGAGCCGGATGACCTGTATCAGCTCGGATGTGTCGGCTTTTTAAAGGCGATAAACGGCTTTGACGAAGCCTTTGGCACACAGTTTTCAACATATGCAGTACCTAAAATATCAGGAGAGATACGACGCTTTTTGCGTGATGACGGAGCGGTAAAGGTCAGCCGCAGTATTAAAGAGCAGTCTATGCTGATAAGGAATGCTCGCAGTCGACTCGAACAAAAGCTCGGACGTGAGCCGGTGCTTTCCGAGTTGTCTCAAGAAACGGGACTTACGGCGGAGGAGATCGCTTTTGCAGAGACTGCAACGGAACCCGCCGAGAGCTTGCAAAAGGAAACCGGATCGGAGGGCTTTACTCTTGAACATATGCTGTTCGACGTCGGAGCGGAGGAAAAGCTCCTTGAGCACGTATCCCTGCGCTGCGCCGTTGAGAAGCTTCCGGAGAAGGAACGGAAAACGGTATATCTCAGGTATTTCCACGGTATGACGCAGGAGGCGGCGTCAAGAGTCCTCGACGTATCACAGGTTCAGGTGTCGAGACTCGAACGTCGGGCAATAGAACATTTGCGTCAGTATCTTTCAGACTCTTGTTAAAATCGAAAATCCATGTTAAAATAAAACTTATGGCTGACGATTTTGAAAAAAGATACATAGAAGCGAGACGCAACGTAATAGAGGCTGATTTTAAAAAGCTGAATCCCATGCAGAGAAAGGCTGTCATGGCGACGGAGGGTCCCTTGCTCATTCTTGCGGGAGCGGGAAGCGGTAAGACCACGGTGCTTATAAATCGCATCGCAAATCTATTGCGTTACGGCTGCGCATCCGATTCCGAAGAAATACCCTATGATGCTTCGGAAAATGACATCGAAACTATGCTCTCCGGAGGAGACGCTGCAAAATTCACTGCGGCATATAAGCGGGCGGAACCTTGGCAGATCCTTGCCATAACCTTTACCAATAAGGCGGCGGACGAGCTTAAAACAAGACTTGAGCGTATGCTCGGAGATGATGCTCAAAAGATTTGGGCATCGACCTTCCATTCCGCCTGTGTCAGAATACTTCGCCGTAATGCTGAGCTTTTAGGATTTCCGAATAGCTTTACGATATACGATACGGCGGACAGTTTGACGCTTATAAAGCGTATTCTCAAGGACTTTGAGCTTGATGAAAAGAAGTTTCCGCCAAGGTCAATCCTTTCTGAGATCAGCTCCGCAAAGGATGAACGCCTCACGCCGGAGGAATACCGTGCAAGAGCCAAGGCGTCCTCCGACCTTCGCAGGGTGAAGCTTGCGGATATATACGCAGAGTATTCAAAACGCTGTATTGCCGCGGGAGCAATGGATTTTGACGATCTCATTTTCTACACCGTAAAGCTCTTGACCGAAAACGACGAGGTGAGGGAATATTGGCAAAGACGCTTCCGCTATGTTCTCATTGACGAGTATCAGGACACTAACCGCCTCCAATATCTGCTTGCAAAGACACTTGCGGACGGTTGGGGCAACATTTGCGTTGTCGGTGACGATGACCAAAGTATATACAAATTCAGAGGCGCAACGATAGAGAACATACTCACCTTTGAGGACGAGTATAAAAACTGCCGCACGATACGGCTTGAGCAAAACTACCGCAGCACTTCGCACATACTTGATGCTGCCAATGCCGTCATACGCAATAACGTAGGGCGCAAAGGCAAGGAACTTTGGACAAACGGGGACAGGGGAAATATGCTGACCCTCTATTCCGCCGACAATGAGCACGACGAGGCAAGATACATAGCGTCGCAGATAATGACCGCTTACGGTAACGGCGGCAAATGGAGTGACAATGCGGTGCTATATCGCATGAACGCACAGTCGCATCAGCTTGAGCAGGCGTTCAAACGCAGCGGTATACCCTATAAGGTGTTTGGCGGAACGGGATTCTTCGACCGCGCTGAGGTCAAGGATATGCTTGCATATCTTTGCGTCATTGCATCACCGGATGATGATCTGCGTCTTATGAGGATCGTAAATAATCCGCCGAGAGGCATTGGTGCAACGAGTCTCGAAAAGGCATCGGAGCTTGCCAAGCAAAGGGATTGCTCACTGTTTGAGATACTTCGCACTGCGGATTCATATCCCGAACTTTCGAGAGCGTCGCTGAAAATGCGAATGTTTGCAAATATGATCTCGGAGCTCAAAGCACAGTCCGAGGAGCTTGCTCCCGATCTCTTGTATGATGCACTCCTGTCGGAGACGGGCTACCTCCGTATGCTCGAAGACAAGAACACCGTTGAGGACAATACAAGAGCGGAAAACGTAAAGGAGCTCCGTACGAGCATACTCAATTATAAAGAAGAAAACGAAGATGCGACGCTCTCAGGCTACCTTGCGGATATCGCACTGTATACCGATATGGACAGCTACGATAAGGACGCTGACTGTGCGGTCATGATGACGATGCATTCCGCAAAAGGTCTTGAGTTTGAAAATGTCTATCTGCCCGGCATGGAGGAGGGAATATTCCCCGGTGTCCGTGCCATCGGAGAGCAGGACGAGATGGAGGAGGAACGCCGCCTCTGCTATGTCGCAATGACGAGAGCAAAGAAAAAGCTTTGCATTACCTGCGCAAGACAAAGAATGCTTTTCGGCAAAACGACGGCAAACCGTGTTTCGAGATTTGTCGACGAGATACCGGAGGAGCACATTGACAAGAGGGGCATACCCAAGGGCTATTCGTATTCCGATAAAAGCAGGGTACAAAGCGAATTTGCCCGTCCTGCTCCAAGCTACAAAGCAAAGCCGATTGTTGCACCGACGGTACATACTCAGCCGCCGAAGAAGGAAGAACCGCAGTACGCCGTCGGTGACAGAGTGTGCCATACAGCCTTCGGTGAGGGCTGCATCGAGACCATGCGTCCGATGGGAAACGATTATTTGATAGAAATAAGCTTTGACAGCGGAGTGAAAAAGAAGCTGATGCTAAGAGCCGCTGCATTGCATATGGGTAAGCTATGAGTAAAAAAGGAATAAACACAAATGCAATAGGAAGACTGTCACTGCTTGCGACAACGATGATATGGGCAAGCTCCTTTGTTGTGCTGAAATCGGCGCTGGATCATATAACGCCGTTTTGGGTACTTGCGATTAGATTTGGGCTTGCGGTAGCATTGCTTGTGATAATCGCAAACAAAAGACTGTTAAAAATCAATAAGGAATATATAAGAGGCGGAGTGTTGATGGGCACCTGTCTTGCAATGGCATATGCCATTCAGACCTACGGGCTTGTGTATACGACACCGGGTAAGAACGCATTTTTGACCTCGTCATACTGTGTCCTTGTACCGTTTGTAAGTTGGCTGCTGTTTGCGAAAAAGCCCGATAAGTATAACATTATCGCCGGCATAGTTTGCCTTGCGGGAATTGGCTTCGTTTCATTAAACGGAGATCTCAGTGTCAACAAGGGAGACGCACTGACGGTGTTCAGCGGCATATTCTATGCCGTGCACATAATAGTTTCGGCACGCTCACTCGAAGGCAAGGATGCCATTCTTTTGACGGTGATTCAGCTATTTGTCGCGGGACTTTGGTGCTTGGTCGCGGCACTTATATTCGAGCCGAGACCCACTGCATTACCGAGCGAAAGCATACTCGGTATACTCTACCTCGGACTTTTGTGCACCGGTGTATGTTATATGCTGCAAGCGATAGGACAAAAGTTTACGCCGCCGTCAACTGCGGCGGTGATACTGACGCTTGAATCCGTTTTCGGCGCGCTGCTGTCGATAGCTTTGGGACAGGAGCACCTCACGGTCGAGATAGTAATCGGCTTTGCGCTCATCTTTATCGCCGTATTTATATCCGAAACGAAATTTGAGTTTTTTAAAAAAGGCAAAAAGTAAGTAAAACACCATGCGGCAAGCTGTCGCATGGTGTTTTGCTTAACGGAGAGAAACCGATGAAATTTTAAACCAAGTTGTCGGACTTTTCCGCATGGAGCTTCTTCTGAAGCCAATCCTTACCGTCGGTGTAACGGGACACGATGTAGGACACAACGTAGTCACCCGCGGAGTTTACCATGGTTGCCGGAGGATCGACGAGGTTGCCGATTGCAAGTGCAATGGGGAATGCGACCGCAAGCTGATCGGGGAAGAACAGAGTACAGAGGACAAGCTCACCGGTACCGCCGCCGCCGGGAATGCCGCTCATTGCAACGGAGGAGAATACGGCGACGATGATGGCGAGTATCGCCTGCCCCGTACCGAAGTCCATACCGAAGATGCCGAACAGGAATGCAACCTTAACGATGGCACTCATTGCCGAGCCGTCCATGTGCATCGTTGCACCGATGGGGATGACGATGTTGGAGACTTCCTTTGATACGCCGGTTTCCTCAC
>CAZWID010000077.1:0-5703 GCA_964634065.1 uncultured Oscillospiraceae bacterium | reverse complement strand
AGGAAAATGACGGCAAGGAAGGTGTGGAAGCATTTGAGCGCAAACCGATTATAGAGCTCACTCTCCTGTCCGAAGATATCGATGATCGGCTGAGTGAAGAACTGGAATATAGCCCAACCGATAACTCCGACGATGAGTCCCGTTGTGATGGTACGCAGATATGTCGAACGTACACGCCTGAAATTACCCGCACCGTAATTGTAGCCCACAATAGGCTGACTGCCGATGCCGAGACCGACCATTACGCTGACGATGATGGAGTTGACCTTCATGACGATACCCTGTGCGGCAAGAGGAATATCGGCACCGTAAATACTTTCCGCACCGTATTTAGTCAGCAGGTTGTTCATGCAAATGACGACGACGGTCGATGCAAACTGCGTAAAGAAGCTGGATATACCGAGAGGCAAAAATGCGGCGACGGTTTTGCCGGAAAGCTTTGCACTCGAAAGCTTAAAGCGAATGCTTTTGAGATGCGGAATATAGAGGCAGCAAAGTATGAGATTGAGAGCCTGACCGATGACGGTAGCCCATGCGGCACCGGCAACGCCCCAACCGAGTCCGAGAACGAACCATGCGTCGAGGATAACATTCAGAAAGCAGCCGGAGAGATTTGATATCATCGCGTATTTCGGACTGCCCTGTGCACGGATTATACTGTTCAGTGTCATACTGATACCGACAAAGGGAATGCCGATCAGAGTGATACCGCCGTATTCGAGAGCGTATTTGAAGGTGGTCGGATCTACGTTTTTACCGCCGCAAAGGAGCAGAATCGGCTCAAGGAAAAGCTCCATAAGGATTGTCAGCAGCAGTCCGCCGATGAGTGACACGGCGACACCGTTGCCCATGGTTCGCGTTGCCTCATCATAGTTTTTTTGACCGAGCTTCAAACTGAAATATGCGACACAACCGTCTGCTATCATGGTACCGATCGCCATGGAGAAGGTGACGAGAGGGAAGGTTAAATTGGTAGCTGCATTACCGAAAACGCCGACACCCTGTCCGATAAATATCTGATCGACGATGTTGTAAATCGAATTGACCACCATTGATGCAATGGCAGGCAAAGCAAATTTGAAAAGGAGCTTTGAGATAGGCTCCTTTTCAAACATTTCGAGAGAAGAATCTTTCTGCATTTTTAATCTCCTGAAAACATAATACCGCAATACTATAGCACAAAAGAGATTACTTGTAAATATGAACAATAATAATAGTTGGCATTTGTCGATTTGTAACAAATGCCAACTTAATACTTAATAAATAAGACGTATGCGATGCTTTAGATTTTCGACCGTGATGCTTTGAATCGGCTCGCCGCGTTCACCGTCGAGTGTCCATTCCATATCGGGCGGTGCCTCAACCGAAACGGATGAGGTTTGGAAAAATTCGAGGAACGGCGATGAGTAATCCTGTGTCAAGACGCCTAAAAGCAGCTCTTGGAAATCAAATAAGGTCCTCGGCTCACGTACAAGCAATACCTCAAACAGACCGTCCGCAGTGTCGACAACATCGCCGGGGAGCGTTATCGTTCCGGCAACGGAGGTCGAATTACAGACCGCACCGAAGATGTAGTCACCCTCGCAGGCAAAGCCGTCGACTATGAAACGCAGATGCTCGGACTTTATCTTCGGCAGATCCTTTATCGCGTCGATAAGATATGCCGAGTGACCGAGCTTGTTCTTCATATTTTGCGGTGTAGTATACGACAGCCATGAAAACATACCGAAAGCGGCAACATAAGAGAAGCAACGATCACCGAATTTGCCGAGATCGAGGGGGTGCGGTTTACCGGTTGCGATAGCCTCCGCAGCGGCACACATATCGAAGGAGATACCGTGACAGGCGGCAAAATCGTTGGTGCTGCCGGAGGGAATGTAACCGAGAGGAACATCAACACAGCCCCGAAGCATACCGGTGAGGACTTCGTTTAAAGTCCCGTCTCCTCCTATGCAGACCAAAACGTCGAAATCGTTGGCGTAGGAGCGTGTAAACTCCGTTGCATCGCCTTGCTTTGCGGTGGGGAATACCGTTACCGCATAGCCGTGAGCGGAAAATATTTGGATAATATCGGAAAGGCTGCGTTGAGATGCGCGCCTACCCGAAACGGGATTTACGACGAGCATCATTTTTTTCAGCAGGGAAAGGGAAAGCTCCATTAAAAATACTCCTCATCAAATCAGACCGACGATGCACATACAAAAATAGGTCGTCGGAATCGAGAACAACAGACTGTCGACTCTGTCCATAACGCCGCCGTGACCGGGGATGAGATTGCTGTAGTCCTTAAAGCCGGACATACGCTTTATGAGCGAAGCGGCAAGATCGCCTATCTGTCCGAGAGTGGAAGCGACAAACGAGGTAATAACGCAGAATGCAAGCGAAGTATCAAAGTGAGCTCTGAGCGCAAAGTACAGACCTATACCGGACAGCGCGGCACATACGGCACCGCTTATGAAGCCCTCAAGGGTCTTGTTGGGGCTGACATGGGGAACGATATGGTGTTTGCCGAAAAGCTTACCTCCGAACAGAGCGAAGGAATCGCATATCCACGTCGAGACACAGCCTATGGCAAAGACGGGGATCCACATACCGTCGGGCAGTGCGGTAAGGCGCATGATAAGCACGATTGGGAATACGGGGTACGCAAGCACGGCTAAGGTAGCAAGTGCACCGGGACCTCTTAGCTTTGCGCTGCATATTCCCGCAAAGGTGATTGCTATGACAGCGAGGAAGAAAAGTGCGTCAAGCAAATATTCATCGTCATTGCCGAAAAATACAAGCACACAGGCGATGACTGCATAAGCATATAGCATTGCGGGGCAGGTGTCGATATTTTTGGCTTTTATGACGCGGCAGGTCTCCCAAGTTGCCATGATGCATATCGCAAGCAGCAGCAGGGTACGGGTTATAGGTGAGATGAGGAAGCAGCCGAATACCAAAATAAGCATGACGACTGCGGAAATGACTCTTGTTTTCAAAGGTTTTGCCTTCTTTCTGTGTTACTTTTTCAATGTGCCGTCGGGGTACAGGTAATGGCGGCGCCGACCTTTTGTGGCTTTGCCGTAATCAATGGCATTGTTCGGGCAGCCGCATAAGCAGGAAAGACAGTGAATACAGCCGCTTTTCCATTGCGGTATTCCGTCATTCAGCGTGATGCAGTGCAGCGGGCAGCTCTTTTCGCAGAGACCGCAGGAGACGCAGTCGGAGCTGACGGAGAATTTGCCCGGCTTACCGACAAAGCCTTCAAAGAGACGGCTGCCGACGGAGCTTACCGCACCGGAAACGGCATTGCCTTTACCGGAGAGAGGTGTGCCGCTTTTTATTGCATCGGATAAGGGCGTAAGTCTCGACGGAAGCGATTTTATAAGTGCGCTTGCCTCATCGAAGGTAGAAGGCTCGTACATGACAAGGTAATTGTCCGGCATGACAAGCTTTGAGGTACCCATGTATTCAAGACCTGCTTTATCGCAAATGCGTGAGTTTAAATAGCCCGCACCGCCTATACCGGCTCCGCAGGTCATGATGAAGTACATTGAAGTGTTGCCGCTAAAGCTTGCCGAGCACAAAAGCTTTTTAACGGGGGAGGGAACGGCGTAGCAATATGTCGGGCAAATGACGACAAAGGGCTTTTCGCTTGCAAACGAGACGGGAGAATCGGAAACGAGGATCTCATTGAGATCGCATACCTCATCCTCCAAAGCGTCCGCAAGAAGCTTTGCGACATACCTGCTGTTGCCCGTACCGGAAAAACAGAGCAGCATAAGGCTCATCCTTTCTGCAAGTTAATTTTTTATGCTTTAAAATATAGCACAAAATGTCCGTCATCTCAATACAAAAAGGAAAATATACAATTTATTAAAAAATTACTTGTGTTTTGCTCCGAAAAATGTGATACTTAAAGTAATTTTCCGTCTTTATTATTGAAGATAAAGGAGACCGTTTTGGAAGACCGCCGTATAGTAGAGCTTTATCTGGAACGATCAGAAGAAGCCATATTGGAAACAGATATAAAATATGGGCGATACTGTCACCGTATAGCCTTTAATATACTCGGCAACGATGAAGACAGCGAAGAATGTGTAAATGACGCATATATGCGTACATGGGGAAGCATCCCGCCGAATGAACCGAAGTCGCTTTCATCGTTTATCGGAAAGATAACGCGAAATCTTGCACTTGATAAGCTGCGCAGCAAAAAGAGCGACAAAAGAGGCGGCGGCGAAGTGCCTGTGGCACTCGATGAGCTGTCCGAGTGTGTATCCGGCTTCGATGAACTGAGCCGCCGCGAGGAATCGGCCGAGATCAGAGAGGCTCTCAATAAATTCCTTGAGGGTCTGAATCCTGTGGAACGCAATGTGTTTATGCTTCGCTATTGGATGCTTGAGCCTATAGATAAGATAGCCGAGATGAAGGGAATGTCCTCATCGAAGGTAACGACGATGCTGTTCCGCATGAGGAACAAGCTGAAAAAGCATTTTATGAAGGAGGGGATACCCCTATGAAAAGTGAATACCTCCTGAAAAATATAGGCTCTGTGGACGAAAAGTATGTAAATGAGCTGTATGCCGAAATGTATGCATCTCCGAGGCGGAGAAAGCGCGGCATAAATTGGGGCGCGATGGCAGCGAGCATAGCCGTTGTTGTCTGCGGAACGGCGGCGATGCTTGCGGGTGTCGGCAGCGTTGACGAGGAAAGCGTCAGCCTGAAGTCGAATCGAAGCAATGTCGCCGTGGCACAAAACTCCGTCGTTATGATTGACGTGAATCCGAGCATAAGCCTGATGGTGAACGACAGAGGCACGGTTGTCGAGGTCATAGCGGAAAACGACGATGCCGAATCGCTGCAGGCGGAGCTCAATGTGGTCGGCAAGGACTGCGAAACGGCGATAGTCCAAACGGTGGAGATCTTGCAGAAGCACGGTTATATAACGCAGCTCAAAAACTCGATGCTCATAACGGTACTTGATAACGATGCGGAGCGGGCGGAGACCATGCGAGCCGAGCTTGTCGAATCGGTATGTACCTACGCCGAGAGCGTGGATTACGGAATGTCGATACTCAGTCAGATAATGGAGTATGACGGAAAACTTTCCGAGCTTGCAAAGGAATATTCGATGAGCGACGGCAGGGCACTGCTGCTTGAAAAAATATGTGACAAGTATGCCGATTTCGACTTTGCCCTACTTGCGGAAAACAATATTCAGACGATAAACCAAATGTTTGAATATACCGAGCTTCCCGATTTGATTTACAGGATAGGCACGGCGGCGGGAGTCGTACCGAGCGAATATGTCGACGGTTTGGGACTTGACGAGCTTGATTATGACGATCTTTTAAGCTTTACCAGTGCGGTATCCGACTTCTACGATAAGCTTTGCGAATACTATGACACCTCCGATGTCGCGAAGAACATAGGCTATGTTTTCGAGATAGTCGAAGCGAGCAGTGCCGACGGGGACAGACTTTGGGCACTTTTCGTCGAAAGCCTGAACGGAGCACACGGTGCGATAATCAACATAGGCGAAAACAGCATCAGCGATTGGTTTACACCCGATACGGTAAGCGACATATACGACTTTGTTAAAGGCATTGTCGATGCGGCATAGACCAAAACCGAATATGAAGAATATAAAAAGCAGTCTGCAAGCATTGAACAAGTCCGGTAAAAACGGACAATAGAAAAAAACAGACCCCCTATGGT
>CAZWID010000076.1:0-5720 GCA_964634065.1 uncultured Oscillospiraceae bacterium | reverse complement strand
CGTAGCGGTCATTGAGTATGCTGATAACGGCAAGCTTAACTCTGTCGCTGCCCTCTCCGGCGTAAGGTGCACTGCCGATGAGTATGTTGAGTCCTTCACCTGTGATGCCTTCGGCAAGGGTCTTTGCGTTCTGGTCCTTGGCAAGGTGCGGAAGAAGGTCGGTTATAACAAACTGAGGATCGCTTGCATCTCTGCCGATCACGACATCGATGACTTCACCGTTTTTTAGTGCAACGACACCGTGAAGCTCCAGAGGAATGGTCACCCACTGGTACTTCTTAATGCCGCCGTAGTAATGGGTCTTGAAATACGCAAGCTCGTCGGTCTCGTAAAGAGGCTTCTGCTTGAGATCGATGCGAGGTGCATCGACATGGGCACCGGCAATCACGGCACCCTTGCAAAGGCAGCTATCACCGATAACGGCAAGCATAAGTGCCTTGCCTCTGTTGTTGCGGTAGATCTTGTCGCCCGCTTTCAGCTCCATGCCGTATTCATACTCACGGAATCCCTTCGCCTCCGCCATCTCGATCGCAAGCTTTACCGCCTCACGCTCGGTGCGGGCTTCGTTCAGGAAGTTCATATACCCCGCACTGTATTCCTCCATTTTGAGACGCTCATCGGTGTCGATGAGGTCATAGCCGTTTTTCTGTTCGTAGAATAATTCTTTTTTGATTTCATCCATTTTCGATTACTTCCTTATATAATTTTCTGAATTTGCTTATAAATTCCGCTTCCGTGCCGTTGTTCTCAATCACATGGTCGCAGTTGTTTTCAAAGTATTCTCTCGGCTTTTGGGCACGGATACGGAGCATTGCATACGATTTGTCTATGCCGTCGCGCTTCATGATACGCTCCGCCCTTATCTCCTCATCCGCAACGACGCCGATGATGAAATCGCAGCTTTCGCCTATTCCGCTTTCCATGAGTGCTATTGCATCTATCGCGGCAAGTGTATAGCCTTGCATTGCACTTGCTTTCAGCCGCTTTTCGACCTCGGTGGAAATATGTCTGTGGGTTATCGAGTTGAGTATCCCAAGCTTTTCGGGATCGGAAAACACCATCTCGCCGAGACGCTTTCTGTCAAGTTTGCCGTCTGTCAACGTTCCGTGAAATGCAGCTTCAATATCGCTTAGCAGTTCTTCGGAAAATCCGAGCATCTCATGGTAAAGCTCATCGCAATCCACTACATAGGCTCCCATATTCTCCAGCTCTTTCAGTACAGTCGTCTTGCCGCATCCCGTTCCACCCGTTATGCCGATGAGCTTCATTTCATTAAACAGTGCTTCTTCGATCTCGCCCTTTGTAAGAGCTCCAAGGCGGAGTATCTTGTAGGGAGCTTTGCTCATGTCGATGATGGTCGACTCGGTACCTATACCGCATTCGCCGCCGTCTATCACTCCGGCGATCTTCCCGTCAAAATACTTTGTGACCGTATCGGCATTTTTTGGACTGGGCTCACCCGACGGATTGGCAGAGGGTGCCGCAAGAGGAAGCTTTGCCTCATCTATGAGCCTTAGCGTCAGCTCATGGTCGGGGCAACGGAGAGAGACCGTCTCCCCTCCCGCTCGAACGATATCGGGCACAATGGGCTTTGCTTTTAAAACGATGCTGAGCGGTCCCGGCCAAAAGCGTTTTGCAAGCGTATGTGCCTGCGGCGGCACTTCGGTGCAAAAGCTCTCCATCGCGGTCTCGTCATGCACCATGAGTGCAAGCGGCTTTACGGCAGGTCTGCCCTTTACCTCGTATATTTTTGCCACGCTCTCCTCCGAAAGTCCGTTTCCGGCAAGACCGTAGACCGTTTCCGTCGGAACGGCAACAAGCTCTCCCTGTTGTATGAGCTTTGCAGCATCGCTTATATTCTCTTTAAACACCTTTGTTTTCATTTAGTTTTTCCGCCTGCTCCATGCTTTTGAGCTCGTCTATTATCGGGTCAAGGTCTCCGTCTATTACCGCGGAAATATTAAAGCTGCGGCGGTCTCCGCTGAGTCTGTGATCGGTGACACGGCTTTGCGGAAAGTTATACGTCCGTATCTTATCGCTTCTGTCGCCGGATCTGACCTGGCTTTTGCGCTCTGCCGCAAGGAGCGAATCACGACGCTGCTTCTCCGCCTCTCTGAGTTTTGATCTGAGTATGCTCATCGCCCTGTCTTTATTCTTATACTGGCTTCGTTCGTCCTGACATTCGACAACCGTTCCCGTAGGCAAATGCGTTATGCGTATCGCACTTTCGGTTCTGTTGACGTGCTGACCTCCTGCTCCCGATGCTCTGAAAGTGTCGATCCTTAACTCATTTGGGTTAATTTCAAACTCGACCTCATCCACCTCCGGCAACACCGCAACGGTTGCAGCCGATGTGTGTATCCTGCCGCCGGACTCGGTCTCCGGTACACGTTGGACGCGGTGGACTCCCGCTTCGAATTTGAGTCTTGAATATGCACCGCCGCCTTCAACGACAAAGGATATCTCCTTTATGCCGCCAAGCTCCGTCTCATTGATGTTGACGATATCCGTTTTCCAACCCTGCTTTTCGGCGTACATGGAATACATTCTGTAAAGATCACGGGCAAACAGTGCACTTTCCTCTCCGCCGACACCACCCCTTATTTCGACGATGACATTTTTGTCGTCATCGGGATCCTTGGGAAGGAGCATAAGCGTCAGCTCATCGAAAAGCTTATCCTTGCGCTGCTTTGCATCGGCGTATTCCTCGAGTGCAAGCTCATGAAGCTCGGGATCGTTCAGCATCTCCTTTGCCGATGCCATATCTCCCGTCGCCGTATTATATGCACGGTAGGCATTGACGATGGGCTCAAGCTCATGAAGCTCCTTTGCACAGGCGGCATAGGCAGTGGGGTCTGAATACAGCTCACCGCTTGCCATTCTGCTCTCGGTCTCCTGATATCTGTTTTCAATTGCTTTCAATCTATCCAGCATAGCACACCACATAAGTACAATTTAAATTATATTTTACCACAGCAGTGCGATATTGACAACAAAAAAGTAAGCACGGTTTCCCGTGCCTACTTTTAGAGATTTCTTATGCGATCTTTACGTTGAGATAAAGCACCGTGCCACTGTAGGAGTCAAGAAGGTCATTAAGCAGAACAACGAGCTTGTATACATCGGGGATATTTCCGGACTGCAGTGCGGACAATGTTCCGTCATACTCACCGATCAAACCGTCAAGCGTTACGGTGATGTTCTTCTTGAGGGTTATCGTTCCCTGTTCGGTCGCTATTGCGGTGCCCGCCTTTATAAACAGCGTGACCTGATTCTTCTCGGTGTTTCCGGTTGTGACCGTGAGTGCGGACTTTGCCGCAGCTTCAACATCGGAGGATGCCGAAAGGTCAAGCGTAAGGTTGCCCGTGTAATCGGGATTGAAGCAGAGCTTCTCGGTTCCAATCTGTAGGTAGCTGCCGTTTGCTACCGTCACGGAATTACCCTTGGAGAAAAGATTCATGGTGACGTTGTCCAAATTGAGTATGGGTGCCGCAGCAGCCTCGGCGGCAGCCTTGCTTGTCGGCGTCGAAAGAATGGTCACACTGCCGTCACTCTGAAGCTTGCTGTAGACATTGTATATGCACTTGAGTCCGTTTACGTCAACGTGAACTGTGCCGAAATTGAAGCGGAATGCATTGTAGGCATAGTCTTTAATGGCATAGATGCCTGTTGCTCCCGTCTCGATTTCCTCGTTTATCTCACCGATCATGCTGCTGATAATACTGCCGAATGAGCCGAGACTGCCGGGAAGCTGCTCGATCTTTGCCTTGACCGTCACCTTGTCGGCACTGATATTCTTATCGGGGACGTTGATTCTCAATGAATAATCGTTAAACGCAACGGCATCGACTGTAACCGTCTCCGTACCGTTGTTGTTAATGAGCTGTGCAGTGATGAAATTGCCGTCGGCATCGACAAGAAGTCTGCTGATTATAACCATCATCTGTGCTCTTGTGAGATTCGCCTTCGGCTTAAAGCTGCCGTCGGCAAAGCCCGTGATGAGTCCGGTGCGCTCAAGTGCCGCGACTTCGGGGTCAAGCTTTGCGGTTATGGTCGCTCTGTCCTTAAACGTCGTGGACAGACCGGCTGTCTGAAGCTTGAATGCTCTGCACAGCATTGCGGCAGCCTGCTCACGGGTAATGTATGCACCGGGTCTCATGGTACCGTCGGGGAAGCCGCCGAGAACGCCTGCTTCAACACACATTGCCACATACGGCGTAAGTCCGCCATTGGGATTCACGTCGGGGTACATACTTACGTCGCCCTTTTCGGTGTAGCCCATGAAGTTTGCGACTACCTTTGCAAACTGCTCTCTGGTTATGTTGTTCTCCGGTCTGAAGCTGCCGTCTGGATAACCGCCTACTATGCCCTCATCCGCAACTCTCGAGATCTCGTCCTCCGCCCAGTGACCTTTCGTATCCGAAAAATCCGCTGCGAATGCCGGAACACTCAGTGCCAGCATCAGTATGAGGCAAAGCAAAAGGGATATAAGCTTTTTGGCTTTCATATTGATCGCTCCTTTTCGTTTTTATCGACGTATACAGTATACAATATTCAACGCAAAATCACAAGAAGAAAAAGGACAGATGCGATAAACATCTGTCCTTAAATTCAATACGCTTGGACTTCCTTGATGGTGAGCTCTCTGCCGGAGATCGGTGTCAGCTTATTGCCGCCGCAGTCGGGGCAACGCAAATCGTCGAGATCCGCCGTGAACTCCGTCCCGCAATCGAGACATTTGGCAATACCGTCAACTGTCTCGACGGTTATCGTCGTGTCGGCAAATTCCGTGCCGTCGATAACCGCTTCCCAACATTCCGTCATAAAGCGAGGCACGACACCGGACAGCATACCGACCTCGACCGTTATGCCGTTTACACCTTCAAGTCCTTCGTCCTTTACGATGCCACGCAGCATTTTGAGCATGGCATCACATATTCCGAGCTCGTGCATTACTTCTCTACCGCACTCTTTGCAATCTTAACGCCACGCTTGACAAGACCCTCCGCAAGCTTTATAGGCAGAGTCTCAAAGCTGCCGGCGTGCCAATCGCGAACCTTCTTGAGGTGGATGGCGTCAAACTTGCACTTGGTGGTGCAAAGTCCGCAGCCGATGCACATATACTCGTCGACCTTGGTGGCACCGCAGCCGAGACAGCGTGCAGCTTCCTTCCGTACCTGCTCCTCTGTGAAGGTGACTCTTGCATCGGAGAAGGTCTTCGCCTTTGCTTCACTGTAGCCTGCCATCTGACGTTTGCCGTGATCGAAATCGGTGCCGATGAGTGCGTTTTCTTTGTTGAGAGAAATGTACTCTCTGCGGTCACGTCCCATAGTGAGTGTCTGTCCGGGATGGACATAACGATGGAGGCTTATCGCAGCTTCCTTACCTGCCGCGATTGCGTCTATCGCGAACTTGGGTCCGGTGTAAACATCGCCGCCGACGAAGATATCGGGCTCGGCTGTCTGATAAGTGAGAGAGTCCGCAACGGCAGTACCCTTCTTAGTGGTCTCGAGCTTACCGACATCGAGTGTGCCCCAATCGACGGTCTGACCGACTGCCGCAACGACGCTGTCGACCTCGATAGTCTCAAACTTGCCTGTGCCGACGGGCTTTCTGCGACCCTTTTCGTCCGCCTCACCGAGCTCCATAATCTCGACCTTGAGTGCGGATACCTTGCCGTCCTTGCCCACTATCTCAACGGGAGCGTTGAGGTAACGGAA
>CAZWID010000075.1:0-5732 GCA_964634065.1 uncultured Oscillospiraceae bacterium | reverse complement strand
CGTCAATGCTCATACCGTGCGGCTTTACCTCGCAGTAGACATTGCATTCTCTTACGCGGCGGGCTATAAGCTGATTGTACTGTCCGCCGAAGTCAAGTATCAAAATGCGCTGATGCTCCATGTTGCCTCCTCAATTAAGCTTTTTGAATACGCTTATGCCGCTTCTCTTGTGCTCACTTACACGGTGATAGCGGTCGATTATCTTTTTGTCACGCTCCGATGCCTCACCGGTGGTGATGTAGGTATCGATCGCCGCATAGCTCACACCCATTTCGCTCTCATCGGTCTGACCGTCGAAAAGTCCCGCGGAGGGTGCCTTGTTGATGACGCAGGCGGGAGCGGTGAGCCACTTCAAAAACTCGATGACCTCGGTCGCGGTGAGGTCGGAAATGGGATTGAAGTCGCAGGCACCGTCGCCCCATTTGGTGAAGTAGCCCATATAATTTTCGCTGCGGTTGCCCGTACCGGCGACAAGGCGGTTCTCGCTTGCGGCAACGGCGTAGAGCGTGGTCATTCGCAGTCTCGGTGCAATGTTGTTGACTGCGGCATTGGTAAGGGTCGTGATGCCGCTGAGCCTGTCTATCTCGACCTGACGAACGTCGGTGAGGTCGATGACTCTGCTCTGTATGCCGAAGTGCTCGGACACCTCTTTGGCATCGTTCATATCCTGCTCAAAGTTGCGCTTCGAGGCGCAGGGCATCATGATGCCGACGGTGTTTTCGCAGGCAAATTTGCACAGTATGCCGACAAGAGCGCAGTCCTTGCCGCCGGAGTTGCCGTATACGATACCGTCGACGCCGCTCTTTTCGACGAGCTCCCTTATGTAGCTCACTCTTTCGGAAAATTCCTTTGCGTAATCTCTCATTTCATTTCGCTCCTATCATGCATATTATTTTCGAACCGGCAAGTCTGCTCATAAGCGGCAGACCCAAAATGTACATAACGGGTATTTCGCCCAGTGCCACCTGAGCGGCACACACGGCGAATACGCCGGGGTATTCTATGGGGTTCTTTCCTATATAAACCGCAGTGAGCATTGCACCCACCATAATGGCATTTACGATGACCGGCATAAAGCACGCAAGTATCCGTGACTTGAGGCAATCCTTCATGCGCTTACCGATCTCGGACATTAAAAGGCAGGCGATAAGCGTTGCCAGTGAGCCGAAGATGACGTCAAACAGTCCCGCGGTACTCGATATGTTGGCGATGGCGCAGCCGAGGAAAAGTCCCCATGCGGCGGTGGGCGTGAAATAGCTCAAAACGCACAGTGCTTCGGAAACTCGAAGCTGCACGGGACCGTAGCTTATCGGGGCAAGCAGCATGGTCAAAACGGCGTAAAGCGCACCGATGATCGCCGCCGTCACCAGTTTATATGTTGTGTTGTTTTTCATGCTTGCTCCTTGAATGTCTGAATGTGTGTAATGTGCAAAGCATTCACCGCAGTGATAACTACTGCGGTATGGGGTCATGTCGTGACAAGCGTACCGTCGGAGCACAGCGCGACGGTAAATTCGTCTCCTGTCGAGATCGCAATTATGTCCGTCCAGTCACCGACGTCGCAGCGACCGTAATCGTTGCTTCCCACGGCAACAACCGTGCCGTCCGCTCTCAGACCGACGGTATGTCCGCCTCCTGCCGAGACTGCGACTATATCCGTCCAGTCTCCGACATCGCACTGACCGCTGTAATTAGATCCCACGGCAACGACAGTACCGTCGGAGTGCAGACCGACGGTGCGACTGCCGCCTGCCGAGATTGCGGTTATATCTCTCCAGTCAGCCACATTGCACTGACCGTAATAATCATATCCCGTTGCTATGACGGTGCCGTCCGCTCTCAAGCCGACAGTGTGCCCTTCTCCTGCCGAGATCGCGATCATATTCCTCCAACCGTCGACGTCGCACTGACCGCAGTCATTATGTCCCACGGCAACGGCAGTGCCGTCCGCTCTCAGACCGACGGTGTGCCCGCCGCCTGCGGAAATTGCGATTATGTCCGTCCAGTCATCGACATCGCACTGACCGTAGTCATTATGCCCCACGGCAACAACCGTGCCGTCGGAGCACAGTCCGACGGTGTAAAGCCCGCCTGCCGAGACTGCGATTATATCCGTCCAACCGTCGACATCACACTGACCGCAGTCATTTCGTCCCGTTGCGACGACCGACCCGTCGGAATACAGCTGAACTGTATGCTTGCCGCCTGCGGAAATCGCAACCGTGTACGGCGTTTGATTTTTATCTTTCCCGTTTTCGCCCTTTGCGTCGCCGTCACCGGCGCAGGCGCAAAGTGAAAGACACATAGCAAAAACAAGCAGTAATACGATAAGACGCTTTTTCATAATTTTCCTCCGTTTATTCGATGAGCCGACAACAAAAAACAATAAAGGTTCGGTGCTTCCTATGGGCGATCACAGTGCGGTATCGGCAGCCGACATGAACTCAATGGGCAGTTTTTCGCTGTCATATATAAAGCTTATGCCCCGTTAGTTTAAACTAAAGACGCATCCGCAGTATTTCTGCCTATACAGTTCATATTTTTCCGCAAGTATCATGGAGCGGTGGTTGCCCTCACGCTTGCGAAACTCCGACGGCAGCCACTTGACACCGTGCCTTGCGGCACATTCTCTGCCTATCGCATTTATCACGACGGCATCCTTTCTCGAGGACACCGTCAGCGTCGTACAGAAATATTCAAAGCCGTGAGCGGCGGCAAAGGCTGCCGTCTCCTCAAGTCGGATCGCAAAGCACTTTTCGCAGCGTTTACCCTCCTCGGGTTCGTTCTCGAGTCCCTTTATCTGCGAAAAATAATCCTCACTCCGCCACGGGAGCACGGTGAGCTTCGGATTTCCGAGACCGTCGCTTTCCATGCAGTGCATGAGCTTTTTGAGTGTCAGGAGGCGTTTTTCGTATTCCGATTCGGGCCAGAGATTGGGGTTATACCACAAAAGCGTAACATCGAAATACTTGCATAAAAGCTCGATGACGGAGCCGGAGCAGGGACCGCAGCAGCTATGCAAAAGCAGCGTCGGCTTTCTGTCACCAAAGCCCAACACCTCTTTATCGAATTTTCGCATAAACTGTTCTCGATTCATATATGCTCCCATCCTTTAAAAAATTATTATATAATTTCGGCGTAATAAAGTCAATCGCAACGATGAAAAAGCGCACCGCCTCATCCGAAGCGGTGCGCTTTTTATTTTTCACAATTACTCTTCGTCGTTCTTGATGGTCTTTACGGGGCAGTTCTCTGCGCAGGTGCCGCAGGAAACGCACTTTTCGGGATCGATCTCGAACTTGCCGTCGCCCTCGAAGATAGCCTCAGCGGGGCAGTTTTCCTTGCAGGTGCCGCAGGAAACGCAATCATTACCGATAACAAATGCCATGATGTAACCTCCTATGTAGTATACGTATTCTACAGAAAAATTTCTGACAAAGAGCATTGTATCATATCTTTTGAAAATTGCAAATCCAAGTTTTCGGGTAGGGATTAAAAAGAAGAAAAAGTCGGCAAAAGGTGCTCCTTTGCCGACTTTTCGGAATATTTACTTGAGCTCTATCGCTCCGACGGGGCAATGGCGCACGCAGAAGCCGCAGCTGTTGCAATCGTCGGGTCTTGCAAGGTGGGAGTAGACGTTGTGGTCGCCTACTGCGGTGGGGAGGCTCAGCTCGAGAGAGTAGGTCGGGCACTCCTCAATGCAGACGGAGCAGCCGTTGCACAGTGCCGTGTCGATAACGGGCTTCTTCCACTGCTCCTTGGGAACGTATTTCGAGGGCTTGCCGAACTGGTCAAGAATACTCTCGTATTCGCAGACGTTGCAGCAGGCTCCGCAGTCGATACAGCGATTGGGATCGATCTCATGCTGCTCCTTCATTTCGCCGCTGATCGCTCTTACGGGGCAGATCTCGGCGCAATCGTCGCAGCCCTTGCATTTATCGGTAATTTTATGTGACATTTATTAACCTCCTGCTATTACGGGCACAATCGTGACATCCTTAATAGTTATCTCGCTACGGTCGAATGACCTTACGATTTACCTTTCCTGATTTTCAGTTTTGCCAAAGCCTTATCCGAGGGAACGCCGGTCTTGTCCCAGCCTCTTGCGGCAAGGTATGCCTTGTCGTCATCGCTCTCTGCGGCAGCGGATACACCGAAGGCAGCGTCTATGCCGCGCTCCAAAGTATAGCCTCTTTCGCCGCAGCGAAGGTACTTGCCGACCGTCATCTTCATGCCGACGGCGTTCTTCATTGCGCGATCCTGATAGAAGGAGGCAATGGGGAAGAACAGCAGCTCAGGGTTCTTGTTCACGAACTTCAGCAGCGGAGCCGCCTGTGCGATGAGCTTATTTGCCGCTGCGGGATCGGAAGCAAGCTTTGCGGGAAGCATTGCATAGCCCGTAAAGAGGCACTGACCCGTTGCGGAGATCATTTCGGAAATATTCTGCATGAGCACGGAGACCTCCGCTCTGACCTTGGGTGCGTGAGCTGCAAGGTCTATGCCGAGGTAACGCTCCAAAGCGGTGCTCGGTGCGGAAACGATGGGGGCAAGAGCGTTCGACTTGCAGTCACAGGAAAGCTCCGCTCCGATGCCGCGACCGTATGCAAGGTCCTCCCAAAGTGCGGACATTGCGTCGCCGTTTTTAAGGTCAATGCTCTTGCCTGCATCGATGGCGGCCATGACCGCGTTTGCGGCGGATACCGCATCGAGACCGAGCTCGTCGATTTCGGAAAGCCACTTGACGGCGGAGCCGACATTGCCGCCCGCAAGGAAGCCGAGTGCGGAAAGCTCTTCTGCCTTGGCACAGGTGCCGTTTACCGAAACGGTGCGTGCACACTTGACGGGGCAGGACAGGCAGGGATGGCTCACGACCTCAAAGCCGTCGGAGAGCTTTTCTGCGCAGAGCTTATCGTCCTCACCGCACTTCTCGGCAAGCAGTCCCTTGGGAACGATGCCGCCGAGCAGACCGCTTATGCCGAGCTCGGGAAGCTTTGCGCCGGTGAAGGGATGCTCACGGAGGTACTTGACCCACTTCTTGTTCCATGCCATGTTCTTTTTCTCGTTCGCAACGGGAACGACATGGTTGCCGCTTGCGCTTATCGCCTTGAGATTCTTCGCACCGAATACCGCGCCGATGCCGACCTTGCCGCCGACACGCTCCTGATCGAACACGCTTGCACAGGACACGAGATTTTCGCCCGCGGGACCGACGACGACGGTGCCGCATTTTGCACGGCAGCCGTAATCTCTGTCAAGGATATCGTGAACGCTCTGCTGTGTCTCGGAAACGCGCTGACCCCAAACGCCTTCTCTGTCCGCATCGTGCAGAACAAAGCTGTCGTTATAGATCTCGAGCCATGAATGATCGGGGCACTTGCCCTTGAGCACAAGTGCGTCATAGCCTGCCTTCTTGAGATAGTAGCCGAAATGTCCGCCGCAGTTTACGGAGGCGACGGCACCGGTCACGGGAGAGATTGCGGAGATGTTGAATCTGGTGGAGCTGGGTGCGCCTGTACCGGTGAGGGGACCCGTGGAGATGACTATAATGTTCTCCGCGGATAAGGCTTCCTCTGTGCCGGACAGATTGTCATAGAGGATCTTGGCAGCCATGATTCTGCCGCCTATGTAGAGTTCTTTGTCTTTGTCGCTCCACGGATAGTCTTCGAGCTTGCCTGTAGAGAGGTCAAACAGTGCGACTTTATCCATGTAGCCTGAGTATTTACTCATGGGAC
>CAZWID010000074.1:0-5767 GCA_964634065.1 uncultured Oscillospiraceae bacterium | reverse complement strand
ATCAGAAACAGCCTTGATAACGGAGATTTTGAACAATTCAGAAATAATTATTCAAAAATTCTCGATACAAGGATATAAGACTATTGCAAAATACTTTTTGATTATGTATAATTAGCTTGCTTATTTTTTAAAAGGAGTTTATTCTATGCTTAATTTTGTAACAATGGAAGGCAATAACGGCAACAGCCTTTCCATGATCCTTCTTCTCGTCGGCTTCTTCCTTCTTATGTGGCTTCTTATGATAAGACCCGAAAAAAAGAGACAGAAGAAGATAGAGGAAATGCGTAATAATGTCGAGGTCGGTGACAATATCGTTACCATTGGCGGTGTGATCGGCAAGGTCGTTCATGTTACCGATGACGATGTTACTATCGAAACCGGTGAAGACAGAGTTCGTGTTCAGTTCAAGAAATCCGCTATCGGAACCAACGAGAGCGCAAAACCCGAGCCTGCCAAAAAGTAAATAGCAAGAGGCATAAAAACCCTCCGACGCAATATGATGTACAAAGCATCATTCGTCGGAGGATTTTTTTATGTATCCAAAAAACAAGAAAAACAGGACAGGCAAAGGAGAACGAATCATAAAAGCGGTTGTAGGCGGAGTAGTCTGTGCGGTAATTCTTTTACTGATATACTCACTACTGATAGAAAAAGAAGTGATGAAGATAAATACGGTAAAGCCGACCGTCATCGCGATAAATCTGTTTTCGGCGTCCGTGTGCGGTGTTATAGCGGGCAGAGTGTCGGGAGAGGGGAGAGGGGTAACGGTGCTGATATCCTGCACTGTATTCACTCTGGCTGTCATCGCATTTGCATTTGCAATCAACGGGAACGGAATTGAGACAGGCGAGCTTGCACGAATTATACTTTGCGGCGCAGGCGGAGCAACTGTAGGTATTTTCCTGCGTTTATGCAAAAGTAACAAAAAGCAACGAAATAAAACTAAACGCAAAAAATATTATAACAAACTGTAATAATGCGATTTGGTTGACATAATTATTGTGATTACCTATATATAGTGACTAAACAGTCGGCGGATAACAAAATGTTGCGCAATAATGCCCGAGATGTCAAGGCTTTCGCAACCATGGTATCCATGGTTAACATAATACTGTTAACATAATATGCGGTCATAATTAACAAAATTCATCAAATTTCAGAAAAACACTTGATTACAGAGGGAATTTGTATTATATTGTCCATGTTGGTAATTATGTAAAGTAGACAGTTATTCTCTCTGTGCATTCTGTACGGAGGGGAAATGTTGAAAAAAATCAAAAAGAGCATACGCAAAGCCGATTTTTCTGTAACGTATATAGGCTGTTTTCTTGCGTTTTCTGCCTTTTTTGTCGGCTCTGTTATATTCTTTGCCTTTGATAATACTTTGAGCGGCTTGGCTTACACCATGTCCGAAGCTTTGCGTTTTGAACCATTTTTGCTTTGTTCTTTAGGTTGCTTTTTTCTGTTTATTTTACTGGTCATTTCATCTTTGACTTTTATTTCGCCGTTCTTTATCTTATTTGTTGGCTGTGCCTTGGGCTCATGGATGCCGTCCGCTTGGTCTTGCTTAGGTGAGATATCCGGCGGTGACATAAGTCTGCTACATATTAGTTTTGAGTTTCTGCTAACATTTATTTTTTCGTTTGCGTTTGTCTTATTTTCGCAAATTGAGCTTGTATTTCATTCGTCGGTAGTTACTGCGCTTCGCCGTGATCGCAATATCATGTCGGGTCTTTTGCGGCTCATCATCTTTGCCACACTGATTCTTGTCCTTATGCTGATATCGATTTGGCTTGTCTGTTTTCTGACGTCGAATTTTTAATAATTCTATCGAAAGGGGGGTATATGAATGCTTAATACCATCTGCATCGAAAACTTCAACAAGTATCTGACGGATGTCAAAAAAGCATCGCAAAACACCCTCAGCTCTTATCTTCGCGATATAAGGCAGCTTGCCGACTATCTTGATACTCATGTCGGAGAGACTCTTGACACGGCAACGGACGAAGAACTCTCTGCATATATTGCGTGGCTCAAAGGTAACGGAAAATCGGTAGCAACGGTATCGAGAGCGATTGCGTCTTTGAAGTGCTTCTATTCATGGCTTGTGACCGAGGGCTTTATAAGCGAAAACCCCGCAACAAAGATAGTTCCGGATAAGACGACGCAGAAGCTGCCGCAGATTCTTACGAGTAAGGAGGTTGAACTCCTCCTTGAGCAGCCCTCCTGCACCGATGCTAAGGGCTACCGCGACAGGGCAATGCTTGAGTTGCTTTATGCGACGGGTATAAGAGTCAGCGAGCTTATTTCACTTGATATTGCCGATGTCAATACCTCCGCCGGTTATATTCGCTGCAAGAGCAAGGATAAGGAACGCTTTATTCCGCTTTATCCGACTGCGGTTAAAGCCTTGACGGAATATATTGAGTTTATACGTCCGCAAATGATAGCACTTCCGACGGAGCAGGCACTTTTCGTGAATGTAAGCGGAGAGCGAATGTCAAGACAGGGATTCTGGAAAATAATTAAGTCTTATCAGCAAAAGGCCCATATTGAAAAAACCATTACGCCGCATACGCTCAGACATTCATTTGCAGCCCATCTTCTCGAAAACGGAGCAGATATACATTCGATACAGGAAATGCTCGGTCATGCCGATATTTCTTCAACACAGATTTATTCTCAGCTCATTAAAAAGCAGCTGAAAGATGTATACAATAAAGCTCACCCGAGAGCGTGAGCAATCGCAAAAGACCGCATCAAACACGGATGCGGTCTTTTTTACTTGCCTAATAATGCGGGAAGTGATAGAATAACAAAATAGGTGATTGTTTTGCGAATTTTAGGAATTGATCCGGGACTTGCGACTGTCGGCTTCGGTATTGTCGATACCGAAAAGAACAGAATGGGACTTGTCGGCTGCGGGATAATAAGCACACCTGCACACACCTCTCTGTCATCGAGACTCGATAGGATATTTTCGGATATGAAAGAGCTGATATCTCAGTTTGAGCCGGACGTAATATCGGTCGAAGAATTGTTTTTCAACACAAATATAACTACGGGAATTGCCGTTTCTCACGCAAGAGGCGTCATACTTTTAGCTGCATATCAAAGCGGTGTTCCCGTTTATGAATACACGCCGCTTCAGGTTAAGCAAGCTGTTGCGGGTTATGGTAGGGCGGAGAAGCGTCAAGTGATCGACATGGTCAAAAGACTGCTTTCGCTGCCTGCCGCGCCGAAGCCCGATGATGCTGCTGATGCTCTTGCTCTTGCGGTATGTCATGCAAGGAGCTCAACCTCTCTTTTGGCAGGAAAGGATGGAAATACGGTATGTTCTACCATTTAGAAGGCGTAATTACCGATATCGAAATGAACCTCGCCGTTGTCGATTGCGGCGGTGTCGGCTATGCCGTAAACACGACTGCAAATACGCTCTCACGCCTTAAAATAAACGAAGGTGCAAAGCTGTATATATCGGAGTGCATAAAGGAAGATGCTTTTGACCTCTACGGTTTCTATACTCTCAGCGAAAAACGCTGCTTTGAAATGATGCTTACAGTGTCCGGAATCGGACCGAAAGCGGCGCAGGCGATCTTGTCCTCGTGCACTCCGGAAGCACTTGCGATGGCAGTGATGAACGGCGACGAAAAAGTAATCACAGCCGCACCCGGTGTCGGAAAAAAGATCGCGCAGCGGCTTATACTTGAACTCAAGGATAAGCTTGGTAAGGAGGCGGGAGTGACTGCCGCATCGATGCCTGCAATGGTTGCTCCGATGGAACGCGGCGCGAGAAACGATGCGGTGACGGCTCTGATGGTTCTCGGCTACTCCGCTTCGGAAATAAATACCGCTATCGGCAGCTTGGATGTTACGGGAATGTCGACGGAGCAGATCGTGAAGCTTGCGCTTAAAAATCTTATGAAGTAGGAGGCAGTGTATGAGCATAAACTTTTCTGAAGGACTCGATGAGCAGTCCGTGGTGACCACCTCCTCCGTTTTACCAGAGGACTCGGGAGAGGGCAGTCTGCGCCCCAAAACCCTTACTGAGTATATCGGGCAGATCAAAGCCAAGGATAATCTGAGCGTTTTTATAGATGCGGCAAGGATGAGAAACGAACCGCTTGACCATGTTCTCCTTCACGGACCTCCGGGACTCGGCAAGACCACGCTTGCAGCAGTTATCGCAAATGAGATGGGCGTCAATATGCGCATCACCTCGGGACCTGCAATTGAAAAACCCGGTGACCTTGTTGCAATGCTGACAAATCTCAATGAGGGCGACATACTTTTTGTCGACGAGATACATCGCCTGAACCGCGCTTATGAGGAAATACTTTATCCGGCGATGGAGGATTACGCTATTGATATAATTCTCGGCAAGGGTCCTTCGGCAAATTCAATCCATCTCGAATTGCCTAAATTTACGCTTATCGGAGCGACAACGAGATCGGGACAGCTTACCGCTCCGCTGCGTGACAGATTCGGTGTAACACTCAGGCTTGAGCTCTATACACCCGAGGAGCTTTGCAATATTGTCTTACGTTCCGCGGGGATACTCGGTATATCTATTGAAACCGAAGGTGCAATGGAAATAGCATCACGTTCCAGAGGAACACCGAGAATCGCAAACAGGATGCTTCGCAGAGTCAGAGACTTTGCTCAAGTCAGGGCCGACGGTGTTATCACAAAGCCCGTTGCGGATATGGCACTGTCGCGTCTTGAGGTCGACAAGCTCGGACTCGACGCACTCGACAGAAGAATGCTTGGCAGTATAATTGAATTTTACGGCGGAGGTCCCGTTGGATTGGAAACACTTGCGGCAACGATAAATGAGGATTCCGTTACATTAGAGGACGTATATGAACCGTATTTGCTCCAACAAGGCTTTTTGACGAGAACACCGAGAGGACGCTGTGTCACCCGAAAGGCGTACTCGCACCTGAAAATTCCGTATACGGGACAGCAGGAACTCGAATTATAGGAATTTTATCCCTGTAATTTGGGACATTTTGCGCTTTTTCTATTGACTTTCCGTATCTTTGAGATATAATATAATAGATTATTTAGGAAATATGTTTTAATGCTTAATTACTCACAGCTTGAAGACAATAGATTACTGGTGCTTTCGTCCGGCGGCGACAGGGAAGCGGAGGAACAGCTTGTCATAAGATATATGCGCCTTGTGCGTATCTGCTCAAGACCTTTGTTCCTTGCGGGAGGTACTCCGGAGGATCTCATTCAAGAGGGAATGTTGGGTCTCCTTTCCGCAATCAGACGGTATGATCCCGATTTAAATGCATCTTTTAAAACTTATGCAGAGCTTTGCATAAGAAACAGACTCTTTTCTGCTGTTAAATCCGCAACAAGCAAAAAACACGAACCGATAAATGACGGTCAATCACTCGAAGAAATACTCTCAGACGAATCCAAGCTCCCCCTGTTGGCATACACCGAATTTTTTCGGAGAACACCTGAAGAGCAGGTTCTGGCCAGAGAGAACAAAGATGAATTGCAAAAATACTTCAGAAAAAATCTTTCCCAGATGGAAAGTAAGGTTCTCGACCTGTATCTCCAAGGCTTGAGCTATGAAGAAATAGCAGAGCAGAGCGGCAAAACGGTCAAATCAGTTGACAATGCAATTCAGAGAATAAGGCGCAAGCTGGCGCAAAATCTTAATTCAGGCGTTATCAGCTATGGCTGACGCACATAAAAGCCGATAGGCAAGTTTTTCAAAAGAGAGGATTCAAAATGTACGAAGACAAGA